>NZ_JTHN01000423.1 GCF_001399685.1 Paenibacillus sp. A3
GAAGGTTACTCTTTGTTTTTTTGTCTTATGGCTTCTACACTAAGAAGAACGCAATGCCCAGAATGACATAGACAACCAGCAGCAGTACGCCCTCGAACCATGTTGTCGCTCCGTCCTTGGAGATCGATTTGGCGATAAACGCGGCTACGCCGATGGCTACGAGCTCGTAAGTGGTAAACACAAGATCCATCGTTTTGCCGAAAATGAGCGAGAGCAGCACCAATACAGGCGCGACGAACAGAGCAATCTGCAGGCTGCTGCCGACCGCGATTTCGACGGCGGCGCCCATTTTGTTTTTCCGGGCCATTATAATAGCGGCGCTGTGTTCCGCGGCATTGCCGACGATCGCAATCAGGAAGGCGCCTACGAACAGCTCGGACAGTCCGTATTGATGGCTGAACGGCTCCAGCGTATGCACGAGCCACTCGCTCTGAAAGGCGACCATAGCGGTGGCGACAAGCAGGAATACAATCGACAACCCTTTGGACCATGCGGCTTCCCCGTGCTCCACGACCTCGTCCGAGAGTTCGTTCTTGTGCGTGACCATGGAGAATACGAGCCAGAGCAGGTAAGCGATGATCAGGATCACGGATACGATGACGCTCAGATTGGACGTTTCCTGAGTGGTGAAGCTCCGGGCGAACGCGGCAGGAATGAACAGCGCGATAACGGCCAATAACATGAGCGATCCATTGTGACCGGCCAATTTAACGTTGAAGGTCTGTTCCTTGAATTTCAATCCGCCGAGCAGCACGCTAAGTCCGAGCACCAGCAGCATGTTCCCGATAATGGAGCCGGTGATGCTGGCTTTGACGATATCGAACATCCCGTCTCTAACCAGAAAGATGGCGATGATGAGCTCTGCGGCATTGCCGAACGTCGCGTTCAAAAA
>NZ_JTHN01000424.1 GCF_001399685.1 Paenibacillus sp. A3
TTTTTTTGCAGAGCTCTGCGCCCGAGGTTTACCCGACCCATCTGACGCAATTCGGCAGCGGCATCTGCATCTCGTGCATCCGCATCGTGACGAACATGTGTTTGCGAGTCGCTATCGAAAAAGGAATTCCGATGGTGATGCTGGGCAACAGCCCGGGGCAACTGATCCAATCCGAGAACGAAATTATATTTCAGGACAACAAAATTCCGTACGAGCTGCGGAGAAATTTGTTCAAGCCGCTCGCGGAGCGCGTAGGGGACGAGGTGTATACGTACCTCATGCTGGATAAGGACGAGTACAGAACGACCCCGTTTCCTTATACGATCAACGCCTTTCCGATCATTGGGTATCAGGAGGACGAAATTTACCGTACGATCCGGGAGCTGGGATGGACCAAGCCGGAGGACGTGGATCCGAATTCGACGAATTGTCGGTTGAATTCGCTGGGGATCGTGAAGCACAAGCAGGTTCACCGTTTTCATCCGTACGATTTTGAAATGAGCTTGCTGGTGCGGCAGGGCATCATTACTCGGGAAGAGGCGCTGAAGCGCGTCGAGGACCCGGAGGAAAAAGCGCTGCGGCTCGCCGAGCAGGTGGAGGAGCAATTGCTGAGCTAAGCGTGGCCAATTCACGTTATGGGGCGGAGGCTGCATATGGCTACTCATGAGAAAATTTCCGAGCTGCTGGACGCCAATCCGGATATTTTGCGATTGCTCGTCGACAGCGAGACGTTATCCGACGCCCGCAGCCGGATGTTCGGCTACTTGAATCAATGCGAGGAAAAGGTGCGGCGAGCCGACTGCCCGCTGCATCCGCTGGAGAAGAAAAATACCCGGGACTGCATCACGGTATTCAAAAGCATCATTTCGGAAAGC
>NZ_JTHN01000425.1 GCF_001399685.1 Paenibacillus sp. A3
CGCACGAGTCGGCAGACTCCCGTGGCGAGTCACCCGGCTCTCGTCCCGGCCCCCCCCGCCGATTCGACTGCAAAGCCGGAAGCGTAAGCGGGGTTAGGCGAGCAGTCCGATTTACGCGCGGCCTGTTCTGGATTATAATGGAGAAAGCGGCATGTTTTTCACGTGTGCGCATCGAGGGCGGCCTCCCAAGGCCGCTTTTCTTTTCTCCGGAGGGATCACCATGCCTAAAACAAACGCTGCAAGCCCCAATTTGACGGAAGGCCCTATAGCCAAAAACTTGCTGCTGTTCGCTCTGCCGGTGCTGATGGGCAACGTGCTCCAATCGCTGAACGGTACGATCAATTCGATCTGGGTTGGCAACTATCTCGGTGAGAGCGCTTTCGCTGCCACTTCTAACGCGAACAACATTATGTTTTTCCTGCTTAGCCTTGTGTTCGGCATCGGATTGGCTTCCACGATTTTGATCGGACAAAGCATCGGCGCGCAAAATGAAGAGCAAGCCAAGCGCGTGGTCGGTACGAGCGCGCTGTTTTTTATGACGCTGGCGGTGATTATCACCGTGATCGGGTTCATTTTCTCGTCGCCGATACTGGAATGGATGCAGACGCCCAAAGATGCGATGCCTTATGCCATCGCGTATTTGCGCATTATTTTTGTCGGTGTGCCGTTCATGTTCTTTTACAATTTCGTGATGATGATCATGCGGGGCGCGGGCGACTCCAAGACGCCGTTCTACTTCTTGCTGTTGTCGACCGTGATCGATATTGTGCTGAATCCCGTGTTCATCTTCGGATGGGGGCCGATTCCACGCCTCGAAACGGCCGGTGCAGCCGTAGCCACGGTCATCGCACAGCTGGTCAGTCTGGTTGGCCTGATCGTTCATTTGTACCGGACCCGCTATTTTTTGCGCTTGACCCGTGCGGACCGGCGATATATTCGGCTGGACCGGCAAATTATCGCATCGCTTGTCAAAAAAGGGCTGCCGATGGGCTTGCAAATGATGGTCGTCTCGACCAGCGCGATTGCCATCGTCAGTCTGGTGAACAGCTTCGGCTCGATGGCGACCGCAGCATTCGGTGCAGCGA
>NZ_JTHN01000426.1 GCF_001399685.1 Paenibacillus sp. A3
TTTCTTATGGTGGCTGTAACCTTATCGGCTCTGGTGTACGGGTACGCGTTTTCCAATAACAATAGCTTTGTCGGCTCCAGCATCGACGAGCAATTTCCCGTGCCGGCGGAGGCGCGCAAATCGGACGTTCCGTTCTCCAATCCGGGAGTCGTCTATGTCCGCTACAATATGAAAGGTGTTGAAGAAAAGGAAAGTATTCCGGATTTCTATGAGGCTGAGATTCGCAAGTGGGGGTGGAAGGAAGACAAAGAGGAGCAGGTGGGGGCCCTCCGTGTTTTTGTAAAGGACGGCAAAACGATGAATGTAACGACGCATAGCGGATTTTTCACTCTATTTACCAAAAAAAGCTCGCACAAAGCGGTTGCCGGTGCGCCGCGCACCGCGGTTTCCAAGCCGCAAAGTCCGCCGGAGCAGTAAAAACCCCGTGCGGCCAAATTCGCTTTTCCGGAGCTTGTCCGGCAGGAGAAGCGCATGGCAAGCGCAAGGGGGCTGTTCGGTTCAACAGGCGGCTTTAATCGACGAGCGGAAGCGAGTACCGCGCGAATCCTTCGCCTTCGTAGTTGTATCGTTCGCATATCGTGTAGGTACGGTCGCCGGCGCTTGTTTGAAGTCCCTTTTCGCGCAAATACGCTTCGACCGCTTGACCGGCTGCCTCGAAGTTTCCGTCCTTATTCGCCACGACGACGCACCGGTGCGCCGGGAC
>NZ_JTHN01000427.1 GCF_001399685.1 Paenibacillus sp. A3
CCCGAATTCAGCCGGCTGCTCGACCGGCGAGAGAGCAAGGCCGTTCTCGTGCCGTCCGATTTTCACACCGGATCCTTGAATGCTCGGAAAGCCGTAAAAGCCTCCGTCCGGAGTGCTTAACGTGAAGCCCGGGAACCGTTCAGAACCGAACAGCGCTTCGTCCGCCCGAAACCAGGCGACCGCTTTGCGAACCGGCGCCACGGGCAGCTTAAGCGACGGAAGCAGCACGCTGCCGACGCCGGCGCCCGCGCTTATAATAAGACGGTCCGCATGGAAGTCGCCGACCCCGGTTTTGACGGTGATGCCCCCGCTCCCCGGCACGACCTCCGTTACGCGCGTGTACGGAAGCAGCACTGCCCGATGCGCCAACGCCGTCTCGCGGTACGCCTGCACGCACTGCTCGCTGAGCAAATAGCCGGCCTCCGGCTCGTACAGCCCCGTGTAGTCGTCCGGCAGCTGAACGCCTGGCCAGCGCTTGGCAATTTCCTCCGGCCGCAGCAGCTCGACCGGCAACTGAAGCGCAGCCGACGATTCGAGCTTGTCGCGGAGCCCGGAATGCCCCGCTGGCGCCATATTCAGCACGCCGCTGCGAAAGAACAGCTTCCGGCCGCTTTCCTCCTCCAGCTCGTTCCAGAGCCGGTTCGCCCGGACGGCCATGGCCGCGTAGGGGCCCCCTCCGGCGTAAGCATAACGGAGCAGCCTCGTTTCCCCGTGATGGCTGCCTCCTCCATGGGGGGGATCGAACGCGTCGATCAGCAGCGTGCTTATCCCTCTTCGCGCCAAATGCGCCCCCGCGCTCATGCCCATGGAGCCTGCGCCGATGACGATGACATCGTAAGACGTACGGATAACGGTCACTCCTTCCCAATCGTATATTAAACCGCCTTATAATTAGGTATAATCAGACTATGACCACCTACATTCCCGAAGGAGTGAACTTTTTTGGAACATAGATATTTCGGCGCGTCCGACAAGCAATTTCCGATTCTGGGCTTCGGCGCCCAGCGCATCGTGGACGAGCATCAATGCACGGAGGAAGAAGCGATACGCATCGTCAACCGGGCGATCGACGAAGGCATCACCTACTTCGATACGGCCCCGAGCTATTCCGACGGGCAATCGGAGGAACGGCTGGGCAAGGCGCTCCGGCACCGCCGCGGCGACGTCTGGATCGCAACGAAGACGCACGACCGGACAAGAGACGGCTCGTGGCGTCTGCTCGAAGCCAGCCTGAACCGGCTGCAAACCGATCGTGTCGACGAGTGGCGTCTTCATAATCTGGTGACGATGGACGATTTGGAGCAATGCTTCGCCAAGGGCGGAGCATTGGAGGCGATGCTCGAAGCGAAGGAGCAGGGCATCATCAAGGCGATCAGCGTCAGCGGGCATACGAACCCGGAAGTGCAGCTCGAAGCCATCGAGCGGTTCCCCTTCGACAGCGCCTTGGTGGCGTTGTCCGCCGCCGACCACTTCATCTACAGCTTCGCGCACGAATTTGTTCCGCGGGCCGTAGAGAAAGGAGTCGCCGTGATCGGCATGAAAGTGATGGCGCTCGGGAAGCTCGCCCCGTGGTACGAGCAGGCGCTGCGGTACACGTTCTCGCTACCCGTTGCCACGACCATCATCGGGATGGAAACGATGGAGCAGTTGGAGAAAAACCTCGCCATTGCCAAACAATTCCGACCGATGTCCGACACGGAGCAGCTTGACTTCTTGAAAGAAATCATCCACCTCGCCACGCCGGAC
>NZ_JTHN01000428.1 GCF_001399685.1 Paenibacillus sp. A3
GTCGGATATGGCGCCAGATCCACCTCGAACCGGTGCGCGTTGTAGAGCTGCGGAATCAGCACGCAATCGGCCAGGCCCGGTGCATCGCCGTGGCAGAAGCGCCCGGTCTGCGCATCGCGCGCCAGCTGCGTTTCCAGTGCCGCAAAGCCACGCTCCATCCAGCGCCGTGTCCACTGCTGGCGTTGTGCGCCATCCAGCGCGAACTCGCGCTCCAGCACCTGCATGACGCGCAGGTTGTTGAGCGGGTGCACATCGCAGGCGATGAGCTGTGCCAGTGCGCGCACCCGGGCGCATTCGGCAGGCGCGCGCGGGAGCAGCGCCGCGGTGTCCGCGAATGCCTCTTCCAGATACTCCAGAATCGCCAGCGACTGTGCGATCACCGCATCGCCATGCCGCAACGTCGGCACCAGTTCCTGCGGATTGAGTTGCGCATAGGCCGGCGCGTGCTGCTCGCCCCCGTCACGCATCAGATGCACCGGGTGGGCAATGTAGTCCAGCGCCTTCAACCCCAGACCGATGCGCACGCGATAGGCCGCGCTCGAACGCCAGTACGAAAACAGCTCCAGGGCCGCGCTCATGCGCGACCGCCCGCCGTCGCTGCACCGCAGGTCATGGCAGCGGCTGCCGCTCGACGCGCTGTTCGATCGCACCGAAGATGCTGGCGCCGCTGGCATCGAACATCTCGATCCGCACCACGTCGCCGAACGCCATGAACGGCGTGCTGGGCTTGCCGTCGCGCAGCGTCTCGACCACGCGTTGCTCGGCAAAACACGAGGCGCCCAAGGTGGTGTCCTGGTTGGCGATGGTGCCCGAGCCCACGAGACT
>NZ_JTHN01000429.1 GCF_001399685.1 Paenibacillus sp. A3
CGTCCGCATCCGGATGCTCTTGAAAAAATCGTACAAGCTCATCCACGTTTCGTTTATCGCCTAAACCGGTAATCTCCAGCTCCAAGCTAACATGTTCGATTTCGGTATCCAGAAGCTCTTCCCTAAATCCTTGAAATCTCTTGCTCGCCAGCAATGCGGCGTGATTCGGCCCGCCTACTCCGCCAGAAATATGCGCCAGCTTGCGGCAGCCCTTGTCGACCAATAATCGGGATGCGAGTCTGCCTCCCGTATAATTATCGGAAGTAACGATGGGAATATTATTGGCAACCGTACGATCAAATGAGATGATCGGCAAATTTAAATTGAGATAATGCTTGACGTCCTGCACATTGCTTCCCATAACAATTGCGTCCACTTGATTCTTCTTCAACATGTCGATATACTTGCGTTCTTTCGAAATATCGCGATTGGAATTGCATAGCAGCACTTTATACCCGTTTTGATCGGCATGATACTCAAGATGATAAACCAGCTCGCTAAAAAAAGGATGAGATACTGTAGGAATAATCAGACCGATCATATTCGATTTTTTTCTAAACAGGGAACGAGCCATTTCATTCGGCTGATAATTTAGCTCCTTCATTGCTTGAGCTACCTTATCCCGTGTCGCTTGACTGATATATCCCCGGTTATTGAGCACGCGGGAGACCGTCG
>NZ_JTHN01000043.1 GCF_001399685.1 Paenibacillus sp. A3
GCCTTATCCTGCAGCCATGCGTCTTGATCGGCCACGACCTTCACATCGGGGTTAACTTTCTTCACCTCTTCCAAAAAGCCGTTCACCCGGTCGGTGCTTTGCTGCGGGAGCTGGGACTTGTATTGCAGCACGGCGATTTTCGCTTTTCCCCCAAGCTTCTCTTGGATGAAGCGGGCCGCTTCTTTCCCGGTCACCTGGCCGATATTTTTGTTGTCCGACGTATAGCCGCCGACGATGAACGGCGCGTTGGTCAAGGAAATGTTCGTTACGGAAACCTTCACCCCTTTGTCGTCGGCCCGTTTCAGCGCAGCCACCGAAGAATCCTGATTAAGCGGCGCGATGGCGATCCCGTCCAGCTTTTGCCCGATATACGTGTTGATCAGCTCGGTTTCTTTTCCCTGGTCGTTCCCGGTATTTCCCGTCAAAATTTTGACGCCAGCCGCGTTGGCCGCATCCTGATAGCCGAGCGATAGCAACTTCATAAACTGGTCTTCCTGAAAGACGACGCCGGCAACAACGAGATTCGCTTTTTTCTCTTCTTTTTGGGCCGCGGTTTTCTCTTCCTTTTTCCCGGAATCGCTTACCGCGGGCGTCTGCCCGCAAGCCGCTAACGAGAGAGCCAGCGTAAGGAACGCCATGGAAACCAGACCTTTTTTTATTCTTTTCAAATTCAGCACCCCTGACTTTATTGTGGATTTGTTCCTGCGGAGCATGCGGTCCGCGGGACCGAAACCGGCTTTTCCAATGCCGTCCGGCTTCTGTTTTTATTCTAAAATGGACGAAGAAAGCCAACAACAAGACGGTTTTTTTATTTGTTGTATTATTTTTGTTTCTTTGGCGCAGCTTTGCAGAATCAGCGGGATGGAGACCGGCGGGATAACCCAGGGAATATATACCTTGCCATTACAAATAATACCGTTACAAGGCAGGCATCGAGGTGATTTTCTTGATACACGAGCATCCGATCAGCAGCACATTGGCCATGATTATTGCGCATCTGAAGGAAACGTTGGGAAGAAGCGACGACGTGATTATCCGGGAATTTGAGATCGGTTTTGACGAACCGCTCAAAGCCGCGATTTGTTTTATTGAGCACCTTGTTAACACCGATATGATCAATCAACATATCGTCGGAAATTTGCTCTCCATTCCCGATTCCTTCCGGCTCCGTCCTAACGAAAGCGGCGACGGGCGGTTAACCGCCATCCAAAACCGCATCCTGAGCTTAAGTCAAGCCGCGGTCATTCAAACCATGAATGAGGCGTTCGACGGCATTTTATCGGGGGAAACCGTATTATTTGTGGACGGATACGGGTCGGCCATCTCCATCGCGTCCAAGGAGTACGAATCGCGAAGCGTCGAGGAGCCGAAAACCGAGGCGGTTACAAGAGGGCCGCGCGAAGGCTTTACCGAAGATTTGCCCGTCAATATTTCGTTAATCCGCAGAAGAATCAAGAACGCCAAGCTTATCTTTGAAAATACAAAGGTAGGGACTCAGACCCGCACCACCGTTTGTATCGCCTATATCGAAGGCATGGCCGAGCGGCAGCTTGTTCAAGAAGTAAAGAACCGCCTGAACCGGATCGATGCCGCCTCCGTTCTCGATTCGGGACAAGTCGAACAATGGATCGAAGATCACCCGTTTTCTTTTCTGGCCTCGATCGGCAACAGCGAAAAACCGGATATTGTAGCGGCCAAAATACTCGAAGGCCGGGTCGCCATATTATGTGAGGGATCGCCTACGGCCCTGACGCTTCCTCATCTGTTTATCGAAAACCTGCAAAACAGCGAAGATTATTACTCCAGAGTGTTGATCGCGACTTTTTCGAGACTGCTGAGGATCTTTGCGTTTTTCGTCTCTACGGCGACTCCGGCCCTTTACGTGGCGCTTACGACGTTTCACCAGGAAATGATTCCAACCGTGCTTCTTGTCACGATGGCCGCTTCACGGGAAGGGACTCCTTTTCCCGCTTTTGTGGAAACGTTGCTGATGGGCATCACGTTCGAGCTGCTTACGGAAGCCGGGGTCAGAATGCCGCGGCCGATCGGACAAACGATAAGCATCGTCGGGGCTCTCGTGCTCGGACAAGCGGCTGTAGAAGCGGGAATTGTAAGCAGCCCCATGATCATCGTAACGGCGCTTACGGGAATCTCCAGTCTGATCGTGCCTTCCTTAAGAAGCGTGACGATCCTTTTCCGCATTATCCTCATATTTTTGGCCGGCTCCTTCGGAGGATTCGGCATTTTGATCGGATTTATTTTGATGCTGGCCCATATGTGCTCTTTACGGTCCTTCGGAGTCATGTACATGGCCCCTATCGCTCCGATCATTTGGGCGGATCTCAAGGATTCCTTGATTCGCATGCCTATCCAATTGTTGCAGAAGCGGCCAAAATCGATTACCCGGCGGCCCCGGACGACAAAATGAACGGGGGAAACAGATTGAAAAGGACAGTGGTTCTGATCGCGCTTGCCGTATTGGTCTTGACGGGATGCTGGGATCGAAGAGAACTGAACGATATCGGGATCGTGGTAGCGGTTGCCCTGGATAAAGAGCCGAAGACAGGCAAAATCATCGTCACTTCTCAGATCATCAGACCGGCAGCTTTGGCCAAAGGAGCGTCGCAGAAGGAAGCGCCTGTGGAGATTTTTTCGTCGACAGGCAATACGACCATTGAAGCGGCCAGAAACGTAACACAGCTGTTGGATCGAAGAAACGTGTACTTTCATACCAAATTGCTTGTCATCAGCGAGCAAATTGCGAAGGAAGGGGTCATATCATACCTGGACGTGTTTTCAAGAGGGAGAGAGTCGAGGGGCTACATTTGGATATGCGTTGCCAAAGACTCACCGTCGCGGGATATTCTGGGGGTTAAAAAAGGGATCGAACAAATTCAGGCCCGGCATCTCGTGAGCTTAATCCGGAATGAAAAATTCCATTATAGTTCGCACACCTTAAATATACTGCGTTTTTATAAACAAATTTTGGGGACGGGGATTAATCCGGTCACCGGAGCGCTGGAGATCGTGCAAAGTCCCGCCTATCCCATTGAACAGAAGCCGGAAAAGAAGACCCGGAACATTAAACTTCATCAATCGGCGGTATTTAAAAAGGACAAATTGGTCGGATATCTCACACCGCAAGAAGCCCAAGGATACAATTGGGTGATCGGCAAGCCAAAGAACGGCATTATGTCGATGCCTTCCTTCTTGGATCCGGAAAAAAAGTATTCCGTGGAGATCCTTAATTCCAGCTCGGACATTATTCCAACCTTGAATGGCGGGAAGGCCTCGTTCGTCATTCGCGTGAAAACAACGACGGCATTGGCCGAGACCCAAGGTCAAACCAAGCTTCTTAGTCCGGGGCAGATGCTTGAATTGATTAAAAAAGCGGAGAGGCGCAATGAAGAAATGATAAAAACGGAAATTGAAACCGCCATCCGGGCGGCCCAAAATAAATTCAAATCCGACATTTTCGGCTTCGGCAGTTCGCTCAGTAAAAAATACCCGAAGGAATGGGACAAAATGAAATCCCGATGGGAGGAGCTGTTTCCCGAAACGGAGTACACCGTAGAAGTCAAGGCGACGATCAAAAGAACGGAATTGACGCATTCGCCGATGAAGGCTGAAGAGTAACCAAACTTCAGCCTTTGCTCTTTTTCTTGGCTTGCGTCCGCTTTCCGGCAACACGCCGAATGGCATAAAAGACGGCGACAACGGCAAGGATGCCGCTATACGCCGCCCCGCCTGCGATCAGAATGGTCGGCAGAACTCCCGCTTCCTTTAACGTTCCCATATCGGGCAATCGGATCATCCTTTCTTTAAAGAGCCGCCGGCAGTTCTTTGGGCAGAGTTTTTCTCATGTTTCAACCACACGATAAGCAGCAGCAGGATGGGCATAAAGACTTGGAACGGCATGTGAACATACGGAATAAACACTTTCGTGCCGACCCACCGATGAAAAGAAAAGCTGGTAAAAAAAATATAGCTGAAACATACGGATAAAATGCCCAAGAATAAGATCAGCCAGGTTTCGCGCCGGAACTTGACGACGGAGTTAAAAGCCTGTACCGATCCGTAGAAAAAGATGGTCATTTTGTAGAAGCCGCCGATAAACATGATGATGACGGCAATAAAATCGAGATTGGTCAAAATTTCCGCAATGTTGATCGTTTTAATCACAATAAAAATAGGAATGGTCGAATTCGCGGCAAATTCGACGCCCAAGACGGAGATGATGGCCACCAGAGAGATGGAGAGCATCAGGCCCGATATGCCGACAGCCCAGAAGGAAGGCGGTTTAATGGAAAATTTTGTCGACGCAAAATGCCAGTACATGAAGAAGACGACCATTTCCCCGAACGGAAAGTTGACGATCGTGGGAACGGCTGCTTTTATAACCGGTTTAAAGCCGTGTCCCAGCACAGGCAATAACTGCGACCATTCGGCCTCGCCCGAAGAAGCGACAAGAATATACGCCGTGACAATGAAAAACAATACCATCCCCAGCACGATTTCGCTTGTGCGGGCCAGCACTTCCACCCCCAGCGAAAGCACATAAACAGCTGTCAAAATTACGATGAAAAGCAGCACAAGCAGCGGAGAGGTAGGCAAAATGATCATTTGGATAAAGGCTGTAAATTCCCAAAGATTCGTGCTTCCGATCAGAAAAAAGTATAACCCGTACAAAAGAACCAGCGGTATGCCGACGGCCTTCCCCAATACGTCGATAAGAATATTGCCTAAATTTTGGTTAGGATAATAGGTTTGAATAGACAAATAAACCCATAACAGTCCAAGGCCAATTGCCGTAGCGATCAGAATGGCGATCCAGGCATCCTGTTTCGCTTCGATTCCCAATGCAAAAAGCGTTGTGCTGCCTAATTCAAACAGCAGGATCAAGCTAAAAAGCTGGGATTTATTAATACGTGCCAAGGCAGGCTGCTCCTTTCCCCCTCTAAACAGCTATTGTTTCCTCAAGTGGAAACAAATATAATACAGCACGCATGTGTCATAACATTTTCTCCTTTACCTGCCGGCACGGTGACCAAACGGGCGGGCCGCTCATAGAATGCATCATCCAAGCCGCGGGAGATGAAAACTGTGAGCAAAGCGAAAACTGCCAAAAAGAACGTCCCGGCGTCGTCCATCGACAAAACCAAGTTCAACATGAAGGTGGTGACCTCGGACGTGTGCGCCCGCTGCCGCAAGTGCGAGCGCGGACTGCGCTATCTTGAGAAAATGTCCCAGCCGGGCGCCGTCGGCAACGGGGTGGCGTGCATCCTGACCAAAGGCAAGGCTTACGCTTAGCGCGATGCCCGTACGACGAATCGGCGCGGGCGAAACGAAAAAGGGCAAGGTACGCTTCCGGCGGTTCCGGAATTCGTCCCTTGCCCTTTCGTTATGATAGCTTGCGCTTGACTACCTTCCCTTCGCGTCGGCAGCAGAACCTATCCTACCGCCTTCCTTTACCCCTTCAGCGCGTACGTCCGCCCGCCTTCCGCCTCGAACGTCAGTACGCCGTGGCGGACGTCGAACGTCACGGCTTCGCCGTCCGCCACCACGGCCGCTACGGCCGTCTGCGTCCGAACCCGGCAGGTTCCGCCGTGTCCGGCACGAATCGTCGCTTCCGTCAACCGGTGTCCGTCCCACGTCAGCCCGACCTCGTAGCCGCCGCGCGCCCGCAGCCCGTAAACGCGGCCCCTCGGCCAAGCCTTCGGCAGCGCCGGCAGCAGTGCGAGCTCGCCTCCGTGAGACTGCAGCAGCATTTCCGCGATCCCGGCCGTGCCGCCGAAATTGCCGTCAATCTGGAACGGGGGATGCGCGTCGAACAGGTTCGGATACGTCGATTGGGCAAGCAGCGCCGCTACGTTGTCGTACGCCTTGTCGCCTTCGCCGAGCCGCGCCCAGAAGTTGATAATCCAGGCCCGGCTCCAGCCGGTATGCCCTCCGCCGTGCGCGAGACGCCGCTCCAGCGTCCGCTTGGCCGCTTCCGCCAGCTCCGACGTGCGGTGAAGGTGAATCATCTCGCCGGGGTGCAGCGCGAACAGCTGCGAGATGTGGCGGTGGCCCGGGTCGGTTTCCTCGTAATCCTCCAGCCACTCCATGATCTGGCCATGCCGTCCGATCTCGGGCTTTGGCAGCTTCGCCAAGGCTTCCGCGAGCCGCTGGCGGAACGCCTCGTCCAGACCGAGCGTAGCGGCCGCTTCCCGGCACGCCTCGAACAAGGTGAATGCGATCTGCGAATCCATCGCAGGCGCCATGCACAGATTGCCCGTGGCTCCGTTCGGCAGCACGAACTTGTTCTCAGGCGATATGGACGGTCCCGACAACAGCCGGCCCTGCTCGTCCTCCAGCAAATAGTCCAGCAGGAACTGCGCCGCTTCCTTCATGACCGGATACGCCCGGTCCGCCAGGAAAGACCGGTCAAGCCCGAAACGGTAGTGCTCCCACAGATGCAGCGACAGCCAAGCTGCGCCCATCGGCCATATCGAGGCGCTGACCGGAATGCCCTCAACATGTGTATCGCCCCACAGATTCGTGTTGTGGTGCGCCATAAAACCGCCGCAGCCATATACCTCCCGCGCCGTAACCCGGCCATTTTCACGCATTCGCTCGATCAAATCGAACAACGGCTCGTGGCATTCCTGCAGATGGCATACTTCCGCAGGCCAATAGTTCATCTGCGTGTTGATATTAATCGTATACTTCGATTCCCAGGGCGGCGTGTAGTTATCGTTCCATATGCCCTGCAGCGTAGCTGCGAGCGCGCCCGGACGTGAACACGACAGCAGCAAATACCGCCCGAATTGGAAAAAGATCTCCAGCAGCCCCGGATCGTCATGCCCTTCCTTCACACGCTGCAGCCGTTCATCCGTCGGCAAGGAGGCCGCCGCATCCGGCTCCGGCTTCGCAAGCTCCAATCCGACCCGCCGGAAATAGCGGTCGTGATCTTCCGTATGCGCGCGCTTCAACTCTTCATACGGTAGCGATGCCGCCTTGGCTATCTGCTCCAGGCAGACGGCCTTTGGATCGTTATGCCGGAACGTCGTGCCCGCCGCAAGCAAGAGGGTTACCGCATCCGCGCCCTCCACCGAGATAAAGTCGCCGATCGGTTTCACGCTGCCGCCCTCGGCAACCGCTTTCAAGACCGCGCTGAAACGGACGCCTTCCGTACCGCACTCGCCGTGCATGATCATCGTGTCGTCGCCGTATTTTTGGCTGCCCATATCGAACGGGCGGCGCATCATATGCGTACTGAACGTGAGGCTTCCCGGCCGGTCCGCCGTCAGTCGGACGGCCAGCACCTGATGGACCGCACTGCTGAAATATTCCCGGGTGTAGCGGACGCCGTCCATTTGATAACGGACCCGTGCAAGAGCTTGCTCCAGATCGAGCTCCCGCTCATAGGCTTGCGGCGGCTTATCGTGCCCGAGCATGTACAGGAGCAGATCGCCGAGCGGCTGGTACGGGTGCAAATATTTGGGCGCCGACATGAGCGCCATCCGGGCCAAATGCTCCGCTTCCTGCTGCTTGCCTTCCATCAGCAGCCGCCGGACTTCCGGCACGTTCGCCCGCGCGTCGGGATTGTTCGCTTTTTTCGGTCCCCCGTACCAGACGGAATCTTCGTTTAATTGAATTTTGTCCTGCCCCACCGTGCCGAATGCCATGCCGCCGAGCCGGCCGCCCCCGATAGGAAGCGCCTCCTCCCACCTGCGGGCCGGAGCCGAATACCACAGCGCCAATCGACTGGAACGTTCCTTCATCCGTCATCCCTCCCCTATTGTATTTATTGTAGCCGATCGCTTGGTGCGGGGATATGTACTTTCTTACGATTCATTTGGACAAAAATAAGGTCCGGATCAGGGACGCGTCCCGCAATCCGGGCTGACGTACGGATGCTGTCAAAGCGATACGTGCTGCTCGCTCAGCCACGCCGTGATATGCTTTTTGAACTTTCGCGCAGCCGGAGAAAGCTGCTTGAAGGATACGGCCGCGAGCACAATCGTGCGGTACGGATCGCCTTCGAGGCCGATCATATGAATGCCGTCCAGCGCCTCGTAGAGTACCATCGCCGGCAAAATGCTGATTCCGAGCCCGTTTTTCACCATCGCCATGATCGCTTGATCTTCCAGCACCTCGTATTTGATGTTCAACGACAGCCGATTGATTTTGATGATGCGCAACAGGTCGCTTTCCTTGCCCCATTTCGGCATAATGAACGGTTCCGCTTGCAGCTGGGCAAGCGACATGACGGTCATCTCGCGGTAAGGGGACTCGTCAGGCACGATGCAGAGCAGGTTGTCCTTGGTCAGCGGGATGATGTCGAAAGGCCGGGCCGCCGTTAACGAAACGAAGCCGAAATCGACCGCGCCGCTCGTAATCCAATCGTTAATTTCGTCGTAGTCGCCTTCCAGCAGCTTAATCTCGATGGCCGGGTGTTCCGCCTGGAACCGCTTCATGATGCCGGGTAGCCACTGGGTGGAAATGCTCGTGAAGGTGCCGATCCGCACCGTACCGGTCTCCAGCCCCTGAATCGAAGCGACCTCCTGCTTGAGCAGCTCGCTTCGCTGGATAATGTCCCGGACATGCTTCAGCACGCGCGTGCCGTTCGGCGTCAGACCGATTCCGGCACGCCCCCGGGTCAGCAGGGCGAAGCCCCACTCGGACTCCAGACTGGCGATGGCATGGCTGACCGCCGATTGGGTCAGTCCGAGCTTCTCGGCCGTCCGGGTCAGGCTCCCCAGCTCGACGACCGTGCTGAATACTTCGTATTTGGCCAATGACATGGATCGTCTTCCTTTTCATGAAAATAATTCACATATTATATGATAAACATTCATTTTTCTTATTCATAGTGTACCGTTATACTAATCGATGTGTAAATACATATCGTGTAGGGAGCCGGACAGATGAGAACGGAAGTTAAAGCGGATTTGATGATGCTGGGAGCGACGATGCTGTGGGCGTCCTCGTATTTGTTCACCAAAGTCGGATTGCAATCGTTAGAGACATTTAATCTTATTGCTTTGCGGCTGCTGATTGCATTTCTGCTGTCGGCGCTTGTCTTTCATAAACGCGTACGGAGTGCCGGCTGGTCGACGTTAAGCTCCGCTTTTGTGCTGGGCTCGATCTTGTTTCTCAGCTTCGTGTTCATCACCTTCGGGGTCCGGTCGACCTCCGCTTCGAACGCGGGCTTTCTCGTCGGTCTTTCGGTGATCTGCGTTCCTATATTGTCGATCCTATTCTTGAGGAAAAAACCGGAGGCGCGCTTGCTTCTGTGCATCGGACTCGCCATTGTCGGGATCGGCCTGCTAACGCTGACCTCGTCGCTGACGATCAATCAAGGGGATATTTATTGCATGCTCGGCTCGCTGCTGTTCGCCGTGCATATGCTGATTACGGGCTCGGTCGTAAAACAGGGGGATGCGATCGCCCTCGGCGTGCTGCAGCTCGGATTTGCCGGGCTGTGGGCGCTGTCCTTCTCCTTCCTGATGGAGACGCCGAAGCTGCCGGATACGTTCGATGCATGGACATCGATCCTCGGCCTGAGCGTCTTATGCAGCGCCGTCGCTTTTGTGCTGCAGGCTACCGCGCAAAAGAACGCCTCGCCTACGCGCACGGCGCTGATTTTCGGAATAGAACCGTTGTTCGCCGCGATCTTCGCCTTTGTTTTTGCCGGGGAAACGTTGACGTCCAGAGGATACGTCGGCGCGGCGCTGCTGCTGCTCAGCGTATTTCTCGCACAGGCCGATGTGAAGAAGCTGTTCGATGGGAAGCGGCTCGCCGTCAAGAAGCACCGGCCGGTAAGCAAGTAGCTTTGAAGAATATAGAGGAACACCAGTGCTTTAACTATAAGCCAATGCCTGCGTTTTGAGAAATAAGACATCTGCGATGCGTTAACCCGTCCGTGCGGAGGCAAAAATATATTTTTCGACAAGCATAGAGGAACGTGAGTTCCCCTATCAACCGCGATCCAAGGCAAAAAGGTACGATAGCGCATCCGGGTTCCTCTAATATTCGCAACGCACGCTTTCCCGGCCGTGCGTCACGGCGCCGCATGGTGGCGGTCAGTCCCATAAGCACGCCCCACGCACTCTCGCAAACCACAAGATCCCGCCTGCTCCTTCTGAGAGCATGGGCGGGATCTTGTCTTCTCGCTTCAAATCTTAAAGCGGTAGCCCGCGCCCCAGATCGTGTCGATATACTGCGGATTGGACGGGTCCTGCTCGATTTTGTCCCGCAGCTTGTGGATGTGGACGGTGACGGTGGCGATATCGCCGACCGAATCGTAGCCCCAGATGTGCTCGAACAGCTGGTCCTTGCTGAACACGCGGTTCGGATTGGAAGCGAGAAACGTCAGCAGATCGAACTCCCGCGTCGTAAACGTCACTTCCTGATTGTTCACGAACACGCGGCGGGACGACTTGTCGATGAGAAGACCGCGGATGCGGATTTCCTCCGTCTGCGGAGCCCGGCTGCCGAGCAGCCGCTCGTAGCGCGACAAATGCGCCTTCACGCGGGCGACCAGCTCGCCCGGACTGAACGGCTTGATGATGTAATCGTCGGCGCCAAGACCAAGGCCGCGGATTTTGTCGATCTCTTCCTTTTTCGCGGATACCATCAGAATCGGAATATCGTGCTTGTCGCGGATTTTCCGGCATATCTCGAAGCCGTCCACTTTGGGCAGCATCAGATCGAGAATGATCAGATCGTAATTTCCCGTCAGCGCCTTCTTCAGACCCTCGTCCCCGCTGTGCTCCATATCGACCTGATACCCGTTGATTTCGAGATAATCTCTTTCCAGCTCGGCAATGCTCGTTTCGTCTTCGATAATTAAAATATTTTTCATCGCTCAGCCCTCGCCGCCCGTAGTTTGATGGAGCGTAAAATAAATGCTCGTGCCTTCGCCAAGCGTGCTTTTGGCCTGAATGACGCCGCCGTGCTCCTCGATAATATGCTTCGCAATGGCAAGGCCCAGCCCGCTGCCTCCGGTACCGCTGTTCCGCGACGGGTCCGCCCGGTAAAACCGGTCGAAAATATGCGGCAGCGCCTCCGGCGGAATGCCTTGACCGTTGTCCCTTACCTCCACGATGACCCGGTCGCCGTCGGACCGCATCCGCAGCGTGATGAGTCCCTCATCCTTATCCATATATTTGATGGCGTTGCCGATCAAATTGACCAGCACCCGCTTCAGCTTCTCCCGGTCGGCCGTAACCCACACCGGAGCTTGCGTCTCCGGAGCGTCGAACCGAAGCGTGACGCCTTTCTTTTCAATGTCGGCGTGCAGCTGCATATCGAGGGTGCAGTCCTGCAAAAAAGCGTTCAAGTTCACCGGTTCAAAATGAAACGGCAGCTTCTTCAAATCCAGCTTGGAGAACAAAAACAATTCGTCGATCAGATGATCCATCTGAACGGCTTTGGCATAAATCGTCTTCAAATATTTGTCAAGCTTATCCGGCGAGTTCGATACGCCGTCCATAATGCCTTCAACATAGCCTTTAATGGCGGTCACGGGCGTTTTCAGATCGTGCGAGATGTTGGAAATAAGCTCCTTGCGATTCTCTTCGTACTTGAGCTGCACTTCGACGGATTGCTTCAGCCTCCGGCGCATCTGCTCGAAGGACACCGCCAGTTCGCCGATCTCGTCCTTCGCCTGCGGATTGACTTCAAAGTCAAGATTTCCTTCGCGGATTTCGCCTGCCGCCCGCTGCAATTGACGAAGCGGACGAATTACGCTGCGCGATACCCAATACGTCAGCAAGCCGTTGGTCAACACGAGAATAACGAGCAGTGAAATAAAAAACGCCGAAGTGTAGGTGCGTGCAAACTTGCCGATAAAATTGATGTCTGTGGCGACAAAGACGCTCCCCGGACTGCCGTCCTTGAAACGGAAATCATGTTGCCGGGATAAGAACCACGGGCCCCAGTCCTTCATCGCGTGGCCGTTGCGATCGGAATCCGCCGCCCCGTACGGCGGCAAATTGCGAAGCAGCCCCGGCTTGTTCAGCTTCTCCGAGACGTAGGCGACGCTCTCCTGCTTGCGGATGACCAGCCCCATATTAATCGGCTTCAGCCGCTCTTCGAACTGCGCCACGACTGCCGGGTCCAGCAGGGAGTCCGGATCTTCCGTCGTCTTGAGCTTTAATTCGGCACTGACGGCGGCTTCCTTCTCGATCACTTCCTCGATGGCATTGTGGCTCTTCATATCGACGTTGTACAGAGACTTGACGTCACCAAAAAAAGCGGCGACAATGATCAAAAACGCGACGCCGGCAAGGATGACCGGCACGATAAGCATCAAGAAATAGGATAGTACCAACCGGACTTTGATGGACATCGCTTCGGTCTCCTAGTATTGTTTTCGCTCGAATAAGGTATAGCCTCCTGTAAAAAACAATATACAACAAGCGGCCAGAAACATAAAGACGTTCAGGATTTTACCGGACGCCACGGAGGCTCCGAGCCATAGCATATGCCAGTCGGTGTAAGCCGCAGGGGTGTATACCGCCAGCGCGGGCACGAAGTAAGCGCCGAGCTTTGCCGAAGCGTACAGCAGAATGCAAACCGTCAGCGCGCCGCTGCCGTTTTTGAAAAATTGGGCGATAAAAGCCGCGGCCAGTCCGAGCGTGAACAGAGGCAGCAGCGCCGTGACATAAGCGGCGGCCGTCCGGCCCAGTCCCTGCACCACCGCACCCCCGCCGCCCAGAAACAGAAGGCTTGCCACCGATACGACAAAGGCGATCGCCAGATGCAGCGCCGTATACCCGAGCATGGCGGCCAGCTTGGACGCGAACGCTTGAAATCTTGTGATCGGCCGCGTTAGAAGCAGCTTCATCGTCTTGTCGCCCGCTTCCCCGGCGAACATATCGGACGCCGTCATGAAGAGCAGCAGCGGCAAGTAGACGGCGGTATAAAAGCCGAGCAGGATGACCGGGAAATCCGCAGAGGTCAGCGCCGCTACGCCGAAGCCGAATTGAAGCCGCGAGGCGGCAGCTGCCGCAGCAATCGGGACCAGGGCGGTCAGGACGAGAAAAACAATCGTTTTGCGCCGGGCCAGCAGCTTTGCCAGCTCGTTTACTGTATTCGCATAAAAACTAGGCATGTACTTCCGCTCTCCTTTCTTCGCGCACTTGCTCCATGAAATAGTTCTCCAGCGTCGTCGGGTTCGCGCCGCGGACAATATCCGCTACGAAATCTTCCCGAACCAGCCTTCCGTTATACAAAATACCGATCCGGCTGCACAATTGCTCCATCTCCGTAATCAGATGACTGGATAAGAAAAACGTAATGTGCTGCTCGCGGGCCAGCCGGGCGATCAATTCGCGCATCTCCACCATGCCCTCGATATCGAGCCCGTTCGTCGGCTCATCCAGAATAAGCAGCTCCGGCTCGGACAGGATCGCCGCGGCCACGCCCAAGCGCTGCTTCATGCCCAGCGAGTACTGGCTTACTCTCTCGTGCTTGAAGGCGGCGAGCCCGACCAGCTCCAGCACCTCGTCGATCCGTTTGCGGGGCAGCTGCGGGTAAAACCGGGCGGCGAGCTCCAAATTTTTGTAGCCGCTCATGTAATCGTAAGCGTCCGCCGTCTCGATAAGCACGCCCACCTTGCTCATCGCTTTCACGAAGTCGGCTGAGGCATCTTGCCCGAACAAGCGCACCTGCCCCCGGTCCGCCCGGCACAGTCCGGCAATGATCTTCATTACGGTCGTTTTGCCGGCTCCGTTCGGCCCGAAAAATCCGTAAATATCTCCACGCTGCACTTGCAGCGTAATATTTTCCACGCCGCGCCGGTTGGCATAAATTTTAGTCAATCCATGTAGCTCCAGGACAGCTTCCATCGGCTCATCTCCTCATTTATCGAAGCTCAAGCTTTTGCGCGGACGGCGAAGGACGGCTGTCGGGCCGTCCTTTGTCCCGCCGCAATACCAAGCTTATTCTCCGTGTTTTTTCACATCGATCGTTTTCACTTGCTTGCCGTTCAGATCGATGTGGTCCGGCGTCGTGCCGTTGAAGTTGGATAAGCCGAAATCGGCGGCAACGACGACTTCATGGGAAGCGCCTTGCGCATCCTTACCGCTGATCGTCAGCGTCATTTGCTGCTTCTCGATCCGGTTGTCCGCGTTGACTTTGGCAGCCAGATCGAACTTGTCGATCTTCACATCCTGCGTCAGCTTCGGCATGCTGTCGTGGAGTCCCTGGAGCTTATCGCCGAAAGGCCCTTGAACACCGTTATGATGCTCTTCTGCATTTGCAGCCTGCTTCACCACAAGCGATCCGATCGCATTCGCCACTGCCGGAATTTGACTTCCGCTCAGCTGCATCGAAATGTTCTTCGTCCCGTCCGCTTGCGGCGACAAGGTGACATAATCCTTCAGGTTGCCGACTAGGGCGTCGACGACATTCTCGACTTCGGCGCTAATGCCGTCCGGAGCCTGTCCCCGGTGCTCGCCCGCTTTCCCCTTCCACTCTTTTCCTTCTATGATGTTGTATACGTCGTTGTCGCTCGCTTTGACGATTTGCTTGCCGTCCTGGTGGTAGAGGCTAACTCTCTGGCTTGCTCCGCCGCCGCTGAGGTTGATTTCCGCGCTCATTTCGTCCTTCGCCTTATCGGCTTTGACGGTCGACTGCACGTCGAGCAGCTTCGTTCCGTTATCCTTCACCGTCACATTCATTTGCTTCGTCACGTTTTGTACCGCGAACGTTTGCTTGACGGCCGACTTGTAAGCGTCGTACCCCGGGGCGTCTCCAAGCCCCGCATAGGCGGAACCGATCAAAAGCAGGCTTCCGACGGCTACGCTGACTCCGGTTAATGCAATTCGTTTGTTCATGGTTTCTTCCTCCTTGGGATTGGGGTTTGAAAGCATCTCCGGCTTCCATACTTTCATCCTAACCGGAAGAGCTAAACATTCTAGAAACCGGGGATTAGCCGTTTCTAAACAAATCATTAAAACTTTATTAACCGGACGCACGATTCCCCGGGAATACGAAAAAAACCCGGATCGTTGTGATCCGGGAGAGCTTGTTGAGAAAGTGGTCAATTAGGTAATAGAGGTGTACGAGGGGGTGGGGGATCTACTTCCGATCGCTGTTGTCCGCAGGAAATTTTTATTTTAAGCCGCTTAACAGCGGGTATTATTTCCTGCAGACAAAGGCGAACGCTTTCGCTCCTCCAGTAGATCCCCCACCTCCGTAAGTATCTCTATTCTTGTCAAAACCATTTTCTCAACACTCTGATCCCCGGATAGCTCTGATCCGGAGCCTGAGACTCGGCTACGATTTTAACAAGACTCCGCAATTTGTGTTAGGTCTATCACACTGAAATGACCTTCTATGTCTGCCGTACGCTAACCGCCGGTTCAAGCACGGTTAGCGTGTTGTTGAACGTATTCAGGTTCACCATAGCCCCGATAGGAATCGCGGCTTTATAGTGGCCGTGTCCGGTTGCGAGATTCGTCAGCAGGGGCTTGCCGAGAGGAACGACGAATTCGCTGATTACATCTTCATAAGACTTGCCATAGGCGGCCGGACAATCCGTACATTCGCCCATGACGATGCCAAGACAGTCCTGGAACTTCCCTGCCAGCTTCAAATGATTCAGATACCTGTATACCGTATTGGCCGGCTCGTGGGTTTCTTCCAGAAACAACACCTTTCCCCTTGTATCGATCTCGTAAGGCGTACCCAACGTATCGACCACAGAGGTCAGATTGCCGCCGACAATCGGTCCGGTCACATTCCCCGGTACACGGCTGACTAGCGGAACATTCGGCGGATTTAAAATGGGCCGATAAGAAGACAATGACGATACGGCGGTAAAAAACTGGTCGAAATTATACTCGGGAGTATCCGGTTTGAAATCAATCAGCATGAGGCTGTGAAAGGCGAAGAGCCCGCTATAGCGGTACAGTGCGTTCAGAAGAAACGTCACGTCGCTGTAGCCGGTAATGATTTTCGGATTGCTTCGGATGAGGCCGAAATCGAGGTAAGGCAGCATGCCGGCCACGCCTACGCCGCCGCGGGTAGGAAGAATCATATTAATCTGCGGATCGGCGAACATCGTCATCAAGTCGTACGCCCGCTCTTGGTCGGTACCGGCAAGGAAACCGTTACGGGCATATGCATACCGTCCCAAGACGACCTGAAACCCCATCCCTCTCAACACCTGGACATGCGCATCGATCAGGTCAGCCTCCAACGGACTGCCCATGGCAACGACTCCGATGGTATCACCTCTTTGCAGCGCAGGCGGTCTAATGGCCATATGCCCACCTTCCTCTCCCAAAGCGTCGTGCGACTTCCGTCTTTTCAAGTATATGGGGGCACGTATCCGGGCATCCCTATTTTCCGCCGCAGATAAAAATGATTTATCAGAAGCAATCCGAAAACATGAAGGCCGTTTCCATTAAATCAGCTTTATCGGAATGTAAATTTCCGTTTCGGAATCTTCGTTGTCGGGACCTTGGTAGGCAGATCCGTAATATTCAAATTCATAAGGAAGGGTCAAGGCGTATTCCGACTGGGGAAGCCACGTTTCATAAATGTATTTGTAAGTGAATGAAACATGACGGGACAGCCCTTTATGGATAAACCGGATATACTTGGCCGGGGGGACGGTTTTCGCGGTCATCGTCAGAGGAATCTCGGTAATGCGCTCCACCTCTAAACCGCACATAACATAGAAACCGTTCATCTCGTAATTTGTCGGCCAAAATCCGAGCTGATAATACTTCTCGGGCACGTGCCGGCTCGCAGGAAGGTCCGTTTCCCGAAACAAACGGGACCAGGCTTCCGTGATCGGGTGAGCGGATTGCTGAACGACGGCTACCAGCCCCACGATGCGAATCTCCCCCCGCTCCACGATCTGGGGCTCTATGCCCCTGATCGTGTCTCTGTAACGAATGTCTTCTTGCCGCAGCCTGCTGAAGCGGTGGAGCGGGTAAACAAAGCTCTGCTTGCGCAGCTCGGAAGGCGTAATGCCAAACATCCTTTTGAACGCCCGGACAAATGTTTCATAATTCGTAAATTGATATTCCGTCGATATGTCAATACTTTTCCTTCTGGAGTGAATCAACTGATCGGCGGCTTCCGTTAATCTTCTTTTTAAGATATATTCGCTGGCCGGGAGTCCGGTGATTCCATGAAACAACCGACTAAAGTGGTGATAGGAATAGCCGATTTCTTTGGACACGTCCATGACCGACAGCTCTTCTTTCAGGTTCGCTTCGATAAAGTCAATGGCTTTACAGATGACGTCCTTATTGTTCATGATACCCGAACTCCCTTTATCGGCTGCTACGCATCCTTATTTTCGTCTTCCGGCAGCCACTCGGGCCAATTTTTCGCCCATGCTGCCACCTTCACATTCTTCACCCGATCGCAGCCGGGAAAATACGCTTTAATATCAAGAATAGGGGTGCCCGGATAAGCATCGATTTCCGAAATCTCGATCTTCCCTGTTTTTTCGTCGACCTTATGGATTCTCACGGTGCTTAGACCGATAGGGTTCGGACGCACGGGCGAGCGGCTGGCGAACACCCCGGTAACAGGCGCATCGTAAGGAGGCTCGATTCGAGTCGTATGTCGGTAGACAACGTCATCGAACTCATGAATCCACCAAAGCACCTGCGCATGGCTGAAGCCTGCCAATTCCTTAAGGGCCGGTACGTAAGGTTCGGAAATGCTCAAGCTCATCTTCCCATTCTCCGCTTGAACATACCCGACAGGCACTATTGTAAATGATTTGCTTTCCTGCGTCTGCAACTTCATCATCTCCTTCTTCTTTTTCTTTATTGTACCGGCATCCCATTGTTATTTTCCTGATCTTGTTTGTGCTGTTAAGAGCCATTCACCCGGTTATCGAACGAAACCTGACTTCATTTGATACATCCAACGGCAAACAGCCCGCAGGTCAGCCCGCGAGCCTCGTCCCATGCTCATAGCCCTTATTCCACCTTCGCGCCGTGCGAGCGCAAAAACAAGATCGCTTGCGCCGCGTCCATCCGGGCGCCCTTGACTTCAAGCGACTTCAAATCGACGCCATCCAGGCTCGCGCCTCGAAGATCGGCTCCGTACAGCTTGCATTTTGGCAAGCTGCGCGCGGGTGAGATCGGCTTCCCGCAGGTCCGCTTTTTCGAAATTGCATTCGTACAAATCGGCTTCCGTGAACCGGACTCCTCTCAGGTGCTGCTTGGACAGATTGGCGTGCCTCAGACTTGTGTACAACCAGTCGCCCCGCTCGATCGTTATCCCGTCGAAGCTCGCCTCGGAGAAGTCGGAGCCGACCATTTTGCACTCCTCGAATTTGGCGACAAACAGATTCGTCCCTCTAAATCGGCAGTTCGTGAAAGCCGAACTGTGATGAACGGACGCATTAAACTGAGCCCCGGTAAAATCGCAATCGTTGAACACTCCCACCACCTGTGCTAATGGCGCTGAGGTGGGGGATTCTTGCGAACAGAGAAGCATCCTTCTCTTCTTGAGCAAGCGATCCCTGCGGTTCCCGCAGTTCAGTTGGCCTTCGCCAACAAACGCAGTCCTTCTTGCAAGATGTTCATGCTGGCATTGTGGTCACGGTCATGGTGCGTGCCGCATCCTGAACAGGTCCACGCTCGCAAGTTTAGATTTTTCACTTCGGGGTTGCGCGATTGGCATACATGACAAAGTTGACTGCTTGGATAGTTTTTGGCGACCATGCTGATCGTGCGACCATACCACATCGCTTTATATTCCAGCATCG
>NZ_JTHN01000430.1 GCF_001399685.1 Paenibacillus sp. A3
GCCGGAACAGCACGTCGCCTTTGGCCACTTGGGAGCCGTCTTTAACGGACCACGCCGTGACGTAGGCGCCGAACGGAGCGTTTATGTATGTTTCCTTCTGATAGGAGGACTTTCCTTTCACTTCGACAATGTTGGTCAGATCCTCGCGGACGGCTTTGAATTTCAATGCGTTCGTTGCTTGCGAAACTGCCGGACGGGATGCGTTCTGCGGCCGGCTTTGCCAATATAACAGCCCCGTCACGCCGATCACCAGCACGGCGCCTACGGCGGCGAACCAAGTTCTTTTTTTCATAGCTGCATAACTCCTAAACGTTTAGTCTCGTTTGATGGCGGTCAGCGCGTCCGTGCGCGACGCTTTGATGGCCGGATAAATGCCGGACAGCACGCCGGTCATGATGGCAAAGAACAGACCGACCGGCAGGATCCATGGACTGATAAACAAAATTTCCACCTGAGATCCCGCTCTTGGAGGTGTAAACTGCATGATGGCGATATTGATCCCCCAAATGACCCAATACGACACCAGAATGCCCACCAGGCCCCCGAGCAGCCCGAGCAGCGCCGATTCGACCATAAACATGTTGCGGATTTGGCTTAGGTTGGCGCCCAGCACTTTCATGATGCCGATCTGCCGCCTGCGCTGATAGGTCGACATCGTCATGGCGACGATGATCGAAATCGAGGCGACGAACAAAATAAAGACCCCGGCGCCGCCGAAGATCAGCCGGACGATGAGCAGCTCGTTCTGCATGCTTTCCTCGCGGTGAAGATTCGTCTGCACGGTGAGCTTCAGCTTCTTGAGCAGCGATTCCAGCTCTTTGACATGGGCGCTGCTGTCCACCTTAATTTTGACCTCGTTATACTCGGCCGTCTGCGAGGAGTTCTTATCTTCCTTGACCTTGCCGCCATTCATTTGAATGATCGCTTCCTGAAGCCGCTTGCCGAGTGCCGGCGATACGAACGCCGTCTTCTGATGAATCAGCATATCATCGGGAACGCCCTCCGGCTTCTTGAGGATGCCGACGACCCGGACGGGAATTTGGATGTCCACCGTTTCCCCGACAT
>NZ_JTHN01000431.1 GCF_001399685.1 Paenibacillus sp. A3
GGACTGGGTATGGATCTCTTGCCCTGCCTCGCCATGCGCCATTGCTCCTATCAGCTGGCTCAATTCCGCCCCCCCAACCAAGCTGTCGACTTGATCCGCGGTGAGCTCGGTCCAATTCTGGTCGTACATGCGGTCGACACGATTGGCGGCAGCCGTATACCAATCCTTGAAGGTGAGGCTACCCGATTGGTCGTTAAACGTTGCCACCATATCGTCGCCGATTCGAGCAAAATCGAATTCATCGAAACTCGCTTCATTCAAATACAGCACATCCTCACCATATACGTCGGCGTTGACGACAGTATCGTCTCCTTGCCCACTGCCGTAGTAATACGTGTCGTCACCATCGCCGCCGGCCAAGGTATCGCGGCCACTCCCGCCATACAGCTGGTCACTTCCATCCCCACCAAACAGCACATCGTTACCGGCTCTGCCGAAGAGGGCGTCGTCGCCATCGAGGCCGCGCAGTACATTGTCGCGGTCATTTCCGGACAGCATGTTGCCCAATGCATTGCCTGTGCCGATCGTGGCATTTCCGACCAGGAGCAGCGCTTCAAGGTTGTCGCCTAACGTAAAGTCGATACTGGCCACCACCGTATCGCCGCTGCGGCTGCGATGCTCCCCTGGCACCAGGCGTCCGAAAGGACCCGATTCTGCTCCAGAGGGTTGGGTCGCACTGTTCTCGGTTTGCGATGGTGTCATCGCGATGTCGGTACTCGCTATCGCGAAAGAGCCCTCGCCACTGTCGTCGGCTTCGACCACCACATCGCCAACGCTGTCGACAAAATAAAGATCGTCGCCACCGCCACCTTCCATACGATCGTTTCCGAGCCCACGAGACT
>NZ_JTHN01000432.1 GCF_001399685.1 Paenibacillus sp. A3
ATCGATGCGGCGATGGCACAGGGGATTCCTTGCGAGATCACACCGTTTTACCTGTCTTTGATGGACCCCGACCCCAAGGCGGACCGGCATCGGCACGACCGGAGTCTGCGGGCGCAGGTCATTCCGAACCGGATCTATCTGGACAAAATGCTGGAAGCCAGGCTGCTCCCGAAGGAAGAGCTGGATTTTATGCACGAGATGGACACCTCGCCCACCGACTTTGTGACCCGAAGATATTCGCAGATCGCGATCGTCAAGCCTTACCTGTGGTGTCCGCAAATCTGCATCTACTGCCAAAGAAACTGGGAGCTGGCGGAGGATTCCTGCGGCAAGGCCGATCCGGCGATTCATAATTTGGCGGAAGCGTACGAGTGGTTCCGGGCAAACCCGGGCATTAGCGAAGTGCTCATTACGGGCGGGGACCCGCTGGCCGTCAGCAACGACAAGATCGCCTCCATTTTGCAGACCTTCGCGGAAATGAAGCACATTAAGCGCATCCGTATCGGCACGCGGACGCTTGTTACGGCGCCTATGCGTTTTGACGAGGAGCTGCTG
>NZ_JTHN01000433.1 GCF_001399685.1 Paenibacillus sp. A3
TATTTTCCGGACAGCCGGGCCCCGAGCTTCATGGAGCTGCTGCTCGGAGCCAAGGATTTCGGCCTCGGTTCCGTTTTCTCGGGACTGTTCAAATATTTGTTTCACGAGCTTCTCTACAATGGCAAGCTGCTCGTTTCCATCGTCATTCTTACGGTGTTCAGCATGCTGCTGGAAACGCTGCAAAGCTCCTTCGAGAAAAATAACGTCAGCAAAATCGCCTACGCCATTTCGTTTCTGGTCCTGATGATTATGGCGGTCAACAGCTTCAGCGTCGCGATCGGCTATGCGAAATCGGCGATAACCGATATGATCCACTTCATGATCGCCGTCGTGCCGCTTCTACTTACGCTGCTTGCCTCCATGGGCAACGTGGTGACGGTCACCGTCCTGCACCCGCTCATCTTGTTCATGATCCACGCCGTCGGGACGGCGATCTACTTCATCGTATTTCCGCTGCTGTTTTTCTCGGCGGTGCTGCATATTGTCAGCTCGCTGTCGGACAAATACAAGGTGACCCAGCTTGCAAATTTGCTGCGAAACGTCAGCGTAGGG
>NZ_JTHN01000434.1 GCF_001399685.1 Paenibacillus sp. A3
TGAACGGATACCAAGGCGCATTGTTCAGAATCGTCAAGCTTTGAGCACTTTGCAGTAAATTCCCCCAGCTCGCGGTAGGCGGCTGAATCCCCAGACCGAGGAAGCTGAGGCTGGACTCCGTCAAAATCATGCTTCCCATCTGCAGCGTTGCGGAGACGATGACCGGAGCGATGGCGTTGGGCAAAATATGCACGAAAATAATCCGGAAATCCGACATGCCGATCGTCCGCGCCGCATCGACGAACTCGCGGTTTTTGACCGAAAGGATTTGCCCTCGCAGGAGCCTCGCCTTGGACATCCAGCCGAATACGACGAACACGACGATAATATTGAATAAGCTCGGCTTCAGGACGGTAACGACCGTGATCAGAACGAAGAAGCTCGGAAAGGCCAGCAACATATCGACGATCCGCATCAGAAAGCCGTCGACTTTCCCACCGTAATAACCGGCCAGCGAGCCTACGGTAATTCCGATCAGCAGGTTAAGGATAACGGAAAAAATCGCCACGGAGAGCGATACCCGGGCACCGTAAAGCAC
>NZ_JTHN01000435.1 GCF_001399685.1 Paenibacillus sp. A3
GCCGTCCTTCACTTCCACCGTCACAACCTTGAGACCTGCCGCAATCTCCGTTCCATCGAAGCTTTCCGCAATTTGATTCGTAATGCCGCCGCCGATCCGCATCACAACCTCGCCGCTGCCCCGCGCGGGAATCGGCACGGTTACCTCACCGATGCGGCCGACCAAATCCTGCATCGAAAAGGCGACCGAATTTTCGGTTCTCTCCATCGGCTTCACGTAGATAAAATAAATCAGAACGGCAGATGCGGCAGCAGCCAGCAGGGATAGGACAAAGACCGCCCCCGCTGCAAAAGACGTATAGCCTGTCAGCAGCACCCCGGCCCCGCCGAACACCGTAATCGCGCTGAAGAGCACCATCGGCTGCAACCAGTGAAGCACGTCGCCGGACATGAAATCGAACATCCCGTCCAACGCGTTGCTGAGCAAATCACCGAGCAGTACCGTCACCAGGGCGAATAGAACGCCGGTAATCAGCAGCCCCCAATACACTCCAAGCATGTCCTTCCCTCCTGACCGTCTAGGGT
>NZ_JTHN01000436.1 GCF_001399685.1 Paenibacillus sp. A3
TTGCCGTCGTCGGGCTGATGTTTTTCCTGGCGATCACCATTGTAATTGCCGCAGGCAACGTATCCGTCATGATGCGCTGAACCGCGCCCTGCGAAGGAGAGGATGACGATGGACTTCCTGAGCGGGTGGCTCAAGTCGATCGTCATGGTCATCTTGCTCGCCACCTTCGTCGACCTGCTGCTGCCGAACCAGTCGATGCAGCGCTACGTCAAAACCGTGATCGGCCTGTTCCTGCTGCTTGCGCTGCTGCAGCCGCTCTTCTCGCTGCTTGGCCAGCGGTCGCAATTGGATGATCGCGTCAAGGATGCGCTGTTCAAAAGCGGAGCGGCGAGCCCGGAATGGCCGGCGGGCGGGGGAAGCGGAGAGGTCGAGTCGCTGCCCGTCACCCTGCAGCGGGCCGAAGCGCTGAAAGTCAAGCAGCAGGAGCAATCTCGCAAGCTGGTGGAGGCGCAGGCTGCTGATCTGATGAAGCGAAGCATCGAGCAGAAGGCCGGGGTGAAGGTGCGAAGCATTCAAGTGGAGACCGCCGCCGATAGCGAAGGTCAGCTTGTCATCCGCAGCGTCTCCCTCTCCTTGGAACCGC
>NZ_JTHN01000437.1 GCF_001399685.1 Paenibacillus sp. A3
GTCCATGCGTTCAATTTCCAATGCGTTCTTTTACCAGGCCGAAATTACCCAGATAGATCGATGGGAGCACGGTCCACTCGAGCTCGCGTTCCTATCCGAGCCGGCGACAGGTCGCCTGGAATGGACGGCTCACCTACACGATTGGAATGCCACGCAAAGGGCAGGATTTGTGCGGTCGGGAAAAGCCATCGAAGGGTTGAAGCCGTTCGTGCCTTATCTTGAAGAGCGGCGCAACCCGAACATGATCCTGGTGCCGACCTACGGCGGGAACTCCGAGCTCGACGTCATGCTGGCCGGCCTGTTGCCCGATGACATCCTGGCCAAGGCTGGTCTCGAACGCCGACGCTCCATGATGGGCCTGATGTACATGCACAACGACTTGCCGGCGGACTACGGTCCGCGGGCACGAACTGCATTTGCGCACTACATCTGGACGCGCTTGTCTCCGCGAGCGCGCTTGGGTAAAGGCGCCTTCAACGCGCGCTCGCCGCTGCGACTGCTCGCCGGCGACACCCTGTACTGGGCACACCGCCTATATCGCCTAGCACTGGCAAGGCGTGATGAGTTCTTCGCTCCCACTACGCACGAAGACGAGACCTGGAGGCCGCTACCAGAGTTACGCGCCGGTATCTTGGCCGACCTGCCTGAAGAAGAGAGACACCTGTTCGATATCCAGCGGCCACTAATAGGCGGCGACATCTGGGACGAGTTTGATGCCGACGAGCGCGAGGAGGTGCTTCAAAGCGCGATTGACGGCGACGGGGTCCTTGAGTCGCTCGATCCGGTGATTGAGTTGCTGCACCGCCACCGGATGCACGAGGACTTCTCGGGCGCGAACTCCTGGATCAAAGAGGATTTCGAGCGCAGCTTCTATTCCAAGCGGGCCAAATTGAAAGTCGATCTAGTCGAGACCATCGACGATGCCCCGGCTTACGCGCTG
>NZ_JTHN01000438.1 GCF_001399685.1 Paenibacillus sp. A3
CCCATCAAGGCGTGAAGGGACTAGAATTCGAACGAGTCATGGTCATCATGGACGATCAAGAAGCACGCGGCTTCATGTTTAAGTATGAAGACCTGTTCGGGCGGAAAACGGAGGGGAAGACCTTGGAGGCAACTAGACGACTCTTTTACGTGACCGCCAGCAGGGCCACAAAAAGCCTCGCGCTTGTCGCTTACACCGACGACGTAGCGCGGGTAAGGAAATTCTTGCTGGACAATGCGTGGTTTAGCGAAGACGAAGTGATTTCTATGGCCTGAAAGTGCTTCGCATCACCGATGTCTCTGACCTTCGGCAATACACCGACGTATCGACTCAGTGTTCCGGCCAACAGCTGTTGGCCGGAACCAAGGTTCTTTGAACTTAGACGTTAGCTTCCTGCAGCTTGCTGAAGACACGGGCAAACAGGTCCACAGCAAGGTCGGAATCTTCATCCAGATTTCCCCAACGACCGTAGGTGTCCGAATGTAGCAACGCTGCAGTGAGTTTGACGGCCGCTTCCAACGCTTCTTCTCGCTTCATTGCTTAGCTTCTTGCGCCTCCATGGCGCAAACCCAGCATATCCCAAAAAAATCGTGGTGCTCAGCGAGTCACTTGAAGGCCGTCGCGATACTCCGCTTCACGCACTTTCTTCGAGCCCACGAGACT
>NZ_JTHN01000439.1 GCF_001399685.1 Paenibacillus sp. A3
TTCTCGAAGCGATCTACGAGTCTTCCCGCACCGGCAAAGCCGTCTATTTCGAATAAACGTAAGGAGCCCCGGCTTCGCATTGGATGCGAAACCGGGGCTTTTCGTATGTCTGCCGAATTTCTTGGCATCAAACCGGCTGCAGCTTTTTCTCCTCTTCTGCACGGCGGGCGGCTTCGTCATCCTTGAGATCTGCCTGCTCCCGGGGCGCTGCTTGCGTCCCGGCATCAGCCGATGCCACGGGTACTGCCACGACCTCGGCCGCTTGAGCCGTCCCTTTGGCCTCGGGGCTCACCTCACGATCCTCTTCCTTCTGCCCCCGGTTTTCATTAACCTCCGGCGACACGGTGATCTCCGCTTCCTCCGCCTCAATGTCATCCATCTTGAACTTGTCGATTTCCTCGAACAACCGCTGGGATAGCGAAAGCATGTCGTCCGCCTGCGAAGCAATGTGCCGAATGGCCGTATCCTGCTGGTGCGACGAAGAATTGACCTCTTCCACACCCGCCGCGGATTCCTCGGCAATGGCGGCAACATGCTGCACGGCTTCGACGAGCTGGCCGTTCTTCTCCTGCGCATCGGTGATCAGCTCGTGAATTTGGCCGATGTGGCCGGAAAGCTCGTCCATTGAGGAACGAATCGAGCTGAACGCATCCATGCTCTCGTCCATCTTTCCGTTCTGCTCGTCAAACGAGCGGCGGGCTTCCTCGAACGAGGCTTCCATCTCGCTCATTT
>NZ_JTHN01000044.1 GCF_001399685.1 Paenibacillus sp. A3
TCTATTTCGGTCAAAATCCACTTTTTCAACAGCCTGACTTGCGCCTAAAGCGCAAGGAGAAGTAGAAAACTCAGACAAATAATTGTGGGGGATATCCCGTAACAGTTTGCGGCCGCCTTTTGAAACCCGTGAAAATACCGCTAATTGCAATCAAGTTCACGGATAGATGGGGTCTCCGGAAAGTATCAGAATAAGCTTCGGTCATTGGGCATCATGAAAAATAAGGCCCAGACTGTAGCGTGTGCCCGATGTAATCGTGCTTACGCCGTGACGGAGTGTCGTCCGGTAGGTCCCGCGCGTGCCCTGCACCGGACGATGCTGCGTTGGAAAAATAAGCCCTGCTCCCTGCTCCAGCGCAATCGCATGTCCTCTGGACTGCGCTCTCGGCCTCTGCTCGACCAGCAAAAATTCGCCTCCCGCGAATTCCTTTTCCCGCTGATTCAAGACAAAGACGACCTGGAACGGGAAAAATACATCCCCATACATATCTTGATGCAAGCAGTTATACCCTCCCGTCCCATACTTCAAAAGCAGCGGCGTCGGACGGGTCTGTCCGTGCTCATGGCAGCGCTCCAGAAATTGCGCCAGCTCGGGAGGGTACACGGCTTCTTGACCAAGCTGCGTCTGCCAACGATTCGCCGCTTCGGCCAACCGGGGGTAAAACGAGACGCGCAGCTCCTGCAGCAGCGGCGGCAGCGGAGCCTGAAAATATTGGTATTCTCCGATGCCAAACCGGTACCGGGCCATATCGATCCGGGTCCGGAAGTGCGTCTCCACCTCATACATGTTTATGAGCTCGCGGCATTCCTCGTTCCGCAACAAAGGCGGAAACGCTGCAAAGCCTTGCTCGTCCAACGCTTGTTGGATCGAAGGCCAATCCAACCCCGCGACGCGCTTCGTTATTGAATCTGTCATACAAAAGCTCCTTCCGTGATCGTTTCGGGAACGAAAGATTTAATAGCGGCTGCTTTCATCATAAACAAAAAGCCCCGGCAGCGTCTTTCCATATCATGCTTACCTATTTAGGGTGGTGGCAGACGCTGTACAGATCATCCATTTTTACCAAATCGGGATGGTGACGGGACTCCGTTTCAATACCCGAAAGGCACTCGCTAAAATTAAAGGAACGGAACCGCATCTATTTGAAAGCAATTGCCCCGTCTGTACAAAATAGCTAACCTGTCGTGCGTAAACGCCTCGGAATCAGGAAATATGAACATTTTTCGACACGATTTAGTCACCTCAGTTCCTTCATTCATGGGACCGAGCGTCAAAAGCTTCATTAGCGCACTGTAGTTCCTTTATGTTCAAACCGGGTCGTTCAACAGCTTCAACCCGCCGCCGATCCCCGCATCCTCCGAATTAAAAAAAGAGACCGCCCCTCGGCCAAACATCTGCCGTTGGAACGATCCCTTACCCCATTCATCTCGCTTCAAGCCTGCTTGTCCGCGCCCAGCCGACGGCTGGCCTCAAGCCTCGCCGCCCCCGGCGCTCCGGTTCGCTTCGGCCCGGCTTACCGCAAAATCGGCCAGCAACCGCGCGCCGTAGCCGCTCGCGCCGGCCGGATAATAGCCGCGCGCAGCCTTGGCCTGCACGGTGTTCGCCATGTCGATGTGCACCCAGCGCATCGCATCGGCTACAAAGCGGCGCAGGAACAGCGCCGCTACAATAGCTCCGCCGTACGAAATCGGCGGAATATTGTTCATGTCGGCGTAATCGCTGCGCAGCAGCTCCTCGTAGTCGTCAACCAGCGGCATCGGCCACAGCCGGTCCCCATTGGTCTCGCCAATGCCCGCCAGCGTGTCGACCAGTTGGCGGTCGCCCCACGCCCCGGCGACGCCTAGCCCGAGCGCCTCCCCAACGTTGCCCGTCAGCGTCGCGATGTCGATCACTTCCCTGGCCCCGAGACGCCCGGCGTGCAGCAGCGCATCGGCCAGCACGAGGCGGCCTTCCGCATCGGTGTTGCCGACCTGCACGGAGAGGCCGTTCGGGTACGTAACCACCGTGGACGGGACGAACGCCGCCGCATCGGGCATGTTGTCCGCGACCGCGATCAGCGCGACGATGTTCGCTTGCAGCTCCGAGCGGCTGATCATATCCATCGCGCCAAGCACGGCGCAGGCGCCGCCCATATCGAACCGCGCGTCGCTGATATCCCGTCCGGACTTGACGTTCATGCCGCCCATATCGAACGTGATGCCTTTGCCGACGAGCGCCAGCAGCGGCTGTGACGGATCGGTGCAGAACGTCAGCTCGATGAGCGCTGGCTTGTACCGGCTTCCCTGCGCGACGGTCAATAGCCCGTTCATGCCCAGGTCGGCCAACTCTTGCTCCCCATAGACGCGAACGTTCACAGGCCGCTCCGCAAACCGCTCCCGAACGATCTCGACGAGCGATTCCGGATGCAGCACGTTCGGAGGCTCGTTGCACAGGTCGCGCGCAAACATCGTCCCTTCCGCACGGATGGCCGTTTGCTTCAGCGCTTCCTCATAGGAAGCTCCCCCGGCCCCGACGCATGCCAGATGCAGACGCTCCACCGTACGGGCTTCCTTGCGTGACTTGTACTTGTCGAACGCATACGAACCGAGCAGCCAGCCCTCCGTCCAAGCGCGCACCGCCTGTTCCTCGGAAAGCGCGCCGCTCAGCGCCCGGACGAACGATTCCAGCATGACGGTCACGGTCGCGAAGCCTTCCTTGTGAACCGCTCTTGCTGCATTCCCTGCCGCTTCACGTACCCGCTCCGCATTCGCTTCCGGTCCGAGTCCGACGATCAGCACGTGCGCCTTCCCTCCGCGGCCGTAAAACCAAGTGACCGCGCCGCGGGCTTTCATCCCCGGCCGCAGCTCCAACTGCGGAACCGGCTGTCCGGTATGCTCCGGGCACAGATAAACCGTGACATCCGCCGTTTGAACGAAACCTGTCGTGATCTTCATCCTTTGCTCTCCCCATACAAGTGGCAAGCCACGTAATGGCCCGGCTCCTGCTCCTGGAACACGGGCGCCTTCGTCCGGCAGACGTCCATGGCCGCCGGGCAGCGGGTATGAAACCGGCAGCCGGACGGCGGGTTGACCGGGCTTGGCAGGTCGCCCTTCAGCACGATTTTCTCGCGCTTCAGCCGCGGGTCCGGCACGGGCACGGAAGAAAAGAGCGCCTGCGTATACGGATGCAGCGGCTTTTCGTAAATCGCGTCCTTATCCGCCAGCTCGACCATCGAGCCGAGGTACATGACGCCGATCCGGTCGCTGATATGCTCGACGACGCTCAGATCGTGGGAAATAAACAAGTACGTCAGCCCGAACTCCTCCTGCAAATCCTGCAGCAGGTTCAGCACCTGCGACTGGATGGACACGTCGAGCGCGGATACCGGCTCGTCGGCCACGATCAGGCTCGGCTTCACCGCCAAAGCCCGGGCAATGCCGACGCGCTGGCGCTGGCCGCCGCTGAACTCGTGCGGGTAGCGCTCGCCGTGGAACGAGCTTAAGCCGACGACCTCCAGCAGCCGCTGAACGTCCTTCTCCCGCTCCGCCGCCGACATTTTCTCGTGAATGAGCAGCGGCTCGGCGATGATGTCCTTGATCTTCATGCGCGGATTAAGCGACGCATACGGGTCCTGGAACACCATCTGCATCTGCCGGCGCAGCGGACGGATGCGGGATTCGTCCAGCCGACCGATCTCCTGCCCGTCGAACCAGATCTCGCCTTCGCTCGGCGCCAGCAGCCGCGTAATCAGACGGCCCGTCGTCGACTTGCCGCAGCCGCTTTCGCCGACGATGCTGAACGTCTCGCCCTTGCGGATGGAGAAAGATACGTTATCCACCGCCTGCAGCAAAGCCGGCTTCCCGAACCACCCTTTCTTGATCGGAAACACTTTGCGCAGGTTTTTCACTTCCACCAGCGGTTTCGTCACGCTTTCCCTTCTCCCTTCGCGCTATCGTTCTCATAGAGCCAGCAGCGGCACTTTCGGCCGCCGGTGGTCTGTTCCAGCTGCGGCTCCCGCTCGCGGCAGATGTCCATCACCGCCGAGCAGCGGGGAGCGAACTTGCAGCCGGCCGGCATGTTCGTCAAGTCCGGCACGTTGCCGGGGATCGATTCGAGCCGCCGGTGATTCTGGCGCAGCTTCGGCACCGAATGAATAAGCCCCTTCGTATACGGATGCTGCGGGTCGTCGAAAATATCCAGCACGTTCCCTTCCTCGACGACGCGTCCGGCGTACATGACGATCACGCGGTCGCACATTTCGGCCACCACGCCCAAATCGTGGGTGATCAGCATGATGGACATGTCGTTCTCGTCCTTCAGCTTCTTCATCAGGTCCAAAATTTGCGCCTGGATCGTCACGTCCAGCGCCGTGGTCGGTTCGTCGGCAATAAGGAGCTGCGGGTTACAGGACATCGCCATGGCGATCATGACCCGCTGCCGCATGCCGCCCGAGAGCTGGTGCGGATATTCGTCGATGACATCCTCGGCGCGCGGAATGCCGACCAGCTTCAGCATATGAACGGCGTGCTCCCGCGCTTTGCTTTTATCGTATTTCAAGTGCAGGCGGATCGCTTCCACGAGCTGCTTGCCGATCTTGAGCACCGGATTGAGCGACGTCATCGGCTCCTGGAAAATCATCGCGATGTCTTTGCCCCGGATACGGCGCATGTCGCTTTCGGACAGCGCGACCAGATCCTTCTCCTGAAAACGGACCGTTCCCCCGACAATGCTCCCCGGCGTGCCGTGCAGCAGCCGCATGACGGACAAGGACGTGACGCTTTTGCCGCAGCCGGATTCTCCGACCAGACCGAGCACTTCGCCTTTGTTCACATGAAAATCGACGCCGTCGATCGCGTTGACTTTGCCTTGATCGCGGGTGAACTGTGTCTTGAGGCCTTTCACGTCAAGTAGTTTTTGAGTCATTCGCGTTACTCCTGTTCTAATTCTTGATCTTCGGATCGAGCGCGTCTCTTAAACCGTCTCCCAGTATATTGAAGGCGAGAACCGTCAGGAAAATGGCAGCGCCCGGAAAATAAACGACATGCGGCGCGATGCTGAGGTAATCGCGTCCCATGCTCAGCATGGCCCCCCAGTCCGGGTCCGAAGGCTTCGCCCCGAGGCCGAGAAAGCTCAGGCCCGATGCGGCCAAAATCGTCGTCCCAATCCGCATCGTGAAGTAAACGATCAGACTCGGAACGGTTTCGGGAAAAATATGACGGGCAATAATCCGCACATTGTTCGCCCCGATGGAGCGGGCCGCTTCCACATACAGCGATTCCTTCGTTTCCAGGGTAGCGCTGCGGATCAGCCTCGCGAACGACGGAATGCCGAAGATCGCAACGGCAACCACGACGTTCATCAGCCCCGGCCCGAGGATCGCGACGATGCCGATCGCCAGCAGCAGATCGGGGAACGAGAACATCACGTCGCTGCTCCGCATGATCAGCCGGTCAAGCCAGCCGCCGTAATAACCGCTGATCAGCCCGAGCAGCGTGCCAATGGCCGCGCCGATCAGAACGGCGCTTAGGCCGACGGACAGCGACAGCCGGGTGCCGACGAGAATGCGGCTGAAAATATCGCGGCCGTACTCGTCCGTACCGGCCAAATGCTTCGCCGACGGACCGGACAAAATGTTGTCGTAATCCGGCACGGACGGATCGTAAGGCGCAAGCGCGGGACCGATCACCGCCACGACAACGAGCAGCGCGATGAACAGGCCTGCGGCGAACGCGAGCTTTTGCTTTTTCATTTTGATCCAAAAATCACGGAGCGGACTGCTTTTCGTTAAAGGAACGGCCGTATCCGCGGAATGGTCGATGACGATGTTTTGACTCATGATGGTCCTCCTCAGTTCTGGCCCGACAGGCGAATTTTTGGATTGAGAACGCCATACAGGACGTCAACGAGCAAGTTGACCAGAATGAATTCGACGGCGAACAGCAGCAGCTCCGCTTGAATGACCGTATAATCGCGGAAGGCGATCGAATCGATCAGCAGCCGCCCGAGCCCCGGGATACTGAATACCGTCTCGACAATAACCGAGCCGCCGAGCAGAAAGCCGAACTGAAGCCCGGCCACGGTGATGACGGAGATCATCGAGTTTTTCATCGCATGCCCCCAGACGACCGCGCGCTCGTTCAAGCCTTTGGCCCGGCCGGTCCGGATATAGTCCTGCTTCAGCGACTCCAGCAGGGAAGCCCGGGAGAAGCGCGCCAGCATCGACATGATGCCCGCTCCGAGCGTAATCGAAGGAAGGACGTAGCCCTGCCACGAATCAACGCCTCCGGTCGGCAGCCAGCCGAGCTGCACGGAAAACAGCTGGATGAGCAGCAGCCCGAGCCAGAACGGCGGCACCGAAATGCCCGAGACCGCGGTCAGCATGCTCAAATAGTCCGGCCACCGGTTGCGCTTCGTCGCCGAGATGACGCCGATCACGATTCCGAACAGAAGCGCCCAGCCCATGCTGAAAATCGTCAGCCAGATCGTCGGCATCATGCGCGAAGCGAGCATTTCCGTTACCGGCTGGCCGGTTTTGAGCGATTGACCCAAATCTCCCTGCAGCAGATGCGACATATAGATGAAATATTGCTCCCAGAGCGGCTTGTCGAGGCCGAGCTCGGCCTGAATGCGCTGAATGTCTTCGAGCGTGGCTTCCTTGCCGGCCACGAGCCGCGCCGGATCGCCGGGAATCAAGTGGATGAACAGAAAGATCAAGACGGAAACGATAAAAAGAATCGGAATGACGGCAACCAATCGTTTTAGCACATACTGAGCCAAGCTTTTACACTCCTCCTCTGAAAACCTGCCATTAGGCGAGATGCTGTGGTGAGCACCGCACCGGAGGGCGGGTCAACACAGCATCAGGTCAGGACTTACTTCTTGATTTCGGCTTCGCGGACGTTAATGGAACCGTCCGGATATACTTTCACGCCTTCGAGGTAGTTTTTCTTGCCGGATACGATCTGGTCGACGGCAAGGAAGACCCACGGAGCGTCTTTGTAGATTTGCGCTTGAATATCGGCGTAAACGGCTTTTTGCTCGTCGGCGTTCGACAGCTTGTTCGCTTTTGCGATCAACTCGTCTACTTTGTCGTTTTTGTAGTAGGCGGTGTTCGCTCCGTTCGGAGGGACCATTTCGCTCGCGAACAGCGGGCGCGTCGCCGCGTCGGCGTCGGCCGAGGACGGGGACCAGCTGACGTACCACATCTGCACCTTGGATTCCTGCGGCGTTTTGGCCGAGTTGATCTCGTTGGACAGCGTGCCTTCTTCCATCGGCTTCACGTCGAGCGTAATGCCTACGGCTGCCAGCTGCTGCTGAACAAACTGCATGCCTTTTACCGTCTCGGAGTCGGAGCTGCCCCAGATTTCCGCTTTAAAGCCGTTTTCGAGGCCGGCTTCCTTCAGGAGCGCTTTCGCTTTCTCCACGTTGCCGTCATACGGCGTTTGCTTCGCATAGAATTGCGTTTTGGACGACATGGTCGAGTCCAGCTTTTCGGCAAAGCCCGATTTGACGACTTTGATATAGGCGTCTTTGTTGATCGCATAGTTGATCGCCTGGCGGACGCGGACGTCGTCGAACGGCTTCTTCGTCATGTTCATCGTGATGTAGCGCGCAATCGTCGAAGGCGTTTTGTCCACGACGATGCCGTTCTTCCCGTTCACCTGCTCCACCTGCTCGGTCGGCAGCGGATAGACGAAGTCGGCTTCGCCCGTTTTCAGCATCGCGACGCGGGAACCGTTCTCCGGTACCGGCTTGAAGGTGACGGTATCTACCTTCGGCAGTCCTTTTTCCCAATAATCGGCGTTCTTCTCGATCGTCATCCGGTCGCCCTGCACCCATTCCTTATACTTGAACGGACCGGTGCCTACCGGGTGCTGGCCGATATCTTTGCCGTGCTTCTCCAGCGCCTGCGGGCTGATGATCATCAGCATGGCCAGTTTGTTCAGCATCGCGGAATACGGCTGGGACAGCGTGATTTTTACCGTTTTGGCGTCGACGACTTCGGTTTTCTCTACGGCGGCGAAGCTGCGCGCCATTTTCAGGTTGTTGTCCTTGTTTTTCACCCGGTCGAGGTTGACTTTGACCGCTTCCGCATTGAACGGCGTGCCGTCGTGGAACTTGATGTTCTCTTTCAACTTGAACGTGTATACTTTTGCGTCCGGGCTCACTTCGTACGATTCAGCCAGCACGGGCACGACCTTCATATCCTGATCGAAGCCGAGCAGACCTTGATACATCGTGCGGTAGCCGGAAATGGACAGCGTATCGGCCGCGTTGTGCGGGTCCAGCGTCACGAAGTTGGCGTTAACCGCAATCGTGATGCCGTTGCCTTCCTTCTTGGCCGTCGGCTGCTGGGCCTCGCCTTGCTGCTGCGGTTTGCCTGCGCCGCCGCTACAACCTGCAAACATCGCTCCGGCGAGCACCAATGCGGTAAAACCTGCGAAACGTTTTTTCATGGAAAATCCCCCCGTTTTTCATTGATTTATGCTAAATCTTCCTGCGGAACGAACGAGCCGTTCGTTCATAAGAAGGAAGATCGTTACCCATGTGTCAGTGAAGCGCCCAACTATAAACGGAATACGGTTTTTCTCTCGCCTACGACGATATGGTTATCGTTCTTGATCTCCTTCGGAGCCAGCGCGTACAACCGGTCGATCGTATCGCGGTTGTCGTAGCCGATCTGCTCCAGAATCGAAGCGGCGATAATCGGCCATACGAGCTCCGAGCCGTCCAAAACTTTTAAGGCGAAGCTCATGCGTTCCTTCTTGAGTCCGAAGCCGTAAACCCCTTTGGCGCCGCCCTTGGCGACAATGTTCGGATCGGTCAGCAGCGCGGTGCAGATAAAGTCGTGGCTGGCGATGATCTCCGGGTGCGCGTTCATGTAGCCGGCGATTTTCGTCACCGCCGCTCTCGTATCGGTATCCTCGATAAGGTCCGGGCAGGCCAGCTTCAGGTAGGCGCGAGCGATGTTTTGGAGTGGCATCGCATACACCGGAAAGCCGCAGCCGTCCACCCCGATGCGGATGTCTTCTTTCGGGTAGTCGGCCATTTCGGCCATCGCCTCCAGGCTGAGCTGCTGTGCCGGGTGGTCGATGCTCCAGTAGGTTTCGAGGTCGTAGCCGAGCTCCTTGGACAGTGCGAGAAAACCGGAATGCTTGCCTGAGCAGTTATGATACAGCTTGCGCTTCTCCAAATGGTCCCAGTAGCAGGCCGCCCGCGGTGCTTCGTTAAGCGGGTAAGTCGGACAGCAGAGGATGTCTTCTTCCTTCAGCCCGGTTTTCTGCAAAACCGACTCAAGCGCCTCGATATGATATTTCTCTCCTCTGTGCGAGGCGGCGAACAAAGCCGCTTCCTTCGGGGTCAGCTTGAATTTTTCGTCGATGCCGTTCTTGATGACCGGGATCGCCTGAAACGGCTTCGCCGCCGAACGCAAAAACGTCATATGCTGTTCGTCGCCGACCGAATACACGATCCGGCCATTCTCGTCCATTCCGCAGACGAGGCCCATATGTACATTTTCCAGCACGCCTCCGCGGTATTCTTCCACCAATCTTTCGAAGCCCATAAGTAACTCATTTCCTTTCGGCATGTGAAGTTCAAGCTGTTCCGCTGCGGTTACCGGCCCGGGCACCTCGCTTTGCTAACGCTTTCAAGTCGGGTTCGTCGGGTCCGGAACCGCTTTAAATGATTCCTTGAACAAATTTAATTCGTTTATTTTCACCACTGATGTTAATAATAACAGCCGTTTTTTTTGCTTGTCAATAAATATTTGAATAAATTGTGAAGAAAAACAGCGGTTTCCGGGAAGGAATGGAAGAGTTTGAATTTTATTTATTCCAGTGACGGTATTAATTTCATCTCCTGTCGTTTTTGCCCTTCGTAAAACAAAAAAGACCGCCGTCTTCCCAGCCATTTGGCCAGAGGCGTGCGGTCTTTGGGGTTTCACCGGATGGCCGTCATCCGTACGTTGTGCATTCTCTCAAGCTTGACCACCGGATAGCCGTCATCCGAGCGGTTCGGTTCACCCGCTTCTCTTTATGCCCGATGCCCGAAAATCTTTGCAAAATTAGCCATGTTTCGCATCAAGACATCCGTCTTCGCAAGCGGCGTCTGCTCCAGCTTACGGTTCATGTCCAGCAGAAAGGAGGCCATATCGGCTGTATCGGCGCCTGCGAACCGGTTATCGAGCTTCGTTGTCTTCAGCTCTTGCATCAGTTGTTTCGTTTCCTCGCGATACTTGGTCACCCACTGCTCGTTTTGCGGAATTTTTTGGACAAACGAAAACAAAATGCCGCCCCAGTCGCCGCCGCCGGTTACCGCTTCGTGCAGCTTTTTGTAGGTATCCGGTTCGAACCTCTTCATCAGCTCGTTGATGTCCACATAGTCTTCGGGCGCTCCGACCGGCCGGGATGGCGGCATTTTGTAGGAGACGCTTCCCGTGGCCGGATCAACCGTTCCCTTCGCGCTGATGACGGCAATTTGATTCATGATCTCCATCAACTTGGACGATTCGCCGCCCGACATATAACGGTCCGCCACATATTTTGCCTGTGCCAATCCCGCTTCCCGCAACGCGTCGCGCTCCCCTTCGTCCGAAACGGAGCCGCCAGGCAGCAGATTGGAGCCGATGATCGTGTGCACCGCATCGCTTGCCTCCTGCGATTTCCCTTCGAGCAGCCGGTTCAGCGATTCGTCGATTTGGGCCGATACGAAAATTTTGCCCACGTGGTGCTTAATTGCGCCTTCGGCCAACTGCCGGCCGATCGGACTGATTTCGACCGTATCATGCTTCAAGCCGGCAATCGTCCCCGGTCTCAGGTCGGGCTTGCTCTGCTGATCGCGGATCGCGTACAAATTCAGAACGCTGCTTCCTTCGCCGGAAACTTTCACGTTACCCCTCCTCTTCAAAATAAAAGAAAAATGACATCCTACTGGATATATCGTCCATATTCTTTCATTTATTTAGAGAAGATTCCATTTTCCATGCCCCCGCCAGCAGCCCGATCCCTTCCCGGATGTCCGTTTCGGACAGGCCGCCGAAGCCGAGCAGCACGGTCGGAGCCTCGTCGGCCTCCGGCCGCAGCCGGTAAGCCGAAGCCGGATAGACGCCGACTCCTTCCCGGGCGGCCGCGCGCACAAGCTCCGCTTCGTCCTTATCGCCGCGAACCACAAGCAGCAGATGCAGCCCCGAGTCTGCGCCGATCATTTCGACGCCCGCCGGAAAAGCGTCGCGCACCGCTTGCAGCAGGGCATCGCGCTTTTTGTGGTAGACGCTGCGCATTTTGCGTACGTGTCTACCGAAGTCGCCGGATTGCATGAACAGCTGCTGTGTCTTCTGGAAGATCGGCGAGGCGAGCTGGTCGTAGCTGTGCCGACGGCTGCGAAACCTCGCCAGCAGCGCAGGCGGCAGCACGAGATAGCTGAGCCGGAACGACGGCGTCAGCGCCCGCGAGAACGTGCCAACGTAGATGACCCGGCCGTCGTCGTCGAGACTATGCAGCGAAGGAATCGGCCGGCCGTTGTAACGGAATTCGCCATCGTAGTCGTTCTCGACGATGTAGGCCCGCCGCTCCTTCGCCCATTGGAGCAGCTTGAGCCGCTTGCCCGCCGACAGTGTCATGCCGTACGGAAACTGATGCGACGGGGTGACATAAACGGCCTGCGCGCCGCTAGCCTGCAGCTCTTCGAGGCAGATGCCGTCGCTTTCCAGCTGGAGTGGCCGGCAATCGAACCGGAACTGCCCGAACAGCGCTTTTACCCCGTCGTTGACCGCTTCTTCGGAAGCCATACAGACGACGTCCTCGCGCAGCAATTGAAACAGCAAATCGAGCGAGTGGTACGTGCCCGCACCGACGACGATCTGCTCCGGCTGGCAGCGTACCCCGCGCATATGGTGCAGATAGGCGGCAATTTCGGCGCGCAGCTCCGGCTCGCCCTGCAAATCGCCGTACAGCAGCAAACGGCTGTTTTCCGGCAGCAAACAGCGGTTCATCAACCGGCGCCATTTCGCCAGCGGGAAGCTCGCGATATCGACGCTGCCGTAGCCGAAGTCGTACCGGATCGGCTCGTCCTGAGACGCGTGGTACGCGCGCTTCGGCGACGGCGAAACAGAAGAACGTTCTGCCGCCGCTTCGGCCTGCGCCTGCAGGGAGGCGGACGTGTCCAGCTCGGCGGCATACAGCCCGCTGCGCGGTCTGCTGTTCACATAGCCCTCGGCTAGCAGTTGCTCGTAGGCAAGAGCCACCGGCGACCGGCTTACGCCCAAGTAAGCGGACAACGTGCGGATGGATGGCAGCCGCTCGTTCGCCGGAATGCGGCCGGTGGCGATTTCGTCGCGGATATAGCGGTACAGCTGCATATACAGCGCTTCGCCCGACGTTTCGTCGAGCCTCGGCATCAAGTCGATCATCCCCGCTTCTCCTTTGCAATAAACGTTCGACGCTCCATTCTGTCACTTGAAAAATTACGAAACTGACCATTTTTTCAATGTCAAAATGCGGTTATCCTCATCTTATCATCCCATTGCGCAAAGCGGAAGACGTGCATCGCATTATAAAATCACGCGCTGACCCCGTCAGCCGAATGTCAGGAGGAACACACCGATGACCCTTATTTTGCCGCATATCGAACGGCTCACCCCTTACGCCTTGGGCGACCTCCCGCCGGAAGGAAGCGCCGCGATCAAGCTGAATCAGAACGAAAGCCCGTACCCGCCCTCTCCGCTTGTACTGGAGGCGCTGCGCACGCTTGGCGAAGAAGAGCTGCGCCGTTATCCCGACGCCCGCTGCGCACAGCTGCGCGCCGCACTTTCGCGGCTGCACGGCGTCAAGGACGAGCAAATCTTTTGCGGGAACGGCTCAAGCGAGATCATCTCCTTGATCGTCAAAGGCTTCATCGGCCCGAACCGGCGTCTGGCCCTACCGGACCCGTCGTTCTCGCTGTATCACACGGTGGCGGCATCTTATCAAGCTTCCTCCATCGCCGTCCCGACGCGAAGCGACTTTACTGTCGATCCGCAGCTGCTGATGGACAGCGGGGCGGACGCGATCGTGCTGGTCAATCCGAATGCGCCAACCGGACACCTGCTGCCGCTCGAAGAAGTGGAACGGCTGGTCAGCCGCTTCCCGGGGCTGGTCGTCATCGACGAAGCCTACATCGATTTCGCCGATTCCGAGGCAACCGCCATCCCGCTGGTGGACCGCTATCCCAACGTAATCGTCGTCCGCACATTCTCCAAGGCTTACGCCCTGTGCGGAGCGCGGGTCGGCTACTGCATCGCTGCCGAGACGCTCATCGCCGCGCTGGAAAAGAGCAAGGACATCTACAACATCAACGCGATCAGCCGGAAGCTTGCCACGGCCGCTCTGGAAGACCGGGAATACACGGAACGCACGGTAGCAGCGGTCAAAGCGACGCGCGATAGCTTCATTGCCGAGCTTCAGAGCCTCGGCTTCGATGTCCTCCCTTCGCAAACGAATTTCGTCTTGTGCACACCTCCGGCGGGAGCCGGAAAGCCCGATGCCCGCGAATGGTACCGGAGGCTGCTGGAACGCAACATCTACGTCCGCCATTTCGAGCATCCTCGTCTGGCCGACAAGCTGCGCATCTCCATCGGCACGGACGCAGAAATGGCTGCCGTTACCGCTGTGCTGCGCGGACTGCTCGCTTAAAGACAAGAAGCTCCCGCCCTTTTTCGAAGGGATCGGGAGCTTTTTCGCGATCGAAGCGGATGCCATGTACCGTAAGTTTCATCCCTTTTACAAGAAGAGCAGCAGCCCGGCTACACACTTTACGGAAAAACGGGAGGCAGCGACAACCCGCCGTTCGGCTGGTATGTCGGGTTCGTTCAGCTCAAGGAAGACACGCTCGTTTTCGCAGTCCAAGTCGATGGGGAAATCACCACATCGAATAAAGCGAAAGACATCACCAAGCGCATCTTAAAGGAACGACTTCTTCCCTAGCTTCGCCATCGTTTGAATGCAGCGCACATCTTCCGGTCCTGTACTTAAGCCGAAATGGAGCGCTTTTTCATTTTCTATCCATTCACTGTGGTATAATTTTGCTATTCATATCATCATTTGCCGATAGTTACGGACGACGGAGGAACCTTCCTATGAACGCCAACAGTATGGAACACATGATGCAGCAGCTTAACGCAACAACGGAAATGGCCGAACGCAGGCGCACGGCAAAGGAAATTATCGAAGAAATAACGACTCCCGAAATGGCTTCAAAAGCGGTTTCCCTGGCCAAGGAAAGCTTGGAAGACGCATTAAAGGATCGCCAAACCGTCGAATTGGGTACCTATCTGGACGTCAACGACCCTGAACAGGTTGTCGCGCTAATCGAAATTGTTCACCAGTGCCTTGAAGCGGGCGGGGATTTATCCGGATTCATAACGCCCATTGCACGGCTTCATCATCTGGACCGGAAAGAATCGGCGAAAACCGATACGGAGCTTTATCTTCAATACCGCGCTGCCGCCCTGCTCGATGCACTGCTGGCCGCAGAAGTCCCTTTTCCGGATGATGCGATACAGCTTATCCTCGCTGCGGGCAAGCGCTATGTGAAGGATAAGGCAACCGAACAATACATTTGCAGCATCCACTGGAGACTGGCGGACAGCGGGGTCAATATATCCGGCGCGATTCCATCGCTCGTGACGGTTTTTAAAAACGGGGAGACGAGCGAGCTCGTTCGTTATTCGCTTTTAGCGTTATGGGCCGCCGTTAGGCAAGGGTACTTCGATACGCGAATTCCCGACAGCGATCAATCGTACCAAGTCTGGCTTAAACATCTTATTTCCAGCAGTACTTATAAGCTTAAGAAAAAAGATGAGCCCCACCAATTGGGAATCATCGGCTGCCTGATCGAAACGGTAAGAACCTATCCCGAATTCAAAACGCTCGCCGCCGAATATTTGGAGCAATGCAAAATACGGGAGCCCAAACGTCCGACCACGGATTTTCAGCACGACCTGAAGCAATATTTCGACTTATGCCGGGAATAGCACGGAAGTTAATGATAGCAGCTCGGAGTGAGATCCGGGCTGCTTTGTTATGAACATGGTTACATTCGGAGGTGCCGGGAGACGAACGTCAGCCGCCGCCTTCGTAGTTGCATAACAAGCATCCGTGGCAGGACAAATAGACGGCGTGCTTGGAGCACATGGGATACCCTCTGGGGATGGTCGGAGATTCGTCATCCTCGTCCACCTCGGCCCATTCGAGATAGTGACTTGGATCAAGGTATTCCTCTTGAAAGGCATCGATCATGAGCTGAAAGTCCGCCAATCGTCCGATGACCATCTCCTTGTTCGGAGTATAGCTGAGCTTCTCCCAGCCGGTTTCATTCATGGCCCCCTGAATCGTCCGCGTCATAAACGCCTTCTCATTGGCAAAATTGTCCGCCGACCAAGGCATTTCCTCCAAGCTAAAACCTACCGTTCCAATCCCAACGACCGACTGATCCCGTTGAGCAAGCCAGATGATCAGTTCTTTCTCCCGGTCTGTGTTCGCGAGTCGAGAACCGCTCAGCACCAGAACATCAAGAAAGACGGAGGTCAACCCGTTCGACATGGAAAGGGAAGGCGCTGCGTCTTCTTGCGCTTCGGGCATGGAAATCACGTTTCCCATATAGGTGTGCCTCCTTGAGGTTGTATCATTCAATTTTGGATTCGAAAACATACGAGATCAACCCGAAACCTACACCGAATATGATCCCGGATGAGGCAAAAAATGAGTAAAACAACTGAGATTCAGCCGAGAAAAAGCTCAAGCCCCCGAAAGAAATCATGATGAAGGCTGTAGGTAATATAAAGGTGAGCGCACACATGATAGGATAACAAAACATACGGGCTGAATTACGCTTTATTTTAGTTTTGATTGTGTAACAGATTAGAAGATACAATGGAACTGCTATGACTAAATAAGCTAACGAAGACCAATAAACTACCGCTCGTTTATCCCCCCCGAGAGTCTGTTCCCAAACTAACCAAAGGGTTCTTTCATAAGAAAAAAAACCTGCCCAGTAAGAAAGCTTGAACACTCCCACCACCTGCGCTAGTGGCGCTGAGGTGGGGGATTCTTGCGAACAGAGAAGCATCCTTCTCTTCTTGAGCAAGCGATCCCTGCGGTTCCCGCAGTTCAGCCCAGCTTCGCCAACAAACGCAGT
>NZ_JTHN01000440.1 GCF_001399685.1 Paenibacillus sp. A3
TTCAGCCCGGCGTCCCGCTGCAGCCGGCGGCAGACCGGCTGGAGCAAGCGCTACGATCAGAATACGGCGACCGGCTCCGGAATCGAGTGCTGGGCAAATATCCTTCCATGAGCGAGGCCGAATACGAATGGAAGCTTCTGGAACTGAAACGATACTTTTTGATGACGGCCGTGATGAAGGAAGTGCCGATGTTCAGTGAAGCGGTCGACGACATCTGGCACGAGATGCTGATGTTTACCCGGGAGTATCAGCGCTTCGGAGAAACGCTGCTCGGCGCGACGATTCACCATGCGCCGCACACGGACGGTACGCCGGACCCGGGAGGCCGCGCCTGGTTCGATTGGGTCTACGCCCACTTGTTTACGTCCACGCCGTTTACGGGGCAAATCTGGGGAAGCTTTTTCCGCTATCCGCTCGATCGGCAGCGGATCGACTGGCTGAGCTCGGAGAGCGAGGCGGAGCTTGAGCAGCGTTGGTTCAACCAAAAAGCATCGGCCCAATTCCCTGAAATTGGGCAAACGGTCCGGTGGTTAATCGAGCAAGCGAAAGATCAGCTGCGGCAGGCTGCGGTTAATCCGACCTACGCGGAGCGGCCTTCCGAATCGCACGGCCCGTCCTTGATGCCGTACTTGGCCGGCGCCATGCTGTTCTACTCGGTAACGGAATTTACCGGCTTCGACGAACAGATGGAGGAGCTGCTGACCGAGGAGGAAGCCAAGCGCGAGGCGGGGCAGCAAACGACGAATTCTTCGTCCTCCTGCGCCTCCAGCGGCTGCGGCACCGGCAGCTGGTCCGACGACCGCGGCGACGATGGCGGCTCGTCCGGAAGCTGTTCGTCCTCGAGCTGCTCGTCCTCCTCAAGCTGTTCCTCTTCGTCCAGCTGTTCTTCCGGCTGCGGCGGAGGCGGAGGCGACTGATCTATAGACGATTTATATAACGGAAAATGCCAAGGGCCCTTTTTAAGGGCCCTTCGGCATGTTGAAAAACCGTATGTTTAAGAAAAACTCAGACAAATA
>NZ_JTHN01000441.1 GCF_001399685.1 Paenibacillus sp. A3
GACCATGGCCACGTCATGGCCGAAATGCGCCAGCGAGACGCCGACGTTGGCCTCCGCGCCGCCGCAGTGCACATCCAGCCGAGGCTGCAGCAGCAGCAGTTCATGGCCAGGCGCTCCCAGGCGCAGCAATAACTCACCAAAACACAGGATACGGGCACGGCTCATACGGCAATTACCTCGGCTGGGTGGTACGTGACGGGTGGGGGCGCCGTCACGTACTGAGATGACCATCGGTGTCATTCTAGCCGGCGCGAAATGCCGGCTGCTACGGACATGATGCGGCGTGAAGTGACCGCCTGCACCCGTTTTTCGGAAATTTGGTGGCGTTTTCTGCTGCGCTGCAAGATGTTACGGGACGATTCAGCTGGTAACGTCGTTTTGACCAGCGGTGTCATTGCCGCGCTCAACCCGCTATTTCACATTGTTCATGGACCCTTGGGAGGGGAGGACATGCAATTTCGGACCACCAGCCGGAAGACACCGGTTACCTTGCTTGCGCTGTCGATCGGGCTGGCGCTGAGCGGCCAGGCTGCCGCACAAGACGCCGCCCAATCGCCTGCCGAGCCCACGAGA
>NZ_JTHN01000045.1 GCF_001399685.1 Paenibacillus sp. A3
AGCGCTTTTTCGTCGAATTGAATCGGGGAGGCGTCATCCCGGGCGAGCTGCTGCCTATTGCAGCCACCCCCAGAGGCAGCTTTGTCTGCCTGGCGCTGACGGGGGCGAATCAAGGCTGCGTTTACTTTTGGGACCGGGATGAACAGGAATATGAGGAAGAGGACGGGCTGAAGCCGTCCTACAACTTTATGTATTTGGCCGCCGCCGACTTTGCCGATTTTGTCTACGGGATCGAATGGCAGGACAGGATGGAGCAAACGGTTGAAGCGTTCGTTGAGCGGCTTGATGGCGGCTTGGCCGGCGAATTCCGGCAGGTCATGACGGAGCTCAAGCGGGAGACCGAGGACGAGGAGTGCAAGGAGGAGATCAAGAAGAAAACGCTTGTTTTTCTCGATCGTCTTAAAGAGTGCCTGTACTCGAAAGCGGGCGTGTCCCGATTTTCGCTTAACAAGTGGAAAGCCATGGCGGAAGCCTTGGCTGCGGGCGGTTCGAGAAGCGAGTCGGCCAACGTGCTGATCAAGCACGAAAAACGGTGGAGGCTTGTGCTGTACGGCTGGAGGGCGGTCAATCCGCTCTCGGGACTGCACGAGGACGTGCTGTCCCATTTGTTCGCGCTGCGCGGCTTGATCCGGCTGTGAAAAGGGATGTTTGTGATAAGCAACCCTGTTGACATTTGGTTGAAACTGGTGTACAACTGTAGTAATCAAATTCCCTGTTAAATTCATTGACGAGAACGAGTAAGCTAATCCCTTGTTCCCCAGAGAGTTGGCCCCGTGCTGAAAGCCAACGTTCAAGAATTAGCCGAACATCCTCTCCGAGAAGGAATGCTGAAGCTTCAGTAAGCAGCCCCGGGATCCCGCCGTTACAAGGGACGCGTATGATGGTACGTCGTAGAGGTGCCGCGGGATCATGTTTCAAGATGATCGCTGCGGAACAAGGGTGGTAGCGCGAGAACAAATCTCGTCCCTTACGGGGCGGGATTTTTTTGTTTTTCAAGAAGAAAGGATGAGACCTGTGAGAAAAGTCGACGTGAAAGAAAAACCGAGAGTGCGCGAGCTTCGCGTGCTGGAGCAGTGGAAACGGGACGAAACGCCCCGCAAATCGATCGGAAACCGGGCCGGACGGCCGAATTTCGTGTTCTATGAAGGACCCCCGACGGCCAACGGCTCGCCGCATATCGGGCATGTGCTCGGGCGCGTCGTGAAAGATTTTATTTGCCGCTACAAGACGATGTCCGGCTACCGCGTCGTCCGCAAAGCCGGCTGGGACACGCACGGTCTTCCGGTCGAGCTGGGCGTCGAGAAGCAGCTCGGCATCTCGGGCAAGCAGGAGATCGAGAAATACGGCGTGGCCGAATTTGTGGAAAAATGCAAAAGCAGCGTGTTCGAATACGAGAAGCAGTGGCGGGAGCTGACCGAGGCGATCGCGTATTGGACGGATATGGACCATCCGTATGTGACGCTGACCAACGAATATATCGAAAGCGTCTGGCACCTTTTGTCCGTAATCCATGGCAAAGGGCTGCTATATAAAGGCCACCGGGTCAGCCCGTACTGTCCGGACTGCCAAACGACGCTTAGCTCCCATGAAGTGGCGCAAGGCTATGAGGACGTTAAGGACTTGAGCGCAACCGTAAAATTCAAAAGCAAAAGCGGAGACGAAATCTTCCTCGCGTGGACGACCACTCCGTGGACGCTGCCGTCCAACGTGGCGCTTGCCGTGAATAAAGATATCGACTATGCGAAGGTCAAGTATAACGGCGAAGTGTATGTCGTCGCGGAGAAGCTTGCCGGGAACGTGTTCAAGGAAGACTACGAAATCGTGTCTGTGCATAAGGGATCGGAGTTCGTCGGCACCCCTTACGAGCCGCCTTTCGGCTATGTTCGTCCGGTCCAAGGGCATATCGTCGTCGATGCGGACTACGTGAGCGATACGAGCGGGACCGGTATCGTTCATACGGCTCCTGCGCACGGGGAGGATGACTACCGGACGACCCGCAAGCACGAGCTGGATTTCGTCAACGTCGTGAATCTGGCCGGCCGCTACACCGAGCAGGTAACGGAATTCGCCGGACGCTTCGTTAAAGATTGCGACGTCGATATCGTGAAAAGCTTGTCCGAGCGCGGCCTGCTGTTTTCCAAGGAGCGTTACGAGCACAGCTACCCGTTCTGCTGGCGCTGCAAATCGCCATTGCTATATTATGCGATGGAAAGCTGGTTCATCCGGACGACGGCCGTCAAGGACCAATTGATCGAGAACAACCGCAAGATCAACTGGTATCCTTCCCACCTCCGTGAAGGGCGCTTCGGCAAGTTTCTGGAAGAGCTTGTCGATTGGAACATCAGCCGCAACCGCTACTGGGGGACGCCGCTGAACGTCTGGGTGTGCGGCGATTGCGGTCAAGAGCATGCGCCGGGGAGCCGGAAAGAGCTGCGGGAGCGGGCGATTCAGCCGCTTGACGAGAGCTTGGAGCTGCACAAGCCGTACGTCGACGAAGTGAAGCTGCGCTGTGTCTGCGGCGGCACGATGGAGAGAACCCCGGAGGTGATCGACGTCTGGTTCGACAGCGGCTCGATGCCGTTCGCGCAGTACCATCACCCGTTCGGCGACGAGCAGATGTTCAGCGAGCAGTATCCGGCCGATATGATCTGCGAAGGGATCGATCAGACGCGGGGCTGGTTCTTCAGCCTGCTGGCCGTCTCGACGCTGTACAACGGGAAGTCGCCTTACAAAGCCGTCATTTCGACCGGACACGTGCTGGACGAGAACGGGCAGAAGATGTCCAAGAGCAAAGGCAACGGCATCGATCCTTGGGAAATCATCGAAGAGTTCGGCACCGACGCGTTCCGTTGGGCGCTGCTGGCCGACAGCGCGCCGTGGAACAGCAAGCGGTTCTCCAAGCAAATCGTCGCCGAAGCGAAATCGAAGGTGATCGACACGCTCCATAACGCGCATGCGTTTTATGCGCTGTATGCGGCGATCGACGGCTACAAGCCGGAGGAGCACCCGCCGCGGGCCTCCGCGAACGAGCTGGACCGCTGGATTGTATCGAGACTGAACAGCACCTTGCGTCAGGTCGTGAAGGGGCTGGACGACAACGACTTCCTGAATCCGGCGAAGCAAATCGAGGCGTTCGTCGACGAGCTGAGCAACTGGTATATCCGCCGCTCCCGCGACCGTTTCTGGGCCAGCGGCATGACCGAAGATAAAGTGTCCGCGTACCAGACGCTCCGCGAAGCGCTCTTGACGCTTGCCGCCATGATCGCGCCCTATGCGCCGCTTATCGCCGAAGACATCTACGGAAATCTTGGCGGCGAGGGAAGCGTTCATCTCGCGGATTACCCGAAGGCGAGCGATTTCGCGGTGGATACGACTCTTGAGCGTGACATGGAAACCGCACGGCAAATCGTCGAGCTGGCGCGCAGCGTCCGGAACGAAACCGGGATCAAAACCCGCCAGCCGTTAGCCGAGCTGATCGTTTCGCTGGACCGGGAGTTCCATCTGTGCCGGTACGCGGATATCGTCAAAGAGGAGATCAACGTCAAAGACATCCGCATCGAGCAAAGCGACAGCGGGTTCGTGGACTTCAGCTTGAAGCTTAACCTGAAAGTGGCGGGCAAAAAATATGGCAAATTCGTAGGACCGGTGCAAAGCCGTCTGAAGCAGCTGTCCGCCGCGGAAGCGAAGCAAGCCGTCTTCGCAGGCTTCCTGGATGTGGCGGTCGACGGAGAAACGCTTCATCTTACGCTCGACGAGCTGCTCGTGGACAAACAAGCCAAAGCCGGCTTCGCGTCCGCTTCCGGTTACGGAATTACCGTTGCTTTAAATACGGAGATCACCGAAGAGCTGGAGCAGGAGGGGCTTGTTCGGGAGATCGTCCGCGCCGTGCAGGATTACCGCAAAAAGCTGGAGCTGCCGATCGAAAAACGCGTCGCGCTCGTACTCGACGTCGATCCGCAGTTGAAGGAAGCGCTGGAGCGGTTCGATCATGTGCTGCGGGATAACGTGCTGCTGTCCGGCGTCCGGTATGCCAAGGAACCAGGGATGGAATCCGTTTCATTAGGAGATCGGACGGTCGGTCTGCGTATTCAATAATCCGTCTGCTTTGAACAGAAGGGACATATAGGGCACAAAGCGTCAAGATGCGAAAGTCTTGATGCTTGGTGCCGTTTCTTTTTTTAGCAAGGAAAGACTTATATATGACATAGGTTGGCAGGATAGGTTGTTTAAAATGAAAGAGAATCAACGAACAAGGAGGAATATTCGATGAAGTCTTTGCATGGAAAGGTAGCTTTGGTTGCCGGCGCTACGCGTGGAGCGGGCCGGGGCATTGCGATCGAATTGGGAGCGGCCGGAGCCACGGTTTATGTCACCGGCCGTACGACCCGGACGCAGCGCTCCGAGTATAACCGGCCGGAGACGATTGAAGAGACGGCCGAGCTTGTAAATCGTGCAGGCGGCAATGGGATCGCGGTTCAAGTGGATCATCTCGATCCGGACCAGGTACGGGAGCTCGTTTCACGCATTGAACAAGAGCAGGGGCGGCTGGACATCCTTATCAACGACATTTGGGGCTCAGAATACTTGATGCAATGGAACGTACCCGTATGGGAGCATTCCCTTGAAGGCGGGCTTCGCATGCTGCGGCTGGCGGTCGAAACGCATATCATTACGAGCCATTTTGCGCTTCCCTTATTAATCCGCAGCGGAAACGGACTGGTCGTTGAAATGACCGACGGTACAGAGGAATACAACCGTCAAAATTACCGGCTGTCGCTGTTTTACGATTTGGCCAAAACTTCCGCCATTTGCATGGCCCGGTCCTTGGCCCATGAACTTGCGCCACATCAATGTACGGCTGTGGCAGTGACTCCCGGCTGGATGCGCTCCGAAATCATGCTGGAGCATTACGGGGTGAAGGAAGAGAACTGGCGCGACGCCGCTTCGAAAGAACCTCATTTCCTGATTTCGGAAACGCCGCGATTTGTAGGCCGGGCCATTGCCGCGTTGGCTGTCGATCCGCAGGTTTCCCGGTGGAACGGACAGTCCTTATCGAGCGGACAACTTGCGAAAGAATACGGGTTCCATGATCTTGACGGCTCCCGGCCGGATTGCTGGCGATATATCGTCGAGGTGCAGGATGCGGGAAAACCGGCGGATGTCACCGGGTACCGTTAATCGGTTATAATGAATATACTTCCGCGAAGCGAGGTGATCAGGGATAAAAGGAATAAACATCAGGAACGTTAGCGTAACGGATTATCGCGATATTTATTTGCTGAATCAAGACTTTAACCCCAGTTTTTATACTTTTTCAGAAGATAAAGTAAAAGAACGGATCGAATTCATCACGAACCATACAAAAGATATTATTCTCGTTAGCGAACGAAACAACGAGGTCATGGGTTACATTCACGGGAGTCCGTACTATTTGCTTTTTTCCGACTCGCTGCTCAACATTTTAGGGTTTGTGGTCAAAGAAAAGTACCGCAACCAAGGTGTTGGCGGCATGCTGATTCATAGTCTTGAAGCTTGGGCAGAGACCAACGGGTTCTCCGGAATCAAATTGCTGTCCCATCCGAGCCGGATTCATGCCCACCGGTTCTACGAACGAAGAGGCTATGTTTTTACAAAGGACCAAAAAAATTATATTAAAAAGTTCAACTAGCGCTTCTTTCTTGAGTGGCATCGTGCGGAAAAAAAGGATATTAAAGGATGCACCTCGAATACATTACTTCACTGTCATACGCTATTTCATGCCGACAAGGAGTGAAGTTTAGACCATGATCGACCGCCGCCATGATGTAAGACCCGAAGTAAGCGCTTATCTGGAACGAATCGGATACGACGGTCCGCTGGACGGAAGCGCGGCCGTGCTGGCCGAATTGCAGGAGCGTCATCTTCATTCGGTGCCTTACGAAAACCTGGATATTGTGCGCCGCATTCCGCTGTCATTGGAAGTCGAGGATCTGATCGACAAAATTGTCGTTCGCCGCCGCGGCGGATACTGCTTCGAGCTGAATGCGCTCTTCAGCTGGCTGCTGCGGGAGCTGGGGTACCCGGTCACGGATTTCGTTGCCCGCTTCTGGCGGGACGAGCCGGCCCCGCCCCCCAATCGCCGCCATCAGGTCCTGAAGGTCGAGGCGGGAGGTGCGACGTATCTCTGCGATGTGGGAGTAGGAGGGATTGTTCCCCGTCGTCCCATCCAACTGATCGAAGGACTGGAGCATCAGCAGGGAGACGAATGCTACCGGATGGAGCGCGACCCCTATTACGGCTGGGTGCTCAGCGAGCTGAAGCACGGGCAATGGTGCTGGCTGTATTCCTTTACCGAAGAACCGCAGCTGCCTAAGGACTTCATCATGGCGAGCTATTGGTGCGAGAACGCTCCCGACTCGGTCTTCATCAGCGATGCCAGGGCGGCGATTCGTACCCAAGACGGGCGCAAGACGCTGGCCGGCGAGGAGTTCCGGATTTTCACCGCCGACGGTGTCCAAACCTTTACCCCGCAGACAAAAGAAGAGTACGACGAAGCGCTGCGCACTCATTTTGGCATTGTCATGGATAGAAAGGAGGAGGACGTATGAGCCTTCGACAAAAAATCCAAAGGTGGTTTAAATACTTCGTGATTATGACAAAAATGTAGTTAATGCTACATATAATTAATAACATTAACGATTAATGAGATAAAAAAAGAACTGCCGCACCGCTAAGAAACGGGGCCGGCAGTTCTTTGCTTTAAGTCGGCTCGACATGCGCTCAAAATTTTGTCGCTTAGCTCCGGATCGTTGACGGAACGGGCCAGCAGGATGGAGCCGACCATGGTCGCAGTCAGTGCGATGCTTTTGTCTTCGTCTTGTCCGGCAAGCCCCGAGACAAAAGAGACGAAGCGGGAGACCTCTTCGGTGAACACTTCGCGGATGTCCTCGGAAGAGCGGGCGATTTCGCCGGCCAGTGCTGGCATGATGCAGCCTTGCTCCGCCGAGTCACGGTGGGTGTCGCTCAAGTATGATTCGATTACGGCGGTTAGCTTTTGCTCGTCTGACGCCTGTTCCGCGATGGAGCCGAGCCGGGAGACGGTGCCTTCCATTGCGCTTTTGCAGGCTTCGGCAACCAACTGCTCCTTGCTGTCGAAATGGGCATAGAAGCCGCCGTGCGTCAGTCCGGCCCCGCTCATAATTTGCGGCACGCTGACCGCTTTGATCCCGTTCGCCCGGAATGCCTGTGAGGCGCTCTGCACAATTTTATGACGGATGTTCATTTTATGTTTTTTGGTATAAGGCATCTTACGTTTCACCACGCCTAACGATAATTTATGTATTCTCTATGATGTCACGAAGGAAAGCATTTACGGAACGCGGTAAGCAGCTTAAGGTCACTATGGTCCCAAGCAAAATGAAGTTGCCGAATTTCGGATGAATGACATTGCGATGAATGCCCATTTGGCCCAGCCCGGCGGCCACGGCGATCGGCTTGTGCGAAATGAACCATTGCGGACCAACGATCAAAATATGATAATCATCATAAATATTATAATCATCATATTTAAAACGGTCAACGAATATCCACATTTGCAGAACCCGCATCAGGACGCGGGCGGGACCGGATGCGCCCCAAAAATCACCCGCAGAACCCCGTTCAAGCCATGAGCGTTAGTCTTGACAAACACAACATCTTGATATAGATTTGAATCTATCATCTACATATCGTGATTGGATAGGCGCCTTTCTGCTAAAGATGCGGAAGGCTTAATAGGGAAGTCCGGTGCAAAGCCGGCGCGGTCCCGCCACTGTAAGGAAGAGTGTCCCTCCAAGTTCGCCCACTGGCCTTGTCGCATGTGTGGCCGGGAAGGGGGAGGGCGCGATGACTCCGAGCCAGGAGACCTGCCTGTTCATTCGACACCCGTCCTACGGAGATAGGAACGTGTCCGGTATCGTGCTTAGACAGCATGTTTATTTTCATGCTGTTTTTGAGACGCATTCGGTCCGTTCTGCGGGCCGGCGGCGTCTTTTTTTGCCGTGCCCGGGGCGTTGGCGGGAGAGAAAAAAGGAGACGAAGACCATGCTGATTGCGTACGATTCCAGAACGGGGAATGTGCGGAGATTTATCGGTAAGCTGAACATGCGATCGGTTCAAATCGAGGAGAACATGCAGATGGACGAGCCTTTCGTCCTTGTTACTTATACGACCGGCTTCGGGCAGGTTCCGGAAAAGACGGCCGCTTTTCTTGAGCGCAATCACAGCCGGCTGCTTGGGGTCGCCGCCAGCGGCAACCGCAATTGGGGCGACGGCTTCGCCAAGAGCGCCGATCGGATTGCATCCATGTACCGCGTGCCGGTCCTGGGCAAATTCGAGCTTGCAGGGACGAAGCGCGATGTAGAAACGTTTAGAAGCGAGGTGGGCACCGTTGCGGCATATTGAATTGAACAACCAACTGATGCGGCGGGAAGCGGACGGATTTTTTCAACTGGACAAGGACCGGGAGGCGGTCCAAGCGTTTATGGAAGAGGTGGAGCGCAGCAGCATCCGTTTCGCCGATACGGCTGAAAAGGTCCGTTATATGATCGACAACGACTACTACGAGAACGTGTACGACCGCTATTCGCCGGAAGAGGTGGAGGACGTCTACCGGATTACGCACAGCTACGGCTTCCAGTTCCAGTCGTACATGGCGGCTTCGAAGTTTTATACGGATTATGCAATGAAAAGCAACGACCGCTCGCTCTACCTGGAGCATTACCCCGACCGCGTGGCGATCGTCGCGCTGTATCTTGGACGCGGAGATTCGGACACCGCACGGGCCTTGGCGGCATCGATGATGGAGCAACGGCTGCAGCCGGCGACTCCGACGTTCCTCAATGCCGGGAAAAGCCGGCGCGGCGAGATGGTGTCGTGCTTTTTGCTGGAGATGGACGATTCGCTCAATTCGATCAACTACGTGCTTGCCACGTGCATGCAGCTGTCCAAGATCGGCGGCGGCGTAGCAGTGAACCTGTCCAAGCTGCGCGGACGCGGAGAGCCGATCAAAGGCGTGGAAGGCGCCGCCAAAGGCATCATGCCGGTGCTGAAGCTGATGGAGGACGCGTTCTCGTACGCCGATCAGATGGGACAACGAAAAGGCTCGGGCGCGGCTTATTACAACATCTTCGGCTGGGACGTGATGGAGTTTCTGGACAGCAAGAAGATTAACGCGGACGAGAAAAGCCGGCTGAAGACGCTCTCGATCGGGCTGATCGTCCCGAACCGGTTCTACCGGCTGGCCGAGGAGAACGAGCCGCTTCACGTGTTCGCGCCGTACTCCGTCTGGAAGGCCTACGGGACGCATCTCGACGACATGGATATGGACGAGATGTACGACCGGCTGCTGGCCGACGACCGGGTGCGCAAGAAAGCGGTCATGAGCGCGCGCGACATGCTCGTGAAGATCGCGACGGTGCAGCTCGAATCCGGGTACCCGTACATGATGAACAAAAGCAACGCCAACCGGGCGCATGCGCTTAAAAATATCGGTTCGATCAAAATGTCGAATCTGTGCACGGAAATTTTCCAGCTTCAGGAAACGTCGGAAATCGCCGACTACGGGCAGCCGGACATCATCCGGCGCGACATCAGCTGCAATCTGGCTTCGCTTAACATCGTCAACGTGATGGAGCAGGGCAAAATACGCGAATCGGTCCGCGAAGGGATCATGGCGTTAACGGCGGTCAGCGATATGACCCATGTCGCCAATGCGCCGGGCGTGGCGAAGGCGAACCGCGAGATGCATTCGGTCGGGCTCGGCGCGATGAATTTGCACGGCTTCCTGGCGAAGAACAAAATCGCGTACGAAAGTGAAGAAGCCAAGGATTTCGTCCGTACCTTTTTCATGATGATGAATTTTTACTCGCTAGAGGCCAGCATGGAGACGGCGAAGAAGACGGGCGTTACGTTCGCGGGCTTCGAGCGGTCGGATTACGCCGACGGCAGTTATTTCATCCGTTACACCGATACGGATTACCGGCCGGTAACGGAGAAGGTCAAGGCGCTGTTCGGGGAAATGGAGATTCCTTCTCCCGAGGATTGGCGGGCGCTGCAGGAGGCCGTACGCACGCATGGGCTGTATCATGCTTACCGGCTGGCGATTGCCCCGACGCAAAGCATCTCGTATATCCAGAACGCGACCTCCAGCATCATGCCGATCGTGGAGCCGATCGAGACCCGGACGTACGCGAATTCGACGACCTATTACCCGATGCCGTATATGAACCGGGACAACTTCTACTATTACAAGTCCGCCTACCAGATGGACCAGTTCAAGGTGTTGGATCTGATCGCGGAGATTCAGGCGCACGTCGACCAAGGCATCTCGACCGTGCTGCACGTCAACAGCGACGTGACGACGAGACAGCTGGCACGGTATTACATTTACGCGGCCCGCAAAGGCTTGAAGTCGCTGTATTATACCCGGACGAACCGGTTGACGATGGAAGAATGCATTAGCTGCTCCGTGTAACGACGACAGCATCCGAGCAAGGCAAGTGAGAGGAGCCGATGGTATGAGCGTGTTGAAGGCGGTCAACTGGAACCGTCCGGACGACGATTTTACGATAACCTTCTGGAACCAGAACATCATGCAGTTCTGGACCGACGACGAAATTCCGCTGTCCGACGACAAAATGAGCTGGCTGACGCTCAATGACGACGAACGCGATCTATATATGAAGGTGCTTGGCGGATTGACGCTGCTTGATACGGTTCAGGGCGGCGTCGGGATGCCGAAGCTGCTGGAGCACGTCGAAGGGCTGCAGCGCAAGGCGGTGCTCGGCTTCATGGGCATGATGGAGCAAATTCACGCCAAATCGTACAGCAGCATCTTTACGACGCTGGCGACAACCGAAGAAATCGACGGCGTGTTTCGCTGGGTGGAGCAAAATGTGTTTTTGCAGACGAAGGCGGAGACGATCTCCCAATATTACAACCACATCCGGACGCCGAAGGAGCTGTACTTGGCGATGTGCGCGTCCGTCTTGCTGGAAAGCTACTTGTTCTACAGCGGCTTCTTCTACCCGCTCTATTTGGCCGGTCAGGGGAAAATGACGAGCAGCGGCGAAATCATCGATCTTATTCTGCGCGACGAGAGCATCCACGGTCTGTATGTCGGGGTGCTGGCGCAGGAGGTGTTCGCCGGACTGAGCGAGGAGGATCAGGAGGACGCTACCGAGACGCTGCTCGGGCTGCTGCGCTATTTGCACGGCAACGAGGAGCGGTACACGGAGCAGCTGTATGCTTCCGTCGGCTTGGTCGACGAGGTGAAGGCGTTTCTGCGTTATAACGCAAACAAAGCGCTGATGAATTTGGGCCAGGACCCGCTGTTCGAGGAGGAAGAGATCAACCCGATCGTCTTGAACGGCATTAGTACGCGTACGAAGCAGCACGATTTCTTTTCCAAAAAAGGAAACGGCTACGTGCGCACGATTCATGTCGAGCCGCTGACCGACGACGACTTCCGGTTTGAATAAATCGGCTGCTGCCCAGAGTGCAGGCAGTCTACTTTAAGAAGAGAAGCACGGTTTGCCATCTAGGCATTCGCTTGAAGCGGATAGGATGGCGGATCGTGCTTTTACTTGTCTTTGTCAAAAGAAAAAATCCCTCCAGTGTTCGGCATGCTCCGCAGGAAGGCGGACACCCGCTTCCGTTCCCTCTACAATTAGGAAACGAAACGGAGGGAGGAATCGTTAAATGCGTGCAAAATCCATTATTTTTACTTCGGTCCTGATCGGTTATGTCGGTCTGGGCATTCTCAATCCGCTCGTCGCCCCGCTGATCCGCGAGCTCGGACTTTCGGAAACGGATGCCGGCTGGATTGTAGCGGCTTCCTCGTTCATGGTGCTGCTCACTTCGGCGTTCTGGGGAAGCTGGAGCGACCGCATCGGGCGCAAGCCGGTGCTGTTGATCGGGCTGACGGGCATGGCCGCCAGCTTCGGCATGTTCGTCGCGGTGACCGAGCAAGGCTTGGCCGGCAAATTTCAGCCTGCCATATTGTTTACGCTGCTGCTGATCTCGCGCCTGCTGCTGGGAGCCGCGTTCCCGGCCGTCCTGTCGTCCAGCCAAGCGTATATGGCGGATATTACGACCGAGAAGGACCGCGCCGCCGGGATGTCGTTAATCGGCGCAGCCAACGGTCTCGGGCTTGTCGTCGGTCCTGCGGTCGGCGCGCTGCTGACCGCTCTAAGCCTGCTGGCCCCGATCTACCTCGCGGTAGCTTTGCCTCTGCTCGGCATGCTCTGGGTCGCCTTCGGCATGGCGAATTCCAAACCGCAGGCGCACGGCCAGCAGAAGAAAACACTGCGTAAGGAAATACTTCCTTACCTTGCGGTTGCCATGATCGTCATGATGGCGTTGATCCAGACGCAGGTGACCGCCGGATTTTATTTTCAGGATAAGCTCGGCTTGTCGACGACCGAAACGGCGCAAGCGGTCGGCGCGGCTCTGTTCTGCATCGGCTTCATGATGGCGCTGGTTCAATTCACGGTTGTCCGCAAAAACCGGCTGACCCCCTTGAAATTGCTGCAGTTGGGAGTCCCAGTCTTCGCCGTCGGTCTTGTACTGCTGGTAAGCTTCAGCCATATCGCGCCGTTCTTTGCCGCTTTCGCCCTGATGGGGATCGGGGTAGGGCTCGCGATTCCCGGCTTCACCTCGGGGGCTTCCTTGGCCGTAGCCAAGCATGAACAGGGTGAGGCCGCAGGGATGATCGCCGCAGCGATCGGGATCGGATCGCTTCTCGGCCCGTTGACCGGCACGTTCCTGTACCGGATTAGCCCGGAAACGCCGTTCTGGCTGTTGATCCTGCTGCTTGTGCTGCTCACGGGCTATGTGTGGAGCAGCCAGGGTATCCGTGGAAAACGGCAGGCCGTGGTTGACTAACGAATTGAGAATTATTATCATTTAAGAGAAGAGGTGAACGACTCCGGAGTGAGAGGATTCAGGTGCTAACGATGATGGCTGAGGATTTTCATCAAATATATAATGCGTTTTTCGACGGTTTTCAATTGTCGCGCCGTTATGCCGACCGGACCGAGCAGCTGCCCGTTCCGCGTCAGGCCGGGGAAGGTGCGCTGCGCCGGTTCGTGCCGCGACCGGATTTGGAGATCGTCATTTCGGATTATACGCTTTCGCGGAACCGTCAATTTCAGGTGCGCACGGATTCGGCGATGGTCGAGCTTAGCTTTTGCCTGCAAGGAAAGCGGGAGCTTCATATTTCCGGAATGAAGCATGAATTTCGCGCGAACCGCTGCACGCTGCAGCTGGTGGACCGGTTTCAAGCGCATTTTGACTTCGTCGGGAACCAGCCGATGCTTGCGGTCGGCATTGGGATTCCTGTCGCGACGTTCGACCGTTTTATGGAAGATTTTGAAGGAAAGCGTCCCGTCGATTTTGCCAAGCTGGTCGATCGAAGTCCGTTCCGTCTCTTCGAGCAGGCGATCGATCCTGCGACTTCCGTCATTCTGCAGCAGATACTGGACGCCTCTTATTCGAACGACACGCGCAAAATATATATGGAAAGCAAGGCGCTGGAGCTGCTGTCCCTTTCGTTTCATACGCTGCTGTGGGATCGCGAGCCCGACGATAAGCATATCCGGTCCAAGCTGAGCAAGAGCGACCTGGAGAAAATACGCCAGGCGCAAGAGGTGCTGCTGCATCGCATGGATAGTCCGCCTTCGCTGCTGGAGCTGTCCCGAACGGTCGGTCTTAACGACTTCAAGCTGAAGATCGGGTTCAAGGAAGTATACGGACATACGGTATTCGGTTATTTGCGGGAGAAGAGGCTGGAGAAAGCGCTGCTGCTGCTGCAAAAGGGGCAGGTCAACGTGAATCAGGCCGCCTGCGTCGTCGGCTATTCGAATCCGAGCCATTTTGCCGAAGTGTTCCGCGAGAAATACGGATTCAATCCCGGCGAGCTCGTTCGCAAATAGTGGTGTGCTCCCGCGTCAGACCGCCAAACCGCCAGAGGAAATTCCTTTGGCGGTTTTTTGCTGCGCATTAAAATCCCGGCAACCGCGAAAAAAATCCGTGCGGGGGTGGATGAACGGTTGCGGATACGGTAGCATACCATTTGTTGATAATGAGTATCGTTATCAATTTATTGGGCATAAGCACCGCAAGGACCGGCGGCAAAAACAAAGGAGGGTTCAAAAAACATGCACAGACGAGCTTGGTTAGCGCTTCTGCTTCTGCTTTCGATGGCGGGGGTGATTGCCGGTTGCACGGCAAGCGACCCGGGAACCGGCGCTTCTGGGGAACCGAAAAAGCCCGAGGGGACGGCAGCGCAAGCTTCTTTTCCGAGGACGATCAAGCATATGAAAGGAGAAACGGTGATCAAGGAGCGGCCGGTAAAAATCGCGGCGCCTTATCTTTCTTTTGTCGACGACTTGGTCGTCTTGGATGAAATTCCCGTGTCCGCACAAGGGTTGGCGATGATGAGCAGCTTCCCGAATTTGCAGAAAAAGCTCGATGGGAAGCCCGTTATCGATCTGGGCAAAGAAGTGAGCATGGAAAGGCTGCTCGCGTCGCAGCCGGATCTCATTATCGCCTCCGATGATATGGCCGAAAAATACGAGCAGCTCAGCCAAATCGCGCCGACGGTTATTTTTCCGTACACGGAGGATTGGAAGGGGACGCTGCAGCTGATTGCCGGGGCCATCGGGAAGGAAGAGAAGGCGGCGGCCTTCTTGGCCGACTTCGACCGAAAGGCGAAGGAATACAAAGCGAAGCTTGCGAGCCGCAGCGGGGAGACGGTCTTGTTCGCGATGTATGGCGGGAAAGAATTCATCACCTTCAATGAGCAGCGCGTTGCCGATTTTTACAAGGAGCTTGGACTGAAGCCGGTGCCCGGTAACGAAAAGGGTGGGTCCTTGTCTCTTGAAACGCTGGCGACGATGAATCCGGATCATATTTTTATCGTCAACAACTACGCTACACCGATTAAAAAGGGCGTCAAAGAAACGCTGAAGGACAACGAGATCTGGAACGGAATGAAAGCTCCCAAAAGCAATCAAGTCTACTTTATCGAGGATACGTCCATCCTCGGTCCGATGCCGCTTGGTAAAATGATCGCGATCGAAGAAGTGATGAAGGCGATGGGGAATCGGTAAGGGGCCACATTGTGGCTCACAACCCCGTAATTACGGGGTTCCGTGCGATTTAAGGACAAGCCGCTTCACGAAAGTAATATCCGGCTCGAACCATCGTTTGGCGTGGGTTTCGACCCATGGCTGCGACAGCAGCCAGACGATGCCGAACCCGGCGATAATCGTCAGCCCTTGGCTCCAAGGGGTTTGCAGGTAGACGTAAACCCCTGCCGCGAGCAGCGATTTTAGAATGAAGGCATGAAGCAGAAAGACGTACCCCGTCCGTTTTCCCCAATCCGTGATCCGGCCGGCCGCCCAAGGCACCAAGCTCAAAAAAGCGATCGACGCGGCCGCCTGCAACCCGTACATCCCCAAGCGATATATTCCGGCATACCACTCCGGATGACCGGCCTCTACGTAAGTGAAGCTGCCGTACAACCAGCGCGGATCGATTCGTCCCCCCAGCCAGAAGAAACAAATGACGGCTATACCGAGAAGGCAGGCAGGAGTCCGCAGCCGTTTGACGATGGTTTCCCAATGCTGCGGGAGGAAGTATCCCGCAAGGAAGAACGGAAAGTACACCAATGTCCGCGATACGCTGAGCCAAGCCCCGGGCCAAGGGAGGTAACCGACGGCAATGCCGAGCAGTATCGAAACGATCAGCGGATGGCGCATATGGACGAACGCACGCAGCAGCAGCCTCCAGCAAAAATGGCTGAGCAAAAACCAGAGCAGCGAATAGGGCATGAAGAACGAATGAATCACGCCTTTGGCTTGAAAGAAGACGATATCCGCCAAGCTGTATAGCGTCTGGAACAACACATATTGATACGCAATCGTGCAAAGCCCGTCGATTCCGGGCCGGTCGAGACGGAAGCTTTTGGCAAAGTAGCCCATCGCCAGAGCGAACATCGGAATATGGAACGCATAGATCGTCTCGTAAAGGGCGAACAACGGCGAGCTCCGATCGATCATCGGTTCGATGATGTTGGCTGTGACGACGAAAACGATAAGCAAAAACTTCATATTAAGCGCATAAGTGTTAAGCGATGGTGCGGAAGCCTTTCCCACGGGAAGTCACCTCTATATGTATACTGTGCTGTCTGCCGGCTCTCTCGCCGCATTGGAGCGGCTGCTGCCGGCTCCTCGTCTTGAGCATACCTCTTTCGATGCGCCGGAGCAGTGAGAAGGATCACGGACTGTTGGTGATTAAAATCACAGACACTTCGCAGTCGCAAGAAATCAATCCAAATGACGATGCCAAACTTCACCAAATCTTCATCCGATCCTCATCTTGTCTTCATGAAAGAAAGCCGGGGCGATGCTACAATCAGATTATGAATTTAGACCTAATCTAAATATAAAACATGAGGAGGAATCATCCATGAATGAACAATTAACAGTACTGTTGAACAACCAAATCGCCAATTGGTCGGTCCTGTACGTCAAGCTGCATAATTACCACTGGTACGTCAAAGGCCCTCAATTTTTCACGCTGCATACGAAATTCGAGGAGCTGTATACGGAAGCGGCGCTGCATGTGGATGCGCTGGCCGAACGGCTGTTGGCGTTGGGCGGCAAGCCGGTTGCGACGATGAGCGGAAGCCTTCGGCTCGCCTCGGTTCGCGAGGCGGAAGGCGAGGAGACGGCGGAGCAGATGGTGGCGGCGCTGGTGAACGATTTTAATCTGATCATCGGAGAGCTTAAGACAGGCATGAAATTCGCTGAGTCCGTTCAGGACGAAACGACGGGAGATATGCTGCTAGCCATTCATTCGAGTCTGGAAAAGCACGTCTGGATGCTGAATGCGTTTTTGGGCAACTAATTCAAGCGGTAAGATCAAATCTCGCAGCCCTGCGGCTCTGCCTTCCGGTGCGCGGCTTGGACAATCGGCTTGCTTCTATCGTATGATGAAGTCATAGATATGGAAGAAGCTGTATTGGAGGAGATCTGAACGATGAAGCCGCGTTCCAAAAAGATAGGGTACTTGCTCGCCGGAACGACTCTTGCCGCCGCTTGTGTGGTACTGGTCGCGTACGGCGGCGAGCCCCCTGCATGGCTGCTTGCGTCCGGGAAGGGCGCTGCACCGGAGGCCGCCGAAAAACAAGCCCCGGCCCGCCGCGAAATTCTCGATTTTCGTATGACCGATCTGGATAAAGGCTGGATTCGCTATACGGACGGCACAAGCAGCGTGACGGAGGACGGAGGCGCCCATTGGACGGAGCCAGCCACGGGCCTCCCGGATGCAGCAGCATCCGGTACGAACGGGCCAAGCGCTTCGACGCCCGATGTCAAAACGCTCACAACGATTGCTTACCAGGCTAAAGACTACTCGGTGAAGCAGTCGCAATTTGTAACCGACAGGGTCGGCTGGGCGCTTGTCTCTGCCGGGACGGAGCTGGCCAATCCGCTGCTGGTGACCACAGACGGAGGACAAACCTGGCATGCCGAGGTAACGGCTGCGGTGAAGGATGCGCTGCAGGAAGAAAAGCAGCGTCAGCAGCGAATCAGCCGCGAGGCGGCCTTGTATGCTTCTCCCGCGCAAGCCAAGAAGGCGATGGATTCCGCTTGGACGCTCCTGCCGGATACGGCGAGTCCCGGCGGCGTCGTGCTGGTGCGGCACGATAAGCCCGGCGAAGTCGCTTGGCAGGGGAAGACGTATGAGCTGCAGCCGTTCGAGGCGGGGTATTTCACCTACCTCCCGGTGCCGATGAAGGCGAAGCCCGGCTCGTACCCGATCGGCGATCAGACGCTGAAGATCAAGGATAAAAAGTTCGAGACGCAGCACCTCAAGGTATCGAAGCAGATGGAAAGCATGCGTCAGGACACGAAGCGAATCGAAGCCGACCAGAAAAAAATCGATGCCGCGCGAAGCAAGTCGGAACCCGCATTCCTGTTCTCTGCGCCTTTTATTCAGCCGATCGAGGGGATATTGACGACGCCGTTCGGTCATACCCGCTATGTGAACGGCAAGTTTGCCAGCTCTCATACGGCCATCGACTTGGCGGCCAAAGAAGGCACCCCGATTAAAGTGGCGAATGACGGCATCGTAGCGCTTGCGGACAATTTCTATTTGACGGGCAATACGATCTATATCGATCATGGAATGAACCTGTTTTCTCAATACGCGCATTTGTCGAAGCTTCAGGTGAAAACGGGGGACCGGGTGAAACGGGGCGATATTATCGGGCTGGTGGGTTCGACCGGATTCTCGACGGGACCGCACCTCCATTTTACGTTCTGGGCGCACAATGTTCCGGTTAATCCGAATCTGTTCTTTAATGCGACTCCGTTTCAATGGCTGAAGCAGGAGCAGCCCCAGGCGCGTTAAGCAGGCCAGCCTGCTGCTTTCCGAAAAAGTCCGGTCAATAGCACCGAAGCTATGCGCCGGACTCGCAAAGCAGTTGTACCATCGTTCGAGGCCGAATTGCTTCCACAATATGCCGGAGGCCACGTCTTTCTGTCACCATCTTATATACCATAGGTTATGAAATACATAGATTAACATATATTATTATTTATTTATCAACCATTGTAAAATAAACCTCATCAAAATAAAGACAAGTGGAAGGGGGAGTCAGAGTGGAAACGGCATCTAAACAACAAACAGGAGAAAAACTGATTCGTATCCTCGTTTTCACACTGGTTATCTCTGTCATGAGCGCGACGATGTTCAACATCGTGCTGCCGCAGATTGGGGCGGAGTTCCGGCTAACGCTTGCGCAAGTCAGCTGGGTCTCATCGGTCTATATGCTGATTTACGCGATCGGCTCGGTCACCTACGGGAAGCTGGCCGATAAGTATAAGCTCAAAAATTTGCTGACATTCGGCTTAATCTTCTTCGCGATAGGTTCCCTGATCGGTTTAGCCGCGCAAACGTATTGGATGGTACTCCTCGGCCGGATTTTGCAGGCTGCCGGGGCTTCGGTCGTGCCTGCAACGGGTATGATCATCCCGATTCGCTACTTCCCGCCGGAGACGCGCGGCCGCGCGATGGGCATTGCTGCTGCCGGGCTGGCACTCGGCGGAGCGCTCGGGCCGACGACTTCCGCTTTGATCGTCAGTGTCGTTCATTGGCGCTGGCTGTTCCTGCTGCCGGTCTTGGCGCTGCTTACGATCCCGTTCTATCGCAAGTATCTTGACGACGAGCCCGGCAAGGCGGGGAAAATCGATTGGCTGGGCGGCGGCCTGCTGGCGATAACGGTAGCGCTGGTGCTTCTGTCCGTGACGAACGAGGCTTGGCTTCTTGCAGGCTGCGCGCTGCTTACGCTAGGTTTGTTTATTCTACGCATTCGCTCCGCGGCCGAACCGTTCGTTCAGCCCCGGCTGTTCCGCAATAAAAGCTACTCTTACGGGCTTGCGATCGCTTTTGTAGTGAACGGGGTCGGGTACTCGCTTGCCTTTTTGAGCCCGCAGCTTCTATCCCTTGTCAACGGTCTGGCTCCGGGCTTGGTTGGCTTCAGCATGGTTCCGGCCGCTATCGCGTCGGCGCTTCTGGGCAGAACAGGCGGCAAGCTGGCGGACGACAAGGGCAATCCGTTTCTGTACTTCACGGCCTCGACGCTGCTGATCGCGTGCTTTGTCCTGCTGTCGACCTTTGCGGGAATTTCGCCGATCGCCATTGCCATTTTCCTGATCTTAGGCAACGTCGGGCAGACGTTCATGGTCGTGGCTTTGTCCAATACGATTTCCCGGACGCTGCCCAAGGACCAGACCGGCGTTGGGATGGGGATGCTCTCGCTGCTGAACTTTATCTCCGGTGCTCTCGCTGCCGGCCTGTACAGCAAGGTGGTCGATCACGGTTCCGCGTTTCAGTGGAATCCGGCGAACGTATCCCTGAATCACGACGCGTTCGTATTCAGCAATATTTATACGGTGCTCGCGATTTTGCATCTTGCGACGCTGGTCTTCTACTACTTTCAGTTCGGCAAGGTCGTTCGAAAAAGCAGTGTCGTGGAGGGCTGAACGAACGGAGAGCATGGCAACCGATGTTCAAGGCTGGCTTCGGAGCTCCGGCGCGACAAATTGAATATCGCGGACATCGGCGTCCGACGCGGCGAAGCCGAGCAGTCCGCGGCCTTCCTCGGCCAAGGCTTCGAAGTCTTCCCCGGATAACGGCTTGAAGGGCTCAATGACCAGCGTGGCGGTACGGCGCTGGCGCACGATCCTCCATATCCCCTGGACGAAGCCGTCGACGAGGATGGTGGCCCGAATGATGCCGTTCTCGGTGAAAACAAGAGGGCGGTACTCGTCGGCCAGAATGCGCGTTCGATCGGCATAGGATAAGAGCATGTTATCAAACTCGCCCAAAAAGCGCGGCGGCGCCGGGGTATCCGGACCGGGGAGCGGCGCGCCCGGCACATCGAACAGCTCGCTGCCGTCCTCTCCCTTATAGACGGATAGACGCGGCCGAAGCCGGTCGATCGTTTCACGCAGCCGGGTTAGTCCCGACCAAACCTGCATATCCTTGACCGTGGCCGGTCCGAATGCGGCAAGGTACCGGAGAATCGTCTCCTCCAGCGATGGAGCCGAGGCTAACGATTGCCCCAACCAAGCTTCCGCACTGGTGTGGGCGGCTTGACCGCCGTCGCCCCAGATGCCGCGCGGCGGGACTTGAACAAGCGGCACCAAGGCGCGTACGGCGTTGGCGAGTGCGGCGGGTTCGCGGTCCGGCCACTGCTCGCGCAGCAGCTTGCCAAGCTCGCCGAGTGTCCGGGGCTGTTCCTCGACCAGTATCCGGCCGGCTGCCGCGACCGCTTCAAGATCAAGCCCCGTCAGACGTCGTCCATAGCTGCCGCTGAGACCGCGTTCGTAGACGGACTGCATCAAGGGTCGCAAGATCAGGCTGTCGCGGGCGGTAACCAGATGAATGGTGGAACGCATCAGCGCGATGCGAACCGCACGCCGGTCCAGGAGTAAGCGGGACAGGTCGTCATGACGGAACCCGCGCAGCCGCGTCCACAGCCCGAAATAGGGCGGGTTCGGCGCTTGAGCCTGCATGCCGACCAGATGCTCTAGCGCATCGGCAACCGGCATGTCCGCGCGTTGCAGCAGCAGTTGGCGCGCGAGCAGGACACGGTTCAAGGCGCGGGCTCCGAGCACGGGAAGCGAGGGTTCCCCGAGAGGGCCGTTTGCAGTGCTTGGTTGGGGTTGTATTTGCACGAGATGAAAGACCTCCTTAATAGCGCCGTTAAGCTGTAAAGAACGCCTCTTTTGGACATCGTCCGAGCAGCTCGAACAACCCCAAGGAGGCGTCTAAGACAAAGTATCATCGGGTACCGATCCGATTTTCAAAACCGTCCCGACCTGAAAATCGACAGCAGCAGCCATAGAAACATCAGCGCGGCGACGCAGAAGCCGATTTCAATGACGGGAAAATTCCACAGCAAGGTCGATTGTCTGCCAAGCGACGAGCCGATAATAAGACCGACCATAATAATACTGAATGCGAGCAGGACGATACTGAACGATAGCTGGTTGCTGATACGGTCCATTTTTCGCATCAAGGCATCGAGCTCGGCGATCGATATTTCAAAGCGCAGCTTGCCTTTCTTCACCATCCCGAGCAGCTCGCGCAGCTTCATCGGCGTCTCCGTCAGCAGGGAGGCGGCCTCGCTTACCTGATGCCACACGCTGTCGGCGACATTGCGGGGACTGAACCTTTCGGCGAACAGCTTTCGTCCGAACGGCTCGGCGATGCTGATGACGCTGAACGTCGGGTCCAGCGAAGTGACGACGCCTTCGAGCGTCAGAAGCGCTTTGCCGAGCAGCGTCAGGTCGGCAGGAATGCGCACGCGGTGTTCGTAAGCGACGGCGAGCAGGTCGTTGACCGATTCGCCGAGCTTGACGCGGCTGAGCGGCACGTCGTAGTATTTCTCCCGCAGCTCGTCCACATCCGCACGCAGGGAGTCCATGTCGACATCGTCGGGAATGATGCCGATGCCTTCAATCGCCTTGATGACACCGTCGGTGCTGTTGCGCCGGAGAGCAATGACAAGCGAGCCGAAATGATATTTCATCATCGGAGTAAGACGCCCGACCATGCCGAAATCGATGAGTCCGATCGCTCCGCCCGGGAGGACGATAATGTTGCCCGGGTGCGGATCGGCATGAAAGAAGCCTTCCACAAAAATTTGCTGAAAGACGATCCGGGCAATCGTTTCGGCCAGCTTTTTCGGTTCGTACCCCAGCTCCTGCAGACGCTCCGTTTCGGTAGGCTTTACCCCTTCCAGATACTCCATGGTCAGCACGTTGCGGCTCGAATAATCCCAATAAATCGCCGGTATACATACATCCGAATCGCGCTCGAACGGCTTCGCCATCCGCTGCGCGCTGCGGCCTTCGTTCGTATAATCCAGCTCGGCGCGCAGCGACTGGGACAGCTCGTACACCATGTCGCGCACCTGATATTTGGCCGCCCAGTCGAGCCGGTGCTCGGCCAGGCGGGCCAAATCGTCCAAAATTTCAAGATCCGTTTCAACGATGGAACGAATGTTCGGGCGCTGAATTTTGACGGCGACCGGCTCGCCCGTATGCAGGCGGGCGAGATGGACTTGCCCGATGGAAGCTGCGGCGATCGGCGTCTCTTGAAATTCCGCGAACAGCTTCTCGAAGGGCTCGCCGAACTCGCTTTCCAGAACTTCGCGCACTTGCTCGAAAGGGAAGGGCGGCACCCGGTCCTGCAGCTTGACGAGCTCGTCGATAATATGAGCGGGCAGCAGGTCGGGACGAGTGCTGGCGATTTGGCCGATTTTGACGAAGGTCGGGCCAAGCTCCTCCAGAAACGTCCGGATGCGCTCGCCGATCGTGCGCGACCGGGCCTCCCGCCGTTCATTCAAGCCGATGCGCGTCCCCGCAAGCAGATCGGGCAGTCCAAGCTCTTTGACGAGGAAGCCGAGCCCGTTGCGGGCGAAAGCTTTGGCAATGTCGCGGTACCTCTGCAGGTGCCGGATTTTCCGTCCGAGACTCATGAGCTTGCGGGAGGTAAGGTTTGGCCGGCTTCGGGCTGCTTGCCTTCAAGCTCGGCCACGCGGCGCTCGAGCTCCCCGATGCGCTGGGTCAGCCGGACGTAATCGTCCTTGGTCGTCAAGTTCATCTCATGAAGCGCCTGACGCATGTAGCCGCGCACCTTCTCCTCCAGCGTGGATTGGGCTTCCTGTCCTTTGCGCACCAGGTCGTCCACGTACTGCTGCGACTCAGCCTTGTTCAGCTCTCCTTTTTTGACCAATTCGTCGACGAATTTCTCCGCCTGCTCTTTGCTGACCACGGCAAAGCCCAACCCCATCGAAACCGCTTTTCCCAACAAATCTCTAATCATCTCTGTCCCTCCTGTTCGTATCCGTATAGGGTGATTTTACCATAGCGGGCCGCAAACACCAAAACGGAAGCCCGGCACGGTCCCCGTCCGAATAAAATGCGCCGATGAGCACGGATTATCAAAAAAAGCGGTGCATTTTGTTGTACAATAAATTCCATGACACGATGGCTGGAGGCTTGGTGAGCGAATGGATTATTTCAAAAGGATTCAAGGGGCAATACAGTTTATCGAAGACCGCCTTCAGGAGGAGCTGGATATTACGGCCATAGCGTCGGCGGCTTGTTTTTCGGCTTTTCATTTTCAACGGCTGTTTCAAGCTATCTCGGGATTTTCCGTGCACCAATACATTCGGAGACGGAGACTGTCCGAAGCAGCGGTTTTATTGAAGGAAACGGGCAGAAGCGTTCTTGACATCGCGGTTGCGTTTCAATACGGCTCTCAAGAAGCGTTCACAAGGGCGTTCGAGAGTCAATTCGGCATCACTCCGGCGAAATACCGGAAGGAGCCCGTCCCGCTTCGTTTGCAGGACAAGGTAAATTTTCTCGATTATCAACAACATGAGGAAGGGGAATTGAACATGAATCGACCTGAGATCCTCGATCTGGACGCGATCCGGATCATCGGCTACGAGTACCGGACAACACTGCAAGAGGAGCAATATTTCGAAGAAATTCCGCGCTTTTACGGCGAGTTCGGGAGCAACGGATTATTTCTGAAGATCCCGGGCAGAGCGGCCCCGGAGATGGCCTACGGGATTGCCTGCAATTTTCAGGATGACGGCCGATTTTCGTTCGTGATCGGAGAAGAAGTGCACGAGTTGACGGAAGATTTGGAGCCGGGGTTCATCTGTTACGAGATTCCGAAGGGAAAATATGCGGCATTTCGGGTCGACGGATCGGCGCAAAATACGAGAAAATACATCTACGGCACATGGCTGCCGAATTCGAATTACGAACGGCGGGAGGGGCCGGATTTTGAGGTGACCGATGTGCTCAAGTCGTCTCCGGATGCCATAAGCATGGTCATTTATATTCCTATTGAGTGTTAGGATAGGAAGCTGCTTCGACTTTTTCAGATGGTAGAGAAACCCACGTCTGCCGGGTTTCTATTGTATTGATTGAGGTTGTTTTGAGGGCAAAACTATAACTGAACCTTGAGCGAGTATTATTGGGGTAGTCGACAACAAGCTCTTCGACAGAATTCTGGTCTCCCTCCAGACCTAAGGCAATCATCTTCGCACTCCCCATCTATTTCAAAAGGGGGTTGGCAAGTGCTGCTCATTGGCATTGAATAAGGGGTGTACCCGTAATAGGGATTGTAATAGTAGGGATAGCGGTAGCTAGATATTGGCCAACCGCCAGACTGAAATTGACGATAATTCAAGACAATCACTCCTTTATTTTAATCTTATTATTGCTTATACTTATGTGACTGGATATTTTATGGATGATTGTCTATGAATAATTAGGCGATAGTCGAGCTAAAAAAGAGTCACAGTTCAAACCCGGTCCGTACCTGTCGCAAGACAATAGGGTACGGCACAATAAATAGTCTGTTGAAGGGATCTTAATAGAATAGACTCAAGAAGCTGCAATCCCGGCAGCTTCTTTTTTTATTGCCGGCAGCTCGATGGCTTAACGTTAACGGTCGATTTTTGACCAAAGATCAGCTACAATAGTCAAGGCATCCCGAATTGAAGTCGTGAAGGAGAGTTACCGTTGACGTTATCCCATGAACGCGGCATGGTAGCCCCGTTCCAGCTCCGGCATTATCTTACGCTGATTACCGTAGTCATTATCGCTGGGATGAACCAAGGGCTTCTGCTGCCGCTGCTTACTCTGCTGCTTGACAAGACGGGGGTCTCAACCGGGGTAAACGGCTTGAACGCGGCCGCTTTGTACATCGGAACTTTTGCTACGATGTTTTGGATTGAGAAGCCCGTGCGCCGTTTCGGCTACAAGCCGGTGATCGTCGGCGGCATCCTGATCGTGCTTGTCACGCTGATCTTATTTCCATCATTCCCTAATTTCTGGGTATGGCTTGTGCTGCGGTTTATGGTAGGCGTGGGAGACAGCGGTCTGCATTATGCGACCCAGCTGTGGATCGTATCCCGCTCCCCTGCGGATAAACGCGGCCGGTACATCTCGCTCTACGGGATGGCTTACGGGGCGGGATTCAGCCTGGGACCGCTTGGCATCAACCTGCTGCCCTACGGCATGTGGGCGCCTTTTCTGGCGACGATGCTGTGCACGATCGTATCGCTGCTGTTCGTGAGCCGGCTGCCCAATGCGCGTCCGGAAACAGCGAGGAGGGAGCAGGGGTCGCAAGCGGCGGCCACCTATCCCGCCGTGTTCCGGCTGGCCTGGTACGCATTGCTTACTTCGTTCCTGTACGGATACATGGAATCGTCCATGAACAGCAATTTTCCCGCTTACGGCTTGCGCATCGGCATCTCCGACGCTTGGATTTCGCTGCTGCTGCCGGTCATCGGGGTCGGCTCTCTGATCCTTCAGCTGCCGCTTGGCATATGGAGCGACCGGTGGGGCCGCAAGCCGATCCTCATGACGGCAGGCTTGATCGGCGGAGCCGCCTTTGCAGCCGTCCCGTTCGCCGCGCAGGGGAATCTGCTGCTGGTGCTGATTCTGTTTGGCCTGGCCGGCGGGCTCGTCGGCTCGTTCTTTACGTTGGGGCTAGCTTATGCGGCGGATGTGGTGCCAAAAGCCGTGCTGCCCCGCACGAACGTCATCGCCTCCGTGCTGTTCAGCATCGGAAGCATCACCGGGCCGAACATCGGCGGCTTCAGCATGCAGTACTTCTCCGTCCACAGCATGTTTTATTGGCTTGGCGGCGCGTACGTCTTATTCGCGCTGCTCGGACTATGGTTCCGGCCGAAGGCTCCGTTAGCGGAATAGGCGTTATGCTCCCTGAGTCAAGCAGGCAAGCAAAGGAGGGCCGCACAATGCGGCTCTTTTTTTTGCATGCATGCGCGATCTGAAGCAATTTGCCTTCATTTGGACATAAAGATAGCTCTTGCGAGCCATTTTAGGACGATGAATCTTGGTTATAGTTAATCAAGGAGCATGGCGTGGCAGACGTGGAAAGGATGAAGGGGGAGTCCCTACTGGGTCAATCGATTGCGCTTCCAGGGAAAAATCGACGCGCCGCAGTCCCGCATTTCCGCAAAATAACCTTCGGCTCTATGTACTGGCTGGCTCGAAAGTTGACATAATGTTCCATGCCCGCACAATGCTTGTTCCGTTATACTTGATGTGTTCCACAACGGCAGATAAGAAACCAACCGAGAGGGTGGAAATGGAATGAAAATCAGCAAAAATAAGCTCGTGTTCTTGGCGGCAGCCTTCGGTATATTGTGCATCGGGGCCGTTCTCGTTGCTTTCATTCAAGACGATTCGAGTTCGGTCGATCCTTTGATCGCTGAAAAAGCGGCGGGATACCAGGTCGCGACCGTGCAGGTAAAGGAAGACGGCTTTGAGCCCAAACAAATCGAGCTTCAGGCGGGCGTGCCGGCCAAAATCAACTTCAAGAAATCGACGCGATTTACTTGTATCAAAAGCATGATTTCCAAAGATCTGGGAATTATCGACGCTCCACTGGCAACTGGAAACAATATCGTCGCCTTACCCGAATTGAAGCCTGGCACGTATCGCTATCATTGCGGAATGTATATGTTTGACGGAGTCATTACGGTGAAATAAATAAGAACGACGCGGGAAGCGGGAACGTTGTCCCGTCCAGGCGGCAATGGTTGAACCGCCGGGCGAAGCGGTGGTCGTCTCCCGATATTTTGTCGAGGGAGGGCCGCCGATTTTTTGTGTTTGGAAGCGCTCAAGGTTGCGGAATTGCCGAATTCACGCTCTCATGAACTGTTTTTTCACTGTCTCCCACGAGAGGAGGCTGCCGGTGCTTTGGTTCGGTTATTTCAGTTTCGCACGGTTCATACGAGGGTTGGATGGAAATACATTGGATAGTAGATCCTTTTAAGGAAGGTGATCCGAAATGAATACGACGACGGCATCAACCGAAAGCTTCAGGAACATCATCGAGGTATCCGGCGAAGGAACGGTTGCCGCGGCTCCGGACCGGGCGCTGATTACGCTCGGGGTAGTGACGGAAAAGGCGAATCTGAGCGAAGCTCAGACCGAAAATGCCGGAGCGGTGTCAAGCATCCTCCAGTCGCTGTACCAACTGGGAATTCCGAAGGAAAAGGTGCAGACGGTCCAGTATGGCATCGAGATCCAATACAATTACAAGGACGGGGTGCAAACGTTCCGCGGCTACAAAGTCACCCATCTTCTGCGAGTCACGACGGACAAGATCGAGCAGACGGGAGTTATCGTGGACACGGCGGTTCGTCATGGAGCGAACACCGTATCCGGCATCCAGTTTACTTCGGCTCATCCGGAGGCTTATTACCATCAGGCGTTGACGATGGCAGTCCACAGCAGCCGCCAGAAGGCGGCGACCCTTGCGAAAGCGATGGGCGTAGCGCTACATCCTACCCCGGTTCGGATTCAAGAAACGTCACAGGCCATCGAACCGCGCCCGTATCAGATGGTGTCTTTTGCCGCTGCAGGCGCTACTCCCATCCAGCCGGGAGAGCTGAACATTTCCGCTTCTGTCAAAGCTTTTTATTCTTATTCTTGACGATTCCCTGGATCGAATGAAAAAGTAGGCGTCAGTCCCGCGTAGTCTCCGGCCATGCTTGCCAGCGGCTTCCAGTTGTAACAGGGAAGAGTACCGGCAAACGCCTCCGAAGGTGGAATATTCGCTAACTCCAAGAGGAAAAACGTTGATGCCCATTCTGGAGGAGATGTGCAAATGGGGAGTGCACAATCAATTGCCGTTGAAATGAACGCACCGACCAAGTACAATGGATGATAATCATTCTCATTGGATAACTGGAAGAAGGTGCGTTTTTTGACGCCGAATGTTGTGGTAGCCAACATACACGATTATTTTGACCGGATCGCCGAATTGGTTCATGGAACGGTTCGTACGCGAAGTTGGGAACAGCAGCTTTCCCCGCCGCCTCACATCGGAAAGGGGAAGATCACCCGGATGCAGATTCGTCCGGGAATGGAGATCGTTGTATCGGATATGACGTACGAGCGCAATATGAAGCTTCACATTATGGAAGCATGCCGGCTGTTCGAGCTGAGCTACTGCTTAAGCGGTGAAATTTACTGCGAATGGAACGGCAAAGAAAACCTGACGGGGAGCCGGACGGGCAACGTTCTGTTCCTGGAAAATATTCAAGTCTACGAGGAAATGAAAGCGGGTCTCCGGCAGCAATTGCTGGAGGTGCGTTTTGCCCCCGAGGAGCTGCTTCGTTATGCCGACGATGCGTCCGAGAAACAGGGGATGGAAGCGTGGATACAGCGGCATAAGGGAAGTATTGATCCTTACGCCGATTCCCCGGCCATCCGAAAATGCGTATCCGATCTCATCCACTGCACCTACAAAGGCTCGATGAAGCGATTGTATATGGAAGGCAAAGCGATGGAGCTTCTTGCTTTGTTTGCCGAGGCGGGCGGACGTGCTCCTGCCGATCGCAAGCTCGTGCTGCGCCGCGACGATATCGAGAAGCTGAAGGAGGTCAGGCGGTGGGTGATCAGCCGGGCTGAGCATCCCCTGTCCATCCGGGAACTGGCCAGACTCGCCGGCATCAACGAGTTTAAGCTGAAAAAGGGCTTTCGCGAGCTGTTCGGCATGACGATCTTCGAGCTTGTAAGGCATGAGCGGATGGAGAAGGCGCTCCGCTTCATGGAAATCGAACGGATGAATGTGGGCGAAGCTGCCGTTGCTGTCGGTTACAGCAATGTCAGCAATTTTACGACGGCGTTTCGGAAGCACTACGGCTGTAATCCCGGCGAATATGTAAAGCAGCTTCTCCATTTGGACTTGCGGCATAGCATGGACCAGGAGAACAATAACCGTTGAAGCGGGCCCTCCAAACCATTGGATTTCCAAAGGTTTGAGGGTTTTTTTTGTTTATTTTCCTCCTTGTGCAGGGATAAAAACTTCCTCCACAGGTAGCGCGGCAATGGCTTTTCGAATGATAATCATTATCAAACGCTGAACCGACGGGCTGACGGCCGCCTGTTCCAACGCGAAAAGCCTAGATTTTACTGTAGGAGGAAATTCCATGTCCAATCCGATCTCCGAAACATTCACATCCGATCGTTCCCCGAAGCAGCAGACGGACCGCCGCCGTTGGTATGCGCTTGCGGTGGTTTTGCTGCCCATTTTGCTGATCCAATTGAATACGTTCATGATTCAGGTCGCGCTGCCGTCCCTGCAAAATAGCCTGCATGCGGGTTTCTCCGAAGCCCAGTTTATTGTCGCCGGTTATTCGCTTGGCATGGCGCTGGCTTTGATTATAGGCGGCAAACTCGGCGATATGTACGGCAGAAAACGGATGCTAGTCATCGGCGTGGCCGGCTTTACGCTTATGGCTGCGCTCGGCGGGGTGGCTTCCGATCCGTCGGTCCTGATCGCCATTCGGGTCGTGCAGGGGCTGTCCACAGCGATTATTCAGCCGCAGGTATTGTCGACGATGCAAGTGAGCTTCCCGCCGCAGGAGAAGGCGCTCGCTTTTGGAATTTACGGCGCATTGATCGGCGTCGGCTTCACCCTCGGCCTGATTTTGGGCGGGCTGCTGATCGATTGGAATTGGTTCGCGCTCGGTTGGCGGAATGTTTTCTTTTTCAACGTGCCGATCGGTGTGCTTGTCCTGCTGTTTTTGCCGGTCATTCCCGAATCGCGAGGGGTGCGGGGGCAACGCATGGATTGGAGCGGCGCCGCGCTGCTGATCGCCGGGTTGTTTCTGCTGATTTATCCGCTGTCGGAGGCGCAGAAGCGAGGCTGGCCGCTCTGGACGTGGAGCTGTCTGGTCTTGGCTATCCCCGTTCTGTTGGCCTTCGTCGCCGTCGAACTCCGGAAAAGCAAGCAGGGCGCCGTTCCGCTTGTTGATCTGTCCATATTCAAATTGCCTTCGTTCAGAGTCGGCATGATCACGGTAACGGTGTTCTACAGCGGCATGTTCTCTTTCTTCTTTATCTTGAGCTACTTCCTGCAATACGGCCTGCATTATAGCGTCCAATCCACGAGTCTGGTTTTTCTGCCGATCAGCGTCGGTTCTTTCCTGAGCTCCCTGGTATCTTCCGGAATCGTCAGGAGATGGGGAGACGTCGTGCTGAAAATAGGCGCGTTGGTCATGGCAGTCTCCAGCTTTGCGCTCATTGGATCGCTGTATGCCGATGCGGCGGAGCTGCTGACCATGCGGAATATGACGATTCTGCTGGTGTACGGTCTCGGTCTGGGATTGGCCGGCACACCGCTTGTCAATGTAGCGCTCAGCGTTGTGCCTGCGAAAAATGCGGGCACTGGCTCGGGCTTGTTCACGACCTTCACGTATTTGGCCAATTCGCTGGGGGTTGCGCTGATCGGCATTTTGTTCTCGGCCGTGCTGGGTAAGCCGCTGACGGCAGCGGACCTGCCGGATTATGTACGGGCATTTTACGTCTCTCTAACCGTTACGGGATGCCTTGCTTTTGCCGCGTTTATTTGCCTGTGCCTTCTGCCCAAGCGGAGGGGGTGAGAGGATGCTTTGTTGATTAATATTTCCTTATTCAGGGGAATATAAGGGAAAATGGAACAGGGGGCACAGTATGCGGGCAATGTGGAAAGGCACGATCAGCTTTGGATTGGTGAACATTCCGATTAGTATGTATAAAGCAACGGAAGAGCATAAAACAAGTTTCCGCAGCTTGCATGCATCTTGTCATCAGCCCATACAGTATAAAAAATGGTGCCCCTCTTGCAATCGAGAAATTCAGCAGAAAGAAATTATGCGAGGCTATGAATATGCTCCGGGGCATTTCATCACGATTGCTGATGAAGACATGGACAAGCTGCCTCTTCCTACGCTGAGAACGATCGAAATTCTTCACTTTACGGACCAGGACAGCATCGATCCAATTTACTATGAGAATGCCTATTATTTGGGGCCGAGTGAATTCGGCAGCAGATCCTATAGACTTCTTTATACCGCTATGAATCAAACAGGAATGGTCGCTGTGGCCAAAATTGCCTTTCGTACAAGTGAGCATCTGACAGTTCTTCGACTGCATCATAACTGTCTTGCGCTTCATTTCATTTATTACCCCGCGGAAATACGATCGGTACGGGAGGTACCGGGACTTGAAGGCGGGACGCAGTTTTCCGAATCCGAACTCCAAATGGCCGTGCAATTGATTAACCATATCAGCGGGGCTTTCCGAAACGATTATCGCAGCAATTACGAGGCTGCACTCCAACAGCTTATTCAGGCTAAGATACAAAACAGGGAGATTGAGCAGCCTCAAATTTCACCTGTCGTTGACCTGATGGAAGCACTTACACGAAGCTTGGCGGCTCTCCGCCAACCAGCCGTAATCGCGCCGGACAGTTCTGCCATTGCTTTCCCCGTAACGTCGATGGCCCTGGATGGAGCTCGCACAAGCATTTCAAACACAAGACCGAGAAGGCGGAGATAGTAGTTGTTTCCTTTTGCCAAATCCGATTCATCAGAAATCGTTCCTGTGCGAGAGCGCCTCTTTCTGCCGGAAACCGTCTAACAGCCCGGACCAAAATTTTTCATCGAAATCTCCAGAAAAACGCTTTCCCGTGCTTTGCTCGCATGTCCGGTCGTGCGAAGAAAACAAGCCTTCGAACCGCAAGGTTGGTTCGAGGGCTTGTTTGTTTGGCATGGACAGAAGGTCGTCTTTCACATAATAGACCATCGTCAATGATACTGATCTCCGTCACATTATCCCGCAGCTCCGTTCGTCCCGATCCTCGATGTCCATGACGTAAAGCTTCTTTTTCCCTTCACTGGTCAGACAATAGAGACGTTCGCCTTGCAGAAAAAAATACTTGATGTTGTCCATGCTGGAAAGCAGCGTCTGCTTGCTCCGAACCGTCCGTTCTCATCCGCTCGAGGCCGTCCGGAGCGTAGTAGGGGGCGTTATCGTTACCGCCGCGTTCGGCAAGGCGAAGATAATACATCCATCCGTCCCGGACCCACAGGCAGCTGGCATTCGTCTGCGACACAAGCGTCCGCTCCGTGCCGTCGGTTTTGATTTTGTAGATGGCGTTTCGCTTCGATGGCTCGGATACGATGTAGTACAGCCAATCCCCAACCACATTAATGGAGGTGGCTTTATCGTCCGAAAGCTTGGTCTGACTCGAGCCGTCCGGCTTGGATTGACCAACTGGTGCGCTGCCTCCGAGTAGAGGTACGGATTCATGTACATCCAGCCGTCCTTCACGGCAAGCTGACCGCCGTTCGCCAGGTTTAACGCCTCCGCTTGAATGCGCCCCTCATCACTAGGTCCTGCGCACGATTGGATGGCAAAGCCATGTACGCCGTCCCAAGAGGTTTTACAGTTGAACTCCTCGTGAGCGAATCTCCAAGTCATCGGGAAATAAACGATGTTGCGGTACAGCAAAACAGGATAAGGTTCGTCCGCATTAACGATCGTTTTGCCGTTAACCTTCACGGGAAAAGGAGCGGTGACGGCAGCTTGCGAGCCGCCGCTGATGGCGTTGACCTCACCTATACGATCTATGGAGATAAGGTTCTAAGGGCTTACGAATTTAGAGTTCGTTATGAAGCAGCACCGAATTATGTACGGCTACAAGACTTGGAAACTGGAATTATTTTAACAAAAATGCATGGGAGGGTTTTATCAATGGAAAAAAATGGGTTGTCGGAGTTACGACCGGGGCAATACATCAATTACAACAGTGAGATTATTACAAAAGAGCAGGCCGAGAAAATCAATCGCGTCTGGAGAGCGTCCGGTACTGCACACGGTGTCCGATGGATACATCAAGATGAACACCTGTTTGAAGAAGAAGGGGATTAACGACAGCCCATTGTGTCGCGCAGCCTTTCTTCAGTCGAGGTACCATTCGCCGGTCCAAGGATCCTGTACCCAGCGGGCATGATGGTAAAAATGATGCCCATGCATATGATGATGGTCGTGCGGATAGTGGTGCCGATGGAATCCAAACGGATTGAAGCCGTGTAGATTGAAGCTGTGAGGATTGAAGCTTTGAGGATGCGTTACATCGAGATATTGGTGATAATGCTGTCCGTAATGCGGCCAATAAGGCTGAGGCGAAGAAGGCTGACCTGAAAGACCGTGACCGTGTGGGTGCCACCAAGGCTGCCGATACGGACGGATGTGTTCGAACTCCTCTGCGGCGGTTTCGGTTTCGATTATCGTCTCTTGAGACATTTTTGATTTCTCCTCTCTGATTAGAACATACTCCACCATATGACAGAGAGGAGGAATTGGGCACTTATCCATCTAAAAAAATGGGCTTAACCATCTTGCTTTTTTCTTAACCAGCCGGGACGGTACGTTTCCGGCTTGCCGACGCTGTGAGCAGGCACCGCTCCGCCGGATGTCGTCAAATAATGGGTTTAATTAAATTGGCGCTGTCTAAGGAGAACCATTGAACATCAATCGTCCTGAAGAGTTTGCAGATGTCGAGTTGAGTATTCGGAGTTTCGGGGATCTAGATGATCATGTACGAGACATCCGGAATGTAATTCGTATTGAACTGATTTAAAAAATATTGGGAGGTATATTTAAATGAAAAATTGGATCAAACCAGTCGATGTGAGTGATGTGCAATTGGCCTTTGGCGGGGATATGAAGAAACTGTTGCCGCCGATGAGCGATATTCCAAGGGAGTTTCAAGACGGACATACTAAGTGGAATGACCTTATTGGAAAGTGGTTTGTGTTGGGGCTCAATAAACTTAATGTTACCCCGCGGCACATCATTGCTGTTCCCCGGGGCGGAAAATCTTCGAAGGTAGATTATTACTGCCCGCGCTAGAACCTGCTGCAGGTTGATGATTCTCCGGAGAGCAAGGGAGACCGAAAATGAAAGCAGTAATCACGGTGACGATCACCAAAGAGGTAGAGCTTGATCCGCAGGACTACGGCACAGAATCGCCAGAAGATGTTCTGTAGATGGAAATGCAATTCGCAGGTAATCTGCTTCATGAAAAGATCAGTATAGGTGAACCGAATATCTTTGTGGAAGGCGTTTTGAAGGCGGAGAGCGGAGGAAGAGAGACATGAATTATAGGTGATCAAAAGAGATCGGGGCGTCTAATACTAGACACCCCGAATCCCTGATTAATTCTGGACAACAAGTTTACTACCGTGCACTATACATGAAATCATTCATTCCGGGTAGAGCGTTACATCAATCTTAATAGGACTATTATGCTGGCTAAAGTATTCGATGTGATACGTTCCAGGGATTAGCGTTATATATTTTTCTCTAAATTTGCCGTTGCCTGAAAAATCGAAGGGTCCTCTGCTCCCACGAAAGTCGTTTTCATTGATTAAATCGTACGCTACATTACTAATAGTAGTGCCATCAAGAGAGTTTTGGATAACTTGTAATCTATATTGTTTAGGAGTAGTAATTGTAATTTTCGCATCCGTCCTCCTAATCCACTTTCCTCTTTGTACATAATCATCATAGAAGTAGATTGTATCAGATGCCGCAGGCTGCACTTGGTTTAGCCCTGCTACTCGCTGACCATTACCTGTAGTCTGTGCATTAACAGTAGAAACATCAAGTGGATAAGCAACGATCCCGGCCGTAAGCGAAAGAGCCAGCAAACCATTAACAACAAATTTCTTCAATGTAAATCATCTCCTTTAATTGGAATAAATTGTTGTAATATTATATTAACATTAATTACCTATACTGTAAATTAGTATTTTTGCGAAATTATCATTTTATAGACAGCTTAAGAATTTGGACGGAGGTGTAAAGGATCCAAATCCGTATTTTCACCCTCGCTTTTAGCCGCGGCGTCACCCCGAGTTCAATCACGCCTACCGGTCGCAGCTTGCCGCCGCTCTCCGGCACCCCAGCCAGCCGAATTCCGCCTTCCTGTAGACCTCTACGTATGTCCAAGATATGATTTTGAGCGGCGCGCCAGTCCGCGCCATTATCATTGGAAAAATTTTAAAATAAGTAAAAAATAAAAATTGGACATATTACCATTGAGTGCAATTGACTAAAAAGGAGCGTGCAAAATGGGAATCTTAAGTGGTAATCCCAATGATGAACCTTTACATTACGGCGAAATTTTTAATTTGTGGCAATTCTCAATGAAAGCTAAGGGCTGTATATCCGCATATCGAGTTTATCAATATCATGCTGGTGATGGTGACTTAAAAAAAGTACTTGGTGATCTAATTAATCAAGCTGAACTAGAAGTAAGTGAATGCGATTCAATACTAACTCATAATGGCATTGCTCCTTCTCCAGTTATGCCTTTGAAACCAGAAGCAAAACTCGAAGATATCCCTGTCGGTGCAAGATTTACTGATCAAGAAATTGCACCAATGATTGCAGCAGATACTTCAATGGGCTTGGTTGCTTGCAGTCAAATAATGGGTACGTCAATTAGAGAAGACATAGGAACTTTGTTCGCAAAGTACCATGCCACAAAGGCTGCTCTCGGTTTAAAAATATTGAGAATGAGCAAAGAAAAAGGTTGGTTAATCCCTCCCCCATTACAGGTGAAAAGACCAGAATTAGCTGAAGTATGATGATTTCTTAATTTCCTGCATTATGGAAGCGAAAAACGTTGCATAACGGATTCGAAGTCTATCGTGCCTGTGTTGTCCTTGGCGAGACCTCACCGTCGAGAATAACGTCGTCGCGCGCTAAGGCATTCAATTTCCGGGTACAGACGTGTGCAATCAACGTCTGTATAGGCGGGGTTGGCCGCAGTCGGTCCTCGAAAGAATGAGGCGGTGACCGTCTATTTTCGATTCGAAAACGTAGTCAGTAGCCGAGAACGGGAGCGGGCTGTTTGCAGCAGCATCGGGGAAATGTGCGTTGATATTTTTGTCAGTCGGACGTATGATGAGAACGCATATTACAACAAATGAAGAACTGCTTCGCAATTCCATCCTGCTGCCGCACGCGCTGTCCATGATCGAAAATTAGGCGCGGACAAATTCCTCTTCAAGCAATCGCACCCGACGGCTGTACGTAGTTGCGGGGAAGGTGAAATGCGACAGCGCGGGATTCGGGGGAAAAGATCGATATTAACCGTCAGGAAGCCAAAGCGTTTATTGCCGAAAAGCTGACGCGACATATTCTAGATATCACGGAAAAGTTGCAGCGGAATCGCAACGGTTGAACACTCCCACCACCTGCGCTAATGGCGGAGGTGGGGGATTCTTGCGAACAGAGAAGCATCCTTCTCTTCTTGAGCAAGCGATCCCTGCGGTTCCCGCAGTTCAGCCCAACTTCGCCAACAAACGCAGTCCTTCTTGCAAGATGTTCATGCTGGCATTGTGGTCACGGTCATGGTGCGTGCCGCATCCTGAACAGGTCCACGCTCGCAAGTTTAGATTTTTCACTTCGGGGTTGCGCGATTGGCATACATGACAAAGCTGACTGCTTGGATAGTTTTTGGCGACCATGCTGATTGTGCGACCATACCACGTCGCTTTATATTCCAGCATCGTGCGAAGGGTTGACCAGCTTGCTTCGGCAATGGACT
>NZ_JTHN01000046.1 GCF_001399685.1 Paenibacillus sp. A3
AACAGGGTGGGGGGGGTCTGCTCGCCTCTGCCTTTAATCGTTCCATTGTTCTTCGGAGCTCCGTTTTTTATTTTTTTGCTCAGGCAGTTTTTCCTCGGGCTTCCGGATGAATTGCTGGATGCGGCCAGAATCGACGGGGCGCACGAATTCACGATTTATTTGAAAGTGATCCTTCCGTTAGCCAAGCCCGCCGTTTTGTCGGTTGCGCTGTTTCAATTTATGAACAGCTGGACGGATTTCATCGGTCCGTTGCTTTACTTGACGAACGAAGCTTCGTATACGATGTCGCTCGGGCTTCAGCAGTTTCAGAATCAGAAGGGCTCGGAGTGGGGGCTCATGATGGCGGTAGCTACGATGATGACGATTCCTGTCGTTATTTTGTTCTTCTTCACCCAGAAAAAATTCATTCAGGGAATTACGTTTTCCGGGATTAAGGGGTAGCTGATTCAATGACAATTCTGCTGTTTAATAATAAAAAGATCGCTCTCGTTGGGAACGGAGCGATCTTTTCGGCTAAAGCCTATATAGATGAAAGGATTTTACAGTTTCATGTTGCTGCTGTGGCCTGGGGACAGCTTGGCTGTCGGATCGATGTACACCTTCGCGTTGTTGATGGCGGTTGGCGCTTCGCCGAAACCGACGGCAATGAGCTTCAGCTTGCCGGGATACGTCGTAATGTCGCCGGCAGCGAAAATGCCCGGAATGCTGGTTTCCATCCGCGAGTCGACGACGATGGAGCCGTTGTCGATGTTCAATCCCCATTCGGCAATCGGACCGAGGGAGGAGACGAAGCCGAAGTTGATGATCACGGCATCGACATCGATGACGCGCTCTTCGCCCGTTTTGCAGTCGGCAAGTACAACTTGCTCGATTTGGTCGCTGCCTTCGAGCTTCTTGATTTCGGTCGGAGTGATGACTTCCACCTTGGACTTCATCAGATTCTCGACGCTGTGCTCATGCGCGCGGAATTTGTCGCGGCGGTGAATCAGCGTTACTTTCTCCGCGACCGGTTCGAGCATCAGAGCCCAGTCTACCGCGGAATCGCCTCCGCCGCTGATCAGTACCTTTTGGCCTGCGAAGCGGTTAAGGTCGCTGACGAAGTAATGCAGGTTTTTCTTCTCGTACTGCGCCGCTTCCGGGAGTTCGAGCTTTCTCGGTTCGAATGCGCCGACGCCGCCGGTAATGATGACCGCTTTAGATTGATGCACGCCTTTGTCCGTCGTCACTTCGAACAGGCGCTCGTCTTTTTTCTCTACCTTCAATACCTTTTCTTCCAGGCAGATGGAGATCGGGAAATGCTTCATTTGTGCTTCCAAATTATTAACAAGCTCTTGCGCCGTTACCTTCGGAAAGCCGGCTACGTCATAGATGTATTTCTCCGGATAAAGCGCTGCAAGCTGACCGCCCAGTTGTGGCATGCTTTCAATCAATTTAACGGAAGCTTGGCGCATTCCTCCGTAAAACGCCGCAAACATCCCTGCCGGGCCGCCGCCCACGATAATAATGTCGACGATTTCGCTGCTCATGGTGGGTCAAACACCTCCGAAACATAGTAAAGTCCATTCTAATTATAATCGTACGGTCACGGCATTGAAAATATAAATTAGACTTTTCAATGAGAGATATAATTAATTAGCCTGATAAAGTTTTTATATGGCAAAAAGGCAGCAGCCGAAGGAATCGAGGGAATACCATAGTAGTCTGGCGATTTTCCTGGGTTTTTAATCAAAATAAAACTTGCTATTTGCCTCGTATCATTATATTATTGCATTTGAATTGGTTAAAACTGTTGGTATAAATACACATCATTTGCTTATATTTTCAAACGCCGGAGGGAACCCTGTAGGAAGAAGAACCATTTTTCGGCATCGCTTGTGTAATTTTTCACAAACAGTTTTCAAACTCATATACTATATAGAAAAATATGTGATGGAAGGGATAGAACCATGAGTCGAATTCCAAGAATAGTCATTTTAGGCGCAGGCTACGGCGGGATCGTAACGGCTATTCGGTTGCAAAAAGAGCTGAATTATAATGAAGCTGACGTCACGCTCGTAAACAAACACGACTATCATTATATTACGACCCATCTGCATATGCCTGCGGCAGGGACGGATAATCCCGAAAATGCACGCGTGAACATTCTGAAGCTGATCGACGAGTTCAAGATCGATTTCGTGAAATCGACCGTCGTTCAAATTCGGCCGCAAGAGAAAAAAGTCATTCTGGAAGAGGGCACGCTCTCTTACGATTACTTGGTCATCGGCCTGGGCGGCGAACCGGAAACGTTCGGCATTCCGGGGCTGAAAGAGTATGCGATGAATATTCGCTCGATCAACAGCGTTCGGTTCATCCGCGAGCACGTGGAATACCAATTCGCGAAGTTCAAGCGCGAGCCATCCCGCACCGATTATCTGACCTTCGTTGTCGGCGGCGCCGGCTTCACCGGGATCGAGTTTGTCGGTGAATTGGCCGACCGGATTCCAGACTTGTGCAAAGAATTCGACGTGGATCCATCCCTCGTAAAAATATATAACATCGAAGCGGCTCCGACGGCGCTCCCAGGCTTCGACCCCGAGCTTGTCGAGTACGCGATGAACGTATTGAAAAATAAAGGCGTCACGTTCAAAATCGCGACCGCGATCAAAGAGTGCACCCCGGACGGCGTCGTGCTTGCAACCGGTGAAGAGATCAAATCCGCTACCGTCATCTGGACAGGCGGCATTCGCGGCAATCATATGCTGGAGGAAGCCGGCTTCGAGACGATGCGCGGCCGCATCAAGGTCGACGATACGCTGCACGCTCCAGGGCATGACAACGTATACGTGCTCGGCGATTGCTCGATTGTGATGAGCCCGGAAGGACGTCCTTATCCGCCAACGGCGCAAATCTCGATGCAGCAAGCCGATGTGTGCGCGCACAATCTGGTAGCGCAAATCCGCGGCTCCGAACTGAAGAAGTTCGAGTATAAACCGAAAGGTACCGTAGCCTCTCTCGGACGCGGCGAAGCAATCGGAATCGTCGGCTCCAAGAAAATCAAGGGCGGTACCGCAGCCGTGATGAAGAAGCTTATCGATCTGCGCTACTTGTACATCATCGGCGGTATTCCGCTCATGCTGAAGAAAGGCCGCTTCTAGACCGATGCGCAACTGCAGCATTCAGGTTCGGGGGCTGCTCACTCGGGAGGAGCTTGACCGATACAACGCCCTTCTCGATGTAGGTCATTACCTCGAATCGCAGAACCGTTACGACCTGTCGTATATCGTGCAGAAAGAAATCGACATCCTCATTCTTCCGGCCATCGAGCGGCTGAAGGAAAAATCGCGGCAGCGCGATCGGGACACGGAAGAGTACTTGCGGCGCAAAGAGCTGGAGCTCTTGGATGAAGATGACGAATAAACGAGCAAACCCTTGCAGCTTTCGTTTCGGCGAATGGCAGCAAGGGTTTTTTGAGCTGGTTGGCCCGTTACAGCTTCAACATCGAAGCCATTTTCTCTTGATTCAGCAAGTTGCCGACATAGAAATCGCCGAACTCCCCAAACCGGGCGCTCGTTTCGTCAAAGCGCATTTCATGAACGATTCTCTTGAATTGCAGCGCATCGTCCGCGAACAGCGTAACGCCCCATTCCCAATCGTCCAGACCGATGGAGCCGCCGATGATTTGCTTCACTTTGCCGGCATAATTGCGGCCGATCATTCCGTGTCCGCGCATAAAGTTGCGGCGGTCTTCGGCAGGCAGCATATACCAGTTGTCGTTGCCCTCGCGCTTCTTGTTCATCGGATAGAAGCAAATATGTCCCGCTTTCGGCAGGATCGGTTTCAGGCGCGCCACGACATCCGGGTCCTGCATCGGATCGGTTCCCGGCTTGGCCATATAAGCGCCGAGCTCGACTACGGAGACGTAAGAGTACGTCGGAATCGTCACTTGCGCGAACATGGTTTTGTTAAATTCGGTTTCCAGCTCGTTCAATTCTTCCAGCGTCTCACGTAGATGCATGAAGACGAAATCGGCTTTTTGTCCGACAATGGAATAAAAGGCAGTGCTGCCCTGCTTTTGGTCCTCGGTGCTCTGATATTTGCCGAGCAGAGTGTACAGCTCGTCCTCGGCGCGCGCTCTTTCTTGAGCGGTCAAGCTTTTCCAGGCGTTCCAATCGATTGCGCGGAAATCATGCAAGCTATACCAGCCATCCAATGGATGTACGACTTCACTCATTAACGGACACTCCCTTATTCCTTCAAAATGGGCACTGCTGCCAGCTGCTTGGTATTATTGTAGCGAAATCGGCTGCAAAGGGCAAATGCGGCTCCGTGACGAAAGGGCGAACTTTTTGTGAACGCTTGCCATAAAAATGCTATTACAATTCGGAGTCCGTATGCCGATGTACCTGTTAAAGGAGGCGTCCGTCATGACAAACCGGTTAACGCTAGGCATTTTGATGGGGACGCTTATCAGCATCCCGTTTTGGATCGCGGCAATCGGCTGGTACCGTTTTATCTGTTCTCTTCTTTAGGCCGCAGCCTGTGATTTTTTTCATATTTCGTTCACAACGGCTCACTTTACCGCGCCTTTGTTTTTTTATACAATATAGGCATATGGAAAGGAGCTGTCCGCTTTGCTGCAATTGATCATCGTAACCGTGCTGCTGTTCGTGTTGTTTTTCGGGCTCGGTTTTATTCTAAACATGCTTATGAAAACGACTTGGTTCCCCATTTACGGATATATAGCGCTTATGATCGGCTTGGTCATTTATTGGGGCTGGGGCACCGGCTCGCTCGCCTCGAACCTGGCCGAATATTCCATCGCCGATTACATCCCTGCCATCGGCGGCCTGATCGGCGCCATCCTCAGCGGCTCTACGATCAAATCCTTGCGTCAAAAAGGCTTTAAGATGTTTTAGTTTTTTTGGTTTTTGGTGTGTTATGTTTTTCTTACTACTCTTTTTCAAGCAGGCTCTGCCGTTTGGCAGAGCTTATGTTTTTTTGTGGGAGTAGGGGGTGTGGAGCGCGGAGAGTCGTGTGACTTGCCGGAGCATATGCTTCCGAAGCAGTTTTCTTTCAGAAAACTCTGAGTTTACGTGCCGCCTTTAAAATCGGATTCTTACCGCAAGGTAAGTTTAATAGAATCCGATTTTAAGAGCGGCCGGAGGCAGTCAGCACGACTCGCAGCGCAGCTCCCCAAGCCTCTCATCCCCAAAAACATACTCTCTGCCAACCCCAAAAAGCCTGCTTTTTCCTCCTATCCTCTTTGTCGATTTGTGTGATAAAATGGAGGGTAAACACTTGAATCACGGATGGAGTTTTGACCGAATGCGGATAACGAATTTGCTGCATTTTTCCGAATATCACCGTTTCTATGTCGTGCGGGATTTCGCTTTGAGCAGCTTGGACTATAAGATGATGACCGCGGTGTATCAGCCGATGATCGGCGCTTACGCCGTCAGTGTATACATGACGTTGTTTCAGCAGCTGCCTGCGGACAAAGTCGGGCATTCGGCGATGGAGCAGCAGCGCAAGCTGTTTCTGGCGCTGGAGCTGGAAGCGAGCGAGAACGGCCGGAAGCTGTTCATCGAGCAGACTTCGAGGCTGGAAGCGGTGGGACTGCTCAAGACGTCGCGCCGGTTTGCGGCCGCTTCGGATGATTACGTGTACGAGTACACGCTGTTTGCGCCGCTGCCGCCGACGGAATTTTTCCGGAATCAGCATCTGACGCTGCTGCTGCGAGATAAGGTCGGCAAATATGCGGTGTTTGCGCTGCGGGACGAGCTGGTGCTGCCGCAAGCGCAGGAAATGGCGGACGCCAATACCGAAAATTTGTCCGTACCGTTCTATGAGCTGTTCCGTCTGAACACGCAGGTGATCGATCACGAGCTGGAGAAGGCGTTCTTCGAATCGGCGGCGGCCAAGCCTGCCGAAGCGAAGCCGGAGGTCATGTACAAGGGCTACCAATATGCGGAGATCATTATGCACTTCCCGCGGGAGTCGGTAAACCGGGACTTCGTGGAGCGGCTCAAATACGAGCCGGAGCAGCTGGCGACGATCAATTTTGTAGCGAAAAAGTACAACCTGTTCCTGACCGACGTATGCCGGCTCTTGGACGAAGACGGCGTGTTCGACGAAGACGGACGGATCGTGCTCGAGCTGCTTCAGCACAAGGCGAACCAAGTGTTCCGGCAGGATAAAAAGCGGACCGAAGAGCGGACGCGGTATATGGCGAGGATTGCGGATAAAACCGGCGAGACGGACCGTGCAAGCAACAGCCCGGCACCGGCGGGCGACAAAATCGTCGAGATGGAATATTATCTCGAAGTGCCCGATCTGTTTCAAGGAGAATGCAACCAGCATCAATACAACTACATCTTGCGCAATGAGCCGTATACGTTTTTGCTGGAGAAGATTTTCAGTCAAGGCTCGATCCCGGACGGGCTGCTCGATACGCTGGCCAAGGTCGATTTGAACTACGGCCTGCGCGAGGAAGTCATGAACGTGCTGATTCATTACATGTATGTCAATAAGCGTTCCTGGTCCAGAGCGTCCATCGAGTTCAGCGTCACGGACATGTTGGCCAAGCAGGTCAATACGTTCGAAGAAGCGGTACAGTACATCCGCGAGCAAATGAAGTTTCAGGAGCAGCAGCGGACGCGCCGCAGCGCAGGCGCAAGCGGTACGAGTGCTCCGGCCCGGGGAGGCCGGGGGCGGCAGAAGCCGGTCATTCCGATCGTCAAGGATACGCAGGCAGCCAAAACGCTGTCTTCGGCCGAGCGGGAAGCGCTCCGTAAAATGGCGCAGCAGCTCGACGGCAAGCTATAGAAGTCCTGAGAGAGGACTGGAAAGGACGCTATCGTACTAGAGAAGCGTCAGCGATGCCCGGCTGGCAATCAATGGGGAGGTGCAGCGGATGGAGTCGCTTGGGGAACTTTTGCGGGGCGGCCAGGGCCGTCAGTTGTTGCAGCAAGCGGAAAATAAGGTGCGGGAAATTGCATCCGATCCGCTGATCGTCAAGCTGAGAGCCAAACACCCGGAACTCGACAGCCAGACGATCAAGCTGAATTTGAATAAGCTGCACCAATATATTACGGAATATAACAATTGCAATAACTGTCCGGGGTTGGATCGGTGCCCGAACGATATGGAAGGTCATTACACGTTGCTCGACGTCGAGCCCGGAGAAGATTGGACCCGGGTGTACGACCAGAAGGTCGCATGCAAGAAATTTATCGCCAAAGCGACGCAGGATGCGGTCCGCAGCCGGATTCGCAGCTTCTATGTAGACGAGCGGGCGCTGTCCCAAGGGTACTCGTCGCTCGAAATTTTCGATAAAGATCCGGACCGGGAAGAAGCGGTCGGACAGGTTATGCAGTATATTGTAAAGATTCGTCAGGAAGGGCTTCAGTCAACGGGCCTCTATTTAGCCGGTAACTTCGGAACGGGCAAGACGTTTTTGATGTGCTATTTGCTCTATGAGCTGGCAAAAGAAGGCTACAGCGGGGCGATTGTGTACATGCCGGATTTTGCCGAGGATTTGAAAACGATGTTCCAGGACCCGCTTAAGCTGAAGGAAACGATCGATGTGCTGAAGGAGACGGATCTGCTCATCTTCGACGACATCGGGGCGGAGAACTTGAATCCTTGGCTTCGCGACCATGTGATGGGAGCGATCCTGAACTACCGGATGAACCGCAAGCCGACGTTCTTCACGTCGAATCACGATCTGGACGCGCTGGAGAAGCATTTCAGCTTCACCAGCAAGGACGGGGACGAGGAGTTTAAAGGGCGGCGCATCATGGACCGGATTCGGCCGTTCGTCGACGTGGTCATGGTCAACGGGTATAACAAACGGGGAGCGCGATCCTGATCCTAGGGGCCGCGCTCTTTTAGCTCAGCATGGAAAATGCACAAAAAAGCCTCTGCCGCCCTCCGGAAATGGAGATCAAGCAGAGGCTTTTCGCAACAGCCGGGCCATCATTACTTCATCATAAGCGAAGCCGCTGTCGCGATGACGCCGATCACGAGCAGGATGGCGAAGAAAACGCCGAAGCCCGTGGCAACGTCGATAAAGTCATTCCGTTGTTCCTCGTACACGTGCAGTTCGGGATTTCTTGTCGAGTCGTTCATGCAAGGTTCCTCCTTAGGGTTGTGCCGGGCATAGCCGCCGGATGGCACAGCTTAGGCAGCTTAGCGATACTCATATACGGCTAGTATACCCAAAATCGCCTTCCATTGTAAAGGACGGAAAATGACAATTGTGCAAACTTTGGCTCGGTTGAAAAAGGCTCTCGTTGTGGTATACTTTACATGTTGACATTATTTCCGCAAAAGGAGAAATTGAATCATGGCTATCGTTAATGTGTCTGACCAATCTTTCTCAACTGAAGTAGAAGGATCCGGTACGGTTCTCGTAGACTTTTGGGCTCCTTGGTGTGGACCTTGCAAAATGATTGCTCCCGTGTTGGAGGAGCTGGATACAGAAATCGGCGAAAGCGTGAAAATCGCGAAAGTGAACGTGGACGACAACCCGGAGTCCGCTTCCCGTTTCGGCGTAATGAGCATTCCGACGCTGATCGTGTTCAAAGACGGCCAGCCGGTCGATAAAATCGTCGGCTTCCAGTCCAAAGATGCGCTGAAAAACGTATTGAGCCGCCATCAATAATTTGGCAGCCTGCGGATCGCGTGAGAAAAAGCTCTTTTTCTGCTATGCTGGAAAAAGAGCTTTTTGCCGTTGGGAAAGGGGAGATAGGCGTTGACCGAATATGCAGGGGAACCGGATCGCCAGGACCGGAAAAAAATACTGGAAGCGATCAAAAACAAGCTGTCGCTCGTCCCGGAGCAGCCCGGCTGCTACCTGATGAAGAACCGGGAAGGCACGATCATCTATGTCGGCAAAGCGAAGGTGCTGCGCAACCGGCTGCGGTCGTATTTTACCGGGAGCCATACGATCAAGACGCAGCTGCTCGTAAACGACATCGTCGATTTCGAGTACATCGTGACGGCCAATAACATGGAAGCGCTCATTCTGGAGTGCAATCTGATCAAAAAATATTATCCGCGATACAACGTTCTGCTGAAGGACGACAAGTCGTTTCCATACATCAAAATTACGAACGAGAAGCATCCCCGGCTGGAAGTGACGCGCCGGGTGCTGAAGGACAAGGCCAAATATTTCGGCCCTTATCCGAACCCGTACGCCGCGGGGGCGACGAAGAAGCTGCTGGACCGGCTGTATCCGCTCCGCAAATGCAAGACGCTCCCGGACCGCGTATGTCTGTACTATCATCTCGGACAGTGCATCGCGCCCTGTGAGTACGAGGTCGAGCAGGAGACGTACGACAAGATGGTACACGAAATCAGCCGGTTTCTCAGCGGCGGGCATAATGAGATCAAGCAGGAGCTTACCCGCAAAATGCACGAAGCGGCGGAAGAGCTCAACTTCGAACGGGCGAAGGAACTGCGGGACCAGATACAGCATATCGATACCGTCATGGAAAAGCAGAAGATCACGACGACGGACACCGTGGATCGCGACGTCTTCGGCTTCGCTGTGGACAAGGGCTGGATGTGCGTACAGATTCTCTATATGCGCCAAGGCAAGCTGATCGAGCGCCATGCGTCGTCATTTCCGTACTACGGCGAAGCGTATGACGATTTCCTGACGTTCGTGACGCAATATTACAGCGAGAACCCGGCGCTGCCGAAGGAAGTGTTCCTCCCGGCATGGACGGAAGGGCAACAGCCCGCGCCAAGCCTGGAAGCGGCGGCAGCCGTCGAGGCACCGGCGATGGAAGACAGGGCGGGGCAAATGGTGGCTGAAGCCGGAACGGCGTATTCCACGGATGCCGATATGGAGCCGGCCGATGACCCGGCGGAAGCGGACGATCCGGCCGGATCGGGGTCCAAGGCCGATGTGAAGGAAGCGCTGGAAAGCTGGCTCAAGGTCAAAGTGCATATTCCGCGGCGCGGACTCAAGAAAAATATGGTCGACATGGCCTGTGACAACGCCCGCGTATCGCTGGAAGAAAAATTCCGTCTGATTGAGCGCGACGCGGACCGGACGGTCAAAGCGGTTGAAAATCTGGGACAATGGCTTGGCCTCGGAACGGTGCACCGGATCGAGGCGTTCGACAACTCGAACATTCAAGGGTCGGACCCGGTATCCGCGATGGTCGTATTTACGAACGGCAAGCCGGACCGCAAGGAGTACCGGAAATACAAAATCCGTACCGTTCAAGGTCCGGACGATTACGAAACGATGCGGGAAGTGGTGCGCCGCCGGTACGAGCGGGTGCTCAAGGAAGGACTGCAAATGCCCGACCTGATCGTCATCGACGGTGGGCGGGGGCATATGTCCGCTGCGATCGACGTACTGGAGAACGAGCTCGGGCTTTACATTCCCGTCTGCGGCTTGGTCAAAGACGCGAAGCACAAAACCGCCCAGCTGCTGATCGGCGATCCGGCCGAAGTCGTCCCGGTGCCGCGCGACAGCCAGGAGTTTTATTTACTCCAGCGCATTCAAGATGAAGTGCACCGCTTTGCGATCACGTTCCACCGGGAAACCCGCGCCAAGTCGATGACCGTCTCGCAGCTTGACGCGATCCCCGGGATTGGGGAGAAGCGGCGCAAGGCGCTGCTTAAGCATTTCGGCTCGCTTAAAAAAATAAAAGAGGCCGAAGTCGCAGACTTCAAGCCTCTGGGGATCGGGGAAAAGCTGGCGGACCAAATTTTATCGGCGTTAAACGGCCGGAATTCGGATTCGTCTCCGGAAGCGGGGGAGCTCCAGGAAGAGATACAGCAGGCGGACGCCGATTAAATCGGCCGTGGAGCCACGCAATAATCCATCCGACCGCTGCGGGAACAAGGAGATACAGCGCTCCGAGGGCAATCTGCAGCGGCTCTCCCGTATACATAAGCGATAGGCCCATCAGGATGCTGTCCATAGCGGCGTGGGCGAACATAGCGGTCAGGAAGCCGTACCGCAGAAACGCCCATCCGAAAATGAGGCCGAGCACCGTTACCTCAATTAGCCGCGTGTACACCGGATAGATCGGGTACTGCGTATGGCTCATGGCCCAGATGACGCTGGGCAGGAGCACGGCCAGCACCCGGCTGCGGGTCATTCTGAGCACGAGCGCAATGCCAAGCAGCCGGTAGACGGCCTCCTCCGATATCGCGGCAGCCCAAGCCATTAATGGGAATAAGCCCGGTACGCGCATATTGTAGATGGAGTCCGACGGTTCGCTAACCGCCCATACGTCGAACGCCTCGGAGGCGATGAAGAGCATCACTTGCTGCACGCCAAGGATGAACAAGCAGATCAAGTAGCCGCGTACCATGGCCGTTCGCGTCTCGCTTCCGAACTGCGGATCGCGCCATACAGGCCATGCATTCCAGCCGCGGTTCAGCCAAAGCTGCCGGCCGGCCAGGAAGGAAAGGTAAGTCGAGACGGCCATCAGCGTAATGAAAATATTGATAATGATCAAATAGATAGCGGCCTCCGGTTCCGAGGGGCCGCTTCCGTGCATCGTACGGAAGGCCGGCAGCATATTGAAGTTGTTCGTCAGGTAGATCGCTAAAAACAGCATCGTCAGCACCGCGCCGCGTCCGAAGCGGACTTCCTTCCGATAACGGATGATGACGATCAGCGCGGCAAACGTCATCATCAGAGACAGCGCCATGCTGATTCTTGTCATCAGGGCCGACCGCTCGTCCTGGGCTTGCTGCCAGAAGATGAAGCTGTCCGGAGCCGGAAAAGCCGGTTTGAAGGATACGATTTGCCCGCCGGATACGCCGAGCCGCAGCTCAAGCTTCGCCTCGCCAATTTGTTCCATTTTGCTCACATAGACTAGAGCCCCGTTGCGGTCTCTGCCTTTTTCGTTAGATAGCGTAAACTGCTCCGGTGCGTAGCCCATCTCCCGGATGGCTTGCTCCGCCAATCGAGCGGGATCAACTTCGTGCGAGCTTACCGTGTCGCTTTTCGCAATCGGAGATTTGCCACGCTCCCAACTGAAGATTTGCAGCGTTTTGTAATTGACGGCGACATAATAAGTTGTTCCGTTCCGCTTGTCGTTAATCTCGACCTCGTAATATTCAAGCGGATATTGGTCGCCGTAGCGCTTTGCGTATTCGTCGTATAGGTGTTCTTTTTGCAGATAGCCGCTAATCGTCGTGTACGCTTGATACAGCACGTTCGTCTGCGGCTCCGGGGACAGCTTGAACCTGCTGTGCACAAAGTCGGTCGCCGCCGCAGCCGCTTGCTGTTTGGACACTTCCGGTGCGTTCGTCGGGGCTTGATCCGCCCGCTCCGTGTCTCGAAAAAAAGGAGAGACGATGATGACGCCAAAGTACAACAGTAGACCGACAACGGCAAGCAACGGCAGGGGAGTTGCGGAATAAAATCGTTTCGGCATAAGGGCTCCTTATCGGATCTGGAATAATAACAGTGTATTCTCTTAAATTAGCATACATGCTCCCGGAAAATCCATCGATATTGCGAGCATGACAGGGGAAAAACGCGAAAAGCGAAGCGACATGGTCGTAAGAGCGCTTACATCTCTCCTAACGTTCTGATTCTCGTGCCATTTCCGTCAAAAACAGCTTTGTACTTCCGGGCAAACGGGATTATAATTCAATTCATATCAATTGAATAAAAGCCGAATTTCTTTACGAAAACGGGGGAACCATGATTTTAGGGGTGAATTCCGCAAGTCCTTGGGACTTGTGGATAGGGTGCCTGTAAACCCGAATCCGTCAGCTAACCTCGTAGGCTTTTTTTGCAGGAACCTTTAAACACGACACTAGGGTTTCCAGTGTCTTTTTTGTTGCCTGAAACCTGTTAACAGAGGTGTATGATGAAATCCATCGCCAAAAAAATCGAGCTGACGCCGCCGCAAATTTTAGTAATCGGCTTTGCGGCGATCATTCTGCTCGGAGCCACTCTTCTCTCCTTACCGATCTCCTCGGCAAGCGGACAACCTACGCTCTTTATAGACGCGTTATTCACGGCGACGTCCGCTACATGCGTAACCGGATTGGTCGTTGTGGACACGGGCAGCCATTATTCCATGTTCGGACAAATTGTCATTATTTCCTTGATCCAGGTCGGGGGCCTAGGCTTTATGACCATGGCGACGCTGTTTGCTTTCGTGCTCCGAAAGCGTATATCGCTGAAAGAACGGCTCATCTTGCAGGAAGCGATGAACCAAGGGAGTATGGAAGGGATCGTCCGCCTGATCCGGCGCGTCCTCGTCTATTCGCTTACGATAGAATTCGTTGCGGCCGTTATTTTCTCCATTCGCTGGTCATTCGATTTGGGGATAGCCAAAGGCATTTATTTCGGCATATTCCATGCGATCTCATTCTTTAACAACGCCGGCTTCGACTTATTCGGCTCCGTTGTCGCTCCGTTCACGAGTCTGACAACGTACGCGGACGATTGGATCGTGAATATCGTTTCGATGAGCTTGATCATATTGGGCGGTATAGGTTTCGTCGTCATGTCCGACGTCGTCGACTACAAGAAGCATAAGCGATTGTCGCTGCATTCCAAGGTCGTGCTGTCGGCCACCGGCGTTCTGATCGTGGTCGGGGCGATCGTCATCTTTATTTTCGAGTTTACGAATCAGAGAACGCTGGGCTCGCTGAACTGGTCCGGCAAAATTCTGGCTTCGTTCTTTCAATCCGTCACCCCGCGAACAGCCGGAGCGAACTCGCTCGATATCGGGGCCATGCGCCAGGCGTCACAGTTTTTCATCATCATCCTGATGTTTATCGGGGCGTCTCCGGGCTCCACGGGCGGCGGGATTAAGACGACGACGTTCACGACGCTGATCGGCGCGATGATCGCCATGATCCGCGGGAAAGAGGATATTGTGCTGTTCCATTACCGGCTCGGCAAGGATCGTATCCTTAAAGCGATTACGCTGACAATGATCGCCTTGTTTCTCGTCATTTTCGTCACGATGCTGCTCACCACGACGGAAAGCCAGTCGTTCCTGAAGCTGCTGTTCGAGGTAACTTCCGCCTTCGGGACGGTCGGATTAACGATGGGCGTGACGCCGGAACTTTCTTTTTTTGGAAAAATTATGATTTCTCTCACTATGTTTGCCGGACGTCTCGGACCGCTTACGCTCGCTTATGCGCTTGGGCCGAAAGCGGAAAAAGAGTTGTACCGATACCCGGAAGGAAAAATTACGATCGGATAGGGGAAGCTAGCGAATGAAACGTAGTCAGTATGCAGTCATCGGCCTCGGCCGCTTCGGTTCCAGCCTTGCAAAGGAACTGATCAAGCTCGGTTATGAGGTATTGGGCATCGACAAGGATGAAGAAGCGGTGGAGGAGATGAGCGACGAGCTGACGCACGTCGTGGTGGCGGACGCTACCGATGAGGATGTTATCCGCTCGCTCGGCATCCGGAATTTCGATTGCGTCGTCGTTTCTATCGGCGATGACATTCAATCGAGTATTTTAACGGCGATTTTGTTAAAAGATAGCGGTGTAGGCATGGTGGTGGCCAAGGCGCTGTCCGAGCTGCACGGCAAAGTGCTGCAAAAGATCGGGGTGGACCGCGTTATCTATCCCGAGCGGGATATGGGCATTCGGGTGGCGCACCAGCTGGTATCGCCCAATCTGCTCGATTACATCGAGCTGTCCAAAGACTATACGATTGCCGAACTTGCGGTACCGCGCAGCTTGAACGGCCGTTCGTTGAAAGAGCTCGATCCGAGAGCGCGGTACGGCTGCAGTGTCGTTGCTATTAATAAGAAGAGCGGCGTCATCATCGCTCCGACGGCCGAAGACATGGTGGAAGAGCGCGATGTTATGGTCGTCATCGGTACGAACGAGCAGATCGAGACGTTCGAGAATGAGGTTATCCGGTAACAGAGGGCGGTCAACTGCAAGAGGGCCGATTTATCGGGAGGCGAAGAGGCACAAATGGAAAATACCGTTATGATCGAACACGTACTCTTTCTTATTATATTTATCCTCCTCATCGGTATGATTTTCGGAAAAGTGGCGAGCTGGCTTAAACTGCCGGACGTCGCTCTTTTTTTGATCGCGGGCGTTGTCGTTGGCCAAGGGCTGCATCTGGTCAACGAGCCGAGCAGCTCGTTTATGAACCAGTTTATTTTGACGGCTGGATCGGCGCTTATTCTGTTTGACGGCGGCCGGAATATCAAGTTGTCGGGGCTTCGCAAAGTATGGATCACCGTATCGCTGCTCAGTGTGCCCGGAGTTCTGATCACCTGCGCCGTCGTTGCTTTTGCCGCACACTGGCTGCTCGGCATCCCGATGATGTATGCGGTGCTGCTCGGCGCGATTATCTCTTCGACCGACCCGGCGACGCTCATCTCCGTTTTCAAGCAGGTGCGCATTCGTCAGAAGGTACGGGAAACGGTCGAGAGTGAGTCCGCCTTCAACGATGCGACCGGCTCGATCCTGACTTTCTCGGTGCTCGGAGCCATCACGGGCGGACAAGCCTTGTCGGTGGGCGCCGGCGTGATCGGGTTTGTGCAGACTGCCGTGGGCGGCATTGTCGTCGGCTTGCTCGTTGGACTTGTATTGGTTTATGTTACGGCTCACTTCAAGCTCGGCTGGCTGCGGGATTATGCGACCATCGCCTTGATCGTAACGGCGCTCGGCGCCTATTGGCTCGGCGACGTGCTGCACGTCAGCGGCTTTATGGCGACCTTCGTGGCCGGACTCATCTGGGGCAATCACGAGTTGTTCAAGCTGGAGCTGGACGATAAGCTGCACGAAATGGCTCATTTTACCGAAAATATGACGGTACTTATGCGGATGCTCATCTTTATTATGCTGGGCAGCCAAGTGAATTTCCGGGTCATCCTCGACCATTTGTGGCCGAGCCTTGCCGTCATAGTCGTCTTTATGCTGATCGCCCGCCCGTTGACTGTGCTGGCATGCGCGCTTCCCGACCGCAAGGCCGGATGGAAGCGCAACGAGATTGTATTCATGTTCTGGGTGCGTGAAACGGGAGTGATCCCGGCGGCGTTGTCGGGCATGGTTGTCGGGATGGGCGTGAAGTATGGGGACGTTATCGCGTCGGTCACGTTTCTGGCCGTATTGCTGACCATCCTGCTGCAGGCCGGAACGACGGCGTATGTCGCCCGAAGGCTCGGATTGGAGGAGAAGGCGGACGGAGAGACCTGACGCTTCGTCTCCCCGGCTTTTATAACGTGTATTCGTCCGCAGTATGGTAATGCCGGACCGCTTGATCGATGAAGCGGCGGATGGACGGTTCAAGAACGGCTTCCTCCGTAAACAGGAGAGAGGTCGTTCTTTTCGTTTGTTCCAGCTCGGGGATGAAGCGCACGGTCAGCTCGTTGTCTTCGACAAGATTGCGGCGCAAATACGATTCGGGCAAGAGTGTTCCCGTTTTGCAGGTGGATACGAGCCGGGTAATCGCTTCGAACGAGTCGATCTCCATTTTGACATCCGGATGTACCCCGCAGCGGTGAAACATCTCATCCATCAAGACGCGGTACCATGTACCCCGCGAGAACAAGATCATCGGCAGCTCATGCAGATCTTGAATGAACAGCTCCTCCTTGTCGGCGAACGAATGCCCTTCGGGCAGCACAAGACAGAGCGGGTCGTCGAATAAGGGCACGCAGACGATGGACGGATCTTCGATCATGGAGGCGACGAGACCGATGTCCACGCGTTTTTCTTTGATGAGCGGCACGATCTCGTGCGTTTTGCCGGTAACGGCCTTGATGTCCGTATTCGGGTATTCGCGGGTATAGATCGTAATCAGGTCGGGCAGTGTCGACTGGAGCGTCGTCAGGCTTGCTCCGATGACGATACTGGCGGGTTTGACGTTTGTTTTGAACGCCTGCAGCTTCTCGTGCAGCCGGCGCTCCAGCCGTTTTTGCTCCAGGGCGAACTCATAGCACACCTCTCCGGCGCGGGTCAGCTCCAGCCGCTTGCCTTTGCGGACGAAGAGCTGAATGCCGAGATCCTCCTCCAGCCGCATAATTTTACGCGAGAGTGCGGGCTGGGAGACGTTGAGCAGCTGCGACGCTTTATTCAAGCTCTGCTGCTCGACTACGGTGGCAAATACGTCGATAAGCTCCATAGCGGGTATCCTCCTTTTCATATGTTAATAAGTTATAAGCATATATAAAAAATCAGCACTTCCATTATAAGCGATTCAGGAGTAGTATGGAATGTGTCACTTCTTGTTCACATTTTTTGCCGCAAACGGTATAAAAGCTTGTCGAAACATCGAAAATAGGCATAGCGTTTTTTGTTGACGCTCCCGATATGCGGGAGTACAATGGTAAATGGTTTTGACGAAGCGGTGACAAGCCTTAATTTGAGGGGGGAACTAGTTTCAATGTTTAAAAATTCTTACTTTTCGCGGAAGCTGCATTCATTGCTTGGTGTCATTCCGGTCGGCTTCTTCCTGATCGAGCACCTGCTGACGAACTACAAGGCGTTCAGCGGCGGACATGCGGCTTTTTTGGATCAAGTGTTCTGGCTGCATGAACTGCCGCTCGTGCTGCTGCTGGAAATTGTCGGTATTTGGATTCCGCTCGCCTATCACGCCATCTACGGCTTGTATGTGGCTTATACGGCGCGCAATAACGTGTCCAACTACGGCTATTTCCGTAACCAAATGTTTTTCTTGCAGCGCGTAACCGGTGTCATTACGTTCTTGTTCGTGGCTTTCCACTTCTTCCAAACGCGTCTGCAAATCTCGCTCGGAACGGTAGCGCAAGATGCGATAGGCATCCGGATGCACGAGATTGCGAGCAACAACATTTACTTCATTATGTACTGTATTGGCATCGTTGCGGCCGTGTTCCACTTTAGCAACGGCATGTGGTCTTTCCTCGTCAGCTGGGGGATTACCGTGGGGCCGCGCGCGCAGCGAGTTTCGACTTACGTATGGATGGGCGTGTTCGTGGTGATGTCCATCATGTTTATTTTGTCCTTGACGGCATTTTTGAATCCGGATTTCAGTCAACTGCCGAAAATGGCGAAAGGTTAAGGGGGAGGGACGATCATGGCGAATTCAAAAATCATCGTAGTCGGTGGAGGCTTGGCTGGTTTGATGGCCACCATCAAAGCGGCGGAGGCTGGAGTTCACGTCGACCTGTTCTCCTTGGTGCCGGTTAAACGTTCCCACTCCGTGTGCGCGCAGGGCGGCATCAACGGAGCGGTGAATACGAAAGGGGAAGGCGACTCCCCGTGGGAACACTTTGACGATACGGTTTATGGCGGAGACTTCCTGGCCAACCAGCCGCCGGTTAAAGCGATGTGCGACGCGGCGCCGGGCATCATCCACTTGATGGACCGGATGGGCGTTATGTTCAACCGTACGCCGGAAGGGCTGCTCGATTTCCGCCGTTTCGGGGGAACGAAGCATCACCGTACGGCGTTTGCCGGTGCGACGACAGGCCAACAGCTGCTGTATGCGCTGGACGAGCAAGTACGCCGGTGGGAAACGGCCGGTCTGGTCAAGAAATACGAGCATTGGGAGTTCCTTGGCGCGGTGCTCGACGACGACGGCGTATGCCGCGGGATTGCCGGACAAGACCTGCGCAGCATGGAAGTCAACACTTTCAAAGCCGATGCGGTTATTTTGGCGACAGGCGGCCCGGGGATTATCTTCGGTAAAACGACGAACTCGGTTATCAATACGGGTACGGCGGCCAGTGCGGTATATCAACAAGGCGTTTATTACGCGAACGGCGAGTTCATTCAGATTCACCCGACGGCGATTCCGGGCGACGACAAGCTTCGTCTCATGTCCGAATCCGCGCGGGGCGAAGGCGGACGCGTATGGACATACAAAGACGGCAAGCCGTGGTACTTCCTTGAAGAAAAATATCCGGCTTACGGAAACCTGGTACCGCGCGATATCGCGACACGGGAAATTTTCTCTGTCTGCGTTGATCTGAAGCTCGGCGTGAACGGCGAGAACATGGTGTATCTCGACCTGTCGCATAAAGATCCGAAGGAGCTTGACGTCAAGCTCGGCGGGATCATCGAGATCTATGAGAAATTCATGGGCGACGATCCGCGCAAAATTCCGATGAAGATTTTCCCTGCCGTGCACTACTCGATGGGCGGTATGTGGGTTGACTATAACCAAATGACGAATATTCCGGGGCTGTTTGCCTGTGGCGAGTGCGAGTACCAGTACCATGGCGCTAACCGTCTGGGTGCGAACTCGCTGCTTTCCGCGATCTACGGCGGTATGATCACCGGTCCGAAGGCCATCGAATATATCAAAGGCTTGGATAAGCTTGCCGAAGACGTTTCGTCGACAGTGTACGACCGCTACCAAAAGCAGCAAACGGACAAATACGAAAGCATCTTGAAAATGAACGGCACCGAGAATGCTTACGTGCTGCACAAAGAGCTGGGCGAGTGGATGACGAACAACATGACCGTCGTGCGCTACAACAAGCAGCTCCAACAAACGCTCGACAAAATCAACGAGCTGAAGCAGCGCTACAAAAACATCAACATCAACGACTCGGCCCGTTTCAACAACCCGGGTGTGGCATTCACCCGCCAGCTGTGGAACATGCTTGAGCTGTCCCACGCGATGACGCTCGGCGCTCTGCTTCGCGACGAAAGCCGCGGCGCGCACTACAAGCCGGAGTTCCCGGATCGTAACGACGAGCAGTTCCTGAAAACGACGAAGGCGAAATGGACGCCGGACGGTCCGCAAATCGATTGGGAAGACGTTGACGTATCGCTGATCGAACCAAGAAAACGTGACTACACGACCGACAAGAAGAAGGGAGGTCATTAATCATGGCCGAAGCAACTGCAGCAGCGAATAAAAAGGTCAAGTTCATCGTAACGCGTCAGGATTCTGCGGAAAGCAAACCGTACACGGAAGAGTTCGAGGTTCCTTACCGACCGAATATGAACGTGATCAGCGCGTTGATGGAGATTCAGCGGAACCCGATGAACGCGAGCGGCAATAAAACGACACCGGTCTGCTGGGAATCGAACTGTCTGGAAGAAGTGTGCGGAGCTTGCTCGATGGTCATTAACGGCAAGCCGCGGCAAGCTTGCTCCGCGCTCGTCGACAAGCTGGAGCAGCCGATTCGCATCGCGCCGATGTCGACATTCCCGGTCGTTCGCGACCTGGTGATCAATCGTGAGCGCATGTTCGCCGCTCTGAAGAAGGTTAAAGCATGGATTCCGATCGACGGTACGTACGACCTCGGTCCGGGACCGCGGATGGCCGAGTCCAAGCGTCAATGGGCCTATGAGCTGTCCAAATGCATGACCTGCGGCGTGTGTCTCGAGTCCTGCCCGAACGTGAACGACAAAACGACGTTTATCGGTCCGGCAGCCGTCTCGCAAGTGCGTTTGTTCAACGCGCATCCGACAGGCGAGATGAACGCTCACGAGCGTCTGGAAGCTTTGATGGAGGACGGCGGCATCGAAGGCTGCGGCAACTCGCAGAACTGCGTGCGTTCCTGTCCGAAAGGCATTCCGCTCACCACGTCGATCGCGGCGATGAACCTCGATACGACGAAGCATTTGTTCAAGAAATGGCTTAGCGTGTAATCATATTGATAATAAAATTCTCCCTTGCTGCGCGATCGCAGGGGAGAATTTTTCTGTTTGAGAATAGGCAGTTTAGATCATCTTTTCCAATTTATGACCTTGTCGAAATTTGTAAATGGAAGTATATTAATACAAGGTATAATCAGGAAATATGTTAAGATAGCCATTGTGGGAGCGCGGTTGCATTGGTCGATTTTATATTGTTCATGGTCTTTTCGATAATGGAAACAATGGCGATGTATTATTTGATGTTCCGTTTGTTCAAGTTCGATATGTACCCGGCTTCGATTGTATTTGCGAGCGCGGTAGCGTCATTTATTTCGTATACGAATCGAAATGTATATGAGATTCAATCTATAGATGTTCTCGTGCAAATTTTTCTTATGTTTATGTTTGTCTGGTTGTTATTTAAAACGCATGTTTTCTATGCGGCCATCATGACATGTACGGTATATGTAGGATACGTTATATTGCAAATACCATATTATTTTCTTTTAAATGGAATCGGTCTTTTTGACTCGCGTTTACCGATTCCCAGTGCCGTAGGAACATACTTGCTTCAAATTATTACTGCGTCTACCGCTTTCTTATTGGGAATGTGGGTCAAGAGAAACCGCAAGGGATTCGATTTTGTTCCCCATTCCCAGTATGAAGTCGTTAAAATGAATAAAATTAATATTGCGTTTCTTGGCTTAAATTTATTGTCTGTTTCCGTGTTGTCTCTCCTATATCTAACGAATCAAATTATTCAGCTTTTTTATTTGCCTTTTGCCCTAGTTCTTATCATGTACTTCATATTATATTTTGCGTATAAAAAGGATCGCTCCAATGATTAAACGGCCGTCGCGAGCCATAGCAGCATGGCTAAAAAATGCCAACCCGGAGGAAACCGCAAGCATTGAAGTTATGGAGTATGCCTTAAGTATTATAATTAATATTTCATTGATTATTATCATCGCGTTAGGTGTCGGACATAGCATGGGGAAATACGGCGAAACCGCTCTGGCCTTGTTTAGTTTTATTTTGTTAAGATTTTTTTCAGGCGGAGTACACATCAGGTCTAGTTTCGGATGTATGGCGACAACCATTGTATTATGTTTAACGATTCCCCGCCTTCCCATACTGAATAAGGCAGAGATGTTGATATTTACTTTGATTTGTATTTTATTATTGCTATTGTTTGCACCTCAAGTGGATAGCGAGGCCGGTTTCAAACCCGAATTGAAACGTTTATTTAAAATCATCTCACTATGTATCGTGAGCTCGAATTTAATCTTATGGTCATCGATCATTTCTGTCTCTTTTCTGATTCAGTGTTTGACCCTCATTCCTTTAAAAGGAGATAAATAAGTATGAAGAAACAGATTGCCAGGAGGGTTTCAAATATATTATATGCTTGCGCTAAGTTTTTCGCCGTTACTTTGAAACCTGCTTTGTTCAGTCCCAAAGCCCCGAAAGAATTGATGGACAAAAATAAGGTTTAGTTTGGAGTTGGATTTACAATGCGAGTGCTTCGGGAGGACGGTTCGGGTTACGAACTTGACGACGATGAGATCGTTTTTTTCACCACTCATAATAATGTCATCAGCGTACATACCCGCACTGAACGATATATCGTTCCGACGACCCTCGACCAGCTGAGCAAAGCGTATCAAGATTTGTCGTTCGATAAGGTGGATCGATCTTATAGCGTAAGAATTGACCGGATCGAAGGTTACCATGCCGTTCGTAAGGCGGTTTATTTTGAGGAGGAAACAACGGATAATACGAAATACGCTCCCGTTTCCGAGCCCAACATGAAAAAAGTGTTAAAGCATTTGGAACAGAAAAAAGACCAACCTTGAAAGGCTAGTCTTTTTTCGGCAGTGCTCCGGGGATCGATTGACATCGGTTATGGTTGATGCGCTGATGAACGATGTCTTGCAGCAGATGCATGAACATCCAGCTGATGGAAGCGAACTTGCTTCGCTCTGTCGGGAAATCGTCAAAATAGGCCTTCAAATGGCGTCCTACGCCCTTGACCTTCGACATGTTCACGACATTAGAGCCATCGAGCTGCCAGAAATCTTCAATATGATTTTCCAGATCGTCCAAATCCGCGATAGCCCGGTATTCTCCATGCAAAGTATGGAAAATAAGCCTTCCGGACTTATCCTTTTCGGTATAAAGAACATCGCTGTGGAGATCGATAACGGCGAGTCTGCTTTCTCCCGTTGGCAAAGTTTGAATAACCGACATGGGCGATTTCATGGAGGTTCTCCTTTTGTGTACTTTTTAACAAAAAATTAGATACTAAATAATGGTTAACCATGGAATTGTTTACTAAAAAGGATAACATAGATTTAGTTATTTTTTTACATTGGTTTAAAATTTAAATCCTCTATTGACAAAATAAGCCAAGCCTATCTATAAAATTCCGTTGACGAATCGGTAGGTTAGAAGGTAAAATAGAGTTAATTTAAACGTTTAAATTATGTTGAAGAATTGGAGTGCCGGTTATGAGCAAAAAACGCCAAATCACGATCGTAGATCTGGCAGAGGCTGCCGGCGTATCGATTGCCACGGTGTCGAATGTGCTGAACCGACGGAATGTGCCGATGTCGGCTGAGACAATTCGGAAGGTGGAAGCGGCGGCGGAGCTTCTCGGTTACCGCCGCAATGTGATGGCAGCCAGCCTCAGCAGCAAAAAGTCCTACGAGCTAGGGATGCTCGTACCGAGCTTTGGCGGGTATTATGGGCGTTTTGCCGAAGAGATGCAGCGCACCGCTCACCAGTATGGGTACCATCTGTCGGTATTTTCGGCGGCGGGCTTCGATCCGGAGATCGAGAAGCGTCACTTGGACGTGCTGCTGCAGCGCAGGGTAGACGGGTTGTTCTGTCACGGATTGGCGATGTCTCAGGAAGCCACCAGACAGATCGTATCCGACGGTACCCCGCTGGTTCTATTTAACGCGTGGGGGTGGCCGAGCGACATTGCGGCCGGCGCGGTCAATCTCGATTTTCTGGAAGGCTGCAATACGATCGTGCGGCATTTGTACGAGCAGGGCAGCCGGAAGATGGTTTACTTAGGGAAAACCAAATCGCTCGGAACGGATCGGCAGCGCCGTATCGGCTTCCGCAACGGGCTGGACCGGCTTCCGGAATCAATCCCGTCCACGATCGTGGAGCTGGATGACGGGCTTACGATGGATGAAGCGGTGGAACAGGTTATCGCTTTTTCGGACGGGGTACGGCCGATCGGGGTGATGGGATTCGACGACAATGTGGCCTTGGCGTTCATGTTTGCCGTGCTGCGTCATGGCTACAGGGTTCCGCAGGACGTGCAGATTGTCGGGGTTAATAACGATCCGTTCACTTCCGTCTGCTATCCGTCGATGACGACGATGAACATTCCTTACGACAAGCAGGCCCGACTGGCCATCCGCTTGATGCTGGAGCAGCTCGGGGAAAGCGATACGATGGTGCGGATCGACGGAAATGCCGATCAAGTCGAGATTACCGATGCGCGTGAGGTCCGCGTTCCGATGCAGCTTGTTCCGCGCATGTCCACCCAGTCGGTCTGACGGGTGGCATCGGCCTCCGGGCCCTACATAGACGACAACCAGAAAAAAGGAGCTTGATCCTCATGAGTTTATGGCAAAAGGCGATTGAAGACGCGGTTCAAAAAACAAAAGCCAACATCGGCAAATTCGGCGGCCTGTTTCCTCATGTCAGCGAGAACGGAAAATATATCTTAAACGATAATTGCGATTGGACGGAAGGCTTCTGGTCCGGGATGCTGTGGCTTTGCTATGAGCATACGAAGGACGAGGCGTTCCGCGAAGCGGCCGTGCGGACGGTCGAGAGCTTTAAGAAACGGCTCGAAGCCCACCGGGTGCTGGATCATCACGATATCGGGTTCTTGTACTCGCTTTCCGCCAAAGCGCAGTGGATTATCGAGCGGGACCCGGCTGCCAAGCAGCTGGCGCTGGAAGCGGCCGATGTGATGATGCGGCGTTGGCGTCCGAAAGGCCGTTACATTCAAGCGTGGGGGCCGGAAGGCGATCCGGAGAACGGTGGACGCATCATCATCGACTGCATGATGAACCTGCCTTTGCTGTACTGGGCTTACGAGCAGACGGGCAACAAGGAGTATTTGGACGTAGCGGTTACGCATGCCGACAAATCGCGGCGTTTCTTGGTCCGTGGGGACGATTCGTCTTACCATACGTTCTATTTCGACCAAGAAACGGGCGAGTCGCTTCGCGGAGGGACGCATCAAGGCTACCGGGATGGCTCCACATGGACCCGGGGTCAAGCTTGGGGCATCTACGGGTTCGCCTTGTCTTACCGGTATACGAAAAATCCGCTGTATCTGGAAACGTCCCGCCGCATGGCGCGTTATTTCCTGGAGCGGCTGCCGGAAGACGATGTGGTGTACTGGGACTTCGATGCGCCGGTTACTCCGGAAACGAAACGCGACAGCTCCGCGTCCGCGATCGCATCGGCCGGGCTTGTTGAGCTTCTGTCCCATTTGGACGCCGAGGATGCCGATAGGGCCTTCCTGGAGGACGGGCTGCACCGTTCGATGAAATCGCTGGTCGAGAATTATTCCACCATCGGACAGCCGGATGCGGAAGGGCTGCTGGAGCACGGCTCGTACAGCGTACGCGGCGGGTCGGCGCCGGACGATTATATGATTTGGGGCGACTATTACTACCTCGAAGCGCTGCTTCGGATGGAAAAAGGCATCACGGGCTACTGGTACGAAAGAAGCTAGAATGAATGGGAAAACTCCCTTACGATCCGATCCGCATAGGATGGCGTAAGGGAGTTTTTTGAATTTGCATGAAAGCGGGAGGTTCGCCGTGTCAATTTTGCAATGGCCTCATGACCGGGCCCTTCTCCGCTTGTTTATGTTTATGACGCAAAAATTGCTTGCCGTACTCGCCATGCGGATGAATGTTGACATGTTCCGTTTGGATGGTGGAATGCTCGATGCCGTATTTTTCCTTGAGCGTCTCATTGATGGCGAGAATGATGCAGAACGGTTGAATCTTGTCGTCGATAAACACGTGGGCGGTCAGTGAGTAATGGTCGGTCGATACGGCCCACAGATGCATTTCGTGCACATCTTCGACGCCTTCGACGTCCCGGATCGACTGGCGAATCTCGTCCAAGTCGTAGCGGCCGGGCACCGATTCCATAAGAATGAGGTACGATTCTTTGATGATTTTAGCGCCGCCAGTAAAAATAATGCCGCCGATGACCATACTGATGAGCGGGTCGAACCATTTCAAACCGGTAAAATAAATAATGATGGCGGAGACGATAACTCCGATCGAACTGAGCAAATCGCCGATAAAGTGCCATAGGGCGCTTTGGACGTTCAGGTTCTCTTCTTCCTTCATGCTGCGGCTGAGCACAAGGGTGAGCACCAGGTTGACGACGAGACCGATGGACGCGATGATCAGCATCAGCTTCAGGTCGATTTCTTCCGGCGTAATGAACCTGCGGATGCCTTCGATGAAGATGCCTGCGGCGATAATGGCCAGCGCCAGTCCATTCAGGAAGGAGGCGATGATTTCGAAGCGCAGATAGCCGAACGTAAACCGCGCATTCGGCGGCCGGGTAGCCAAGTAGATGGCAATCATGCTGAGGCCCAGAGCGATAACGTCGGAGATCATATGAGCCGAATCGGAGAGAAGGGCCAGCGAGTTTGACATCAAGCCCCCGATAATTTCGACGATCGTAAAGAAGGCGGTCAAAATGAGCGTAACCCAGAGCGTCTTCTTGGACCGGCTTTGTTCTTTGACATGATGAAGATGATGGAAATCGTAATGATCATCTTGCATGGGTAACACCGTCCTTTCGAGCTGCTGTATGTAACGGATTATACGTCAAGTTCTGAATTTTGGCAAATACTTTAATTGAGATCGTTTATCATTAGTTTTATGGGCTTATTCTTCGTTTTTGAGAAGTTTTATCACTTTTTTGATAATTTTTCTCAGTGGAGTGAAAGCGATTATCGTTTTCGTAAAATGGAAACGATTACAATTTTGTTACATAAATGAAATATTCCTGTTACGTATTTAACATGTTGGGGGTGTAATATAATAAGCAAGACCCCCTTTTTAATATATAAACCATTTGAAGACTCGCCCCGTTGGCGGGTCTCTTTTTTTTGTTTGGGAAGGGAATGTAACGAAATAGTTTTTTGGACTCCTGCCGGCTTTTGGTTGGGAGAGTGGAAGTACATGCACACAAAAGCTGAGTGTTTGAGGTTGCGCGCTGTAGTCTCTGAAAATTTCCTTATACCTACTAGAAAATTGTAAATTAGGGTAATTAAACTTGGACACAAATGAAAAAATATGGTAATTTATTGTTGTTTTCGAATTTTTAATTAGAAAATGGGAGGCGCTATTATTGGATTGATGCCATCAAGTGTTTGTGCAATTTGAGTTGGTTAGAATCTAGCTCTAATCAAGGTGTTTTAAGAAGACAATTTAAAATTGCTAGCAGAAACAAAGATAACTAAAAGAGGTGAAAGTGTGAAACGATATTCTGTAGTTGGATTAATTTTTTTCTTGTTATTTAATATTGTTCCCTTCAGTGCTTTCGCTGCAACAGCACCGCAAGATATTTTAATGAACGCTAAGTTCAAAATAGGAAAATCTATTACTGATTCATCTTTGGGGGAAGTTGTTAATAGTTGGGGAAGCCACAAGGTGGTCCCGCCTCTTTCGTATATGTGGTATGAATTACCATCGGTTGCAAATGTGGTTTTTTATGAATCCTTTGGACCTTCGGATCCTGAGGGGTTTTTATTATTTAACGAAAATGATGAAGTGATTTATAAAGGACCCGGTTCAATATCTAAATTGACAATAAACGTTTCGGGGGTAAAAAAAGTAGCAATTTATAACAAGGAGACAAACTTTTCGAGTACGGTGAGTTTTTTCCGCTTATGGGTTACTGACGATGACTTAACTCCGCCCCCGGCTCCAAAAAATCTGCAGGTAACGCCTTTGAATGCTTCAGCTTCATTGATTTGGGAGCCTTCATCGGCTGCCGATTTAGCTGGATACAACGTGTACCAAAACGGGGTTAAGATAAATACTTCTTTAGTTGTCGATACCAGAACGACTGTAGCATCCTTGGCTAACAATACAACCTACACTTTTAAAGTAACTGCTGTTGATAAAAGTGGGAACGAATCCTTACCTTCTAATGAGGTAAGTATCAACTTTGATACGCTTCCCCCAGCAGCACCCATCTCGCTTACAGCGGTTACCGGTTCCCTTCCAGGTACTGTGGACCTGACTTGGAAAGCAAACAGTGAAGCGGATCTTGCAGGCTACAATCTTTACCAAGATGGTGTGAAGGTAAACTCAGCACCTTTAACGACGAATTCATATCAGGTCTCTGGCATCCAAGCAAATACGTCGTATACATTCACCGTTACGGCTGTTGATACGTCAGGAAATGAATCCGTTCATTCGGAATCAGTCGTTTATTTCAATCGGATCGCACCTGCGAAGCCAACCAACTTAGTAGCTGTGGAGGGTAACGCAAAAGTGGATCTTTCGTGGAATGCTGTTGACAATGCGACAGGCTATAACGTGAAGCGCTCCACAAAATCGGGAGGACCATATACTACTGTAGCTGACAACACTTACGGCAACATTTATACTGACAGTGATGTAACCAATGGAATAACTTACTTCTATGTGGTCACCACGCTTAACAAAACTGTGGAAAGCGAACCATCCAATGAAGTATCTGCGACGCCTCAGGTAACATCTACACCGACTTTAGTTGTAAGCATTGCAGAAGAAAAGGTAAAGGTAGGACAAGAATTTACATCGAACATCGCTCTAAAAAATGTGAAGAATATTTATGCGGAAGATTTTGCACTTAATTATAATAACAAAATATTGGAATACGTTGGGTTCGAGGAAGTGCCCGGTTACAAAATCTACAATAAGCCAGTCGATCAAAATGGAAATCTCCGTTTTATTATCGCAAGTCAAGGTAAAGAGCATGGCATTAACGATGAAAAAACTTTTCTCAAGCTCAAATTCAAGGCAAAAGCTGCAGGAACAGGTAAAGTTGATGCTCTCAAATGCAGAATAGCTGATACTGAACGGGAATTTGACTTGGACGAATCATTTTGTTCGGAAGACTCCGTAACTGTTGAAGGGGTTAAGGACGTCAACAGATCGGGGGAGTACACGCTGCTTGATCTTGCAATTGACGGATACTATTACGGTCAGTTGGCTTCGAATGCCGATCCATCAAAATATGATGCGAATCAAGCAGGCGACGAATTCGTAAGAGATGAAGACTTGATTTATATTGTTAATCAAATGCTTTTAAATACGAACTATCCTCCGAATAAATAGGCAAAAAATAAAGCGTCTCCGCCAATGCCTTATTGGCGGGGCTTTTTTGTCTTAATATCGTAATAAGCCTTGCTACGGTTTTCATACCCTGTGTCACTAGATAGACGCAGCACTAGCAAAACAACAAGGCCGATCCGCTAAGGACCGGCCTTGACTTATTCTCAGCAGCAGCGCGAAACTTTGCCGCCTTTGGCGTTGTATCGGGCTTCCTGCGCCTCGCGGAAAAACTCCTCCCGCGTCTGGATCGGCTCGCCCGGATGGCATTCCTTCCGGTGCTCGACATACCGCTCATAGTTCGGCACCCCCACGAGCAAGTCGAGGAACTGTCTGCGGTACTTAAGCACATCCTTGACCGCCTCAAACATACTTCGGCACCTCCCGGACACCGTCTGCGCCGCGCGCGACGTAAGGCGCTTCGCTCAGCCCGACGGGCAGGCCCTTCAGCACGCGGTACCACGTCCGCAGCGATACGAGGAGTATGGCAATCACGATGATCATAAACACGCCGCATAAGATGGCATCCACGTAATCGTTCGTGATGATCTGCTGCATTTGCGCGGCCGTTTTAGCCGGAGCGACCAGCTTCCCGGCGTTCATCGCGTCCTGATACTGCTGCGCGTGGGTCAGAAACCCGATTTTGGCGTCGGAGTGAAACAGCTTCTGCCAGCCGGCCGTCATCGTAATGGTGAGCAGCCAGACCGTTGGCACCAGCGTCACCCAGGCGTACGCTTTCTTGCCCATTTTCAGCAGGATGGTCGAGCCGAGAATGAGCGCCATGCCCGCCAGCATCTGGTTGGCGATCCCGAAAAGCGCCCAGAGCGAGTTGATGCCGCCCAGCGGATCGATGACGCCTTGGTACAAGAAATAGCCCCAGCCGGCCACACAAAGCGCCGTAGCTATGACGTTGCCGAGCGTGGATTCGGTATTGCCGAGCGGCTTGACGACGCTGCCGAGAATTTCTTGAATCATAAACCGGCCTACCCGGGTTCCTGCATCGATCGTCGTCAGAATAAACAATGCCTCGAACAAGATGGCAAAATGATACCAGAACGCCATCAGCGCCTTGCCGCCAATGACCCCGGACAAAATATGCGCCATGCCGATCGCGAACGTCGGCGCACCGCCGGTCCGGGAAAGAATCGTCGATTCGCCGACATCCTTGGCCAAATTCGTCAGGTCGTCCGGCGTGATCGTAAAGCCCCATGACGTCAAAGTGGCCGCCGCTTTCACCGCATCGGTGCCGATGGCGGCAGCCGGGGAGTTAATGGCGAAGTAGGCGCCAGGCGTAATGACGCAGGCGGCGATCAGCGCCATGATGGCGACGAACGATTCCATCAGCATCGCGCCGTAGCCGATCGGCCGGGCGTGCGTTTCCCGCTCCAGCATTTTCGGTGTCGTGCCGGACGAAATCAGCGCATGGAAGCCGGAGACGGCGCCGCACGCAATCGTAATGAACAGGAACGGGAACAGGTTGCCCGCGAAGACCGGGCCTGTGCCGTCGATAAACTTGGTCGTGGCCGGCATCGCGAGATCCGGCATGACGAACAGGATGCCGAGCGCCAGCCCTACGATGGTGCCGATTTTCAGAAACGTGCTCAAGTAATCGCGCGGGGCCAGCAGCAGCCAAACCGGTAGGGCGGAAGCGATGAAGCCGTAAGCGATCAGCATGATCGCAATCGTCTCGCCGCTGAACGTAAACATGCCGGCGAGCACCGGGCTTTCGGCCACGTACTTGCCCCCTACGAGAGAGCCCAGAAGCAGCACCAGCCCGATCAGCGAAGCTTCAGCGACCCGTCCCGGGCGAATAAACCGCATGTAGATTCCCATCACGACGGCGATAGGAATAGTGGCAGCGATGGTGAACATCCCCCAAGGGCTCCCGATCAGCGCTTTGACGACAACAAGCGCCAGCACGGCGAGCAGAATGACCATAATGGCGAGAATGCCGACCATCGCGATCACCCCGGCGGTCGGGCCGATTTCTTCCTTGATCATCTCCCCGAGCGATTTGCCGCCCCGTCTCGTCGAAGCGAATAAAATGACGAAGTCCTGCACGGCTCCGCCGAGAATGACGCCGATCACAATCCAGAGCGTGCCGGGCAAATAGCCCATCTGCGCCGCGAGCACCGGACCGACGAGCGGCCCTGCGCCAGCGATAGCGGCGAAGTGATGCCCGAATAAGACCCATTTGTTCGTCGGCACATAATCTTTGCCGTCATTGTTGATCTCAGCCGGCGTCTTGCGGTTGTCGTCCAAGCCGAGCACTTTGCGAGCCAGAAATTTACTGTAAAAGCGGTAAGCGACGGCATAACACGAAACGGCGGCGACAATCAGCCAGACGGCGTTGACCGATTCTCCGCGGTTCAGCGCAATCGCCGCGAATCCGAAGGCGCCGAGTACCGATACGAGTCCCCACAAACTTATGGATTTCAAGCTTTTAGCCATAGCGGTTCCCTCCACCTGTGAATTTGTTCCATTGGCAGCGTTTGCAAACAAGTATAAACGCTCTTTTGCCCGAGGGAAACCGCCTGGATCGCATGATGTCCGGAACCCGGTTCAAGATGTCAGATTTCCAGCTTCAAACGCAGCTCCTTCACATAATTCCGGCTAACGGGAACGCGGCTCTGCGCCGCATCGTCCATCCGTACGTCGTAAGCTCCGTTGACCCACGACTTCAATTCCGTGATCGCTTCCAGCCGGACCAAATAGCTTTTGTGGCAGCGGAAAAAACCGAACGGCGCCAGCTTCTGCTCCAGCTCCTGCAAGGTGTAGGAGACCTCGTAAGCGTCCCGGATCGTATGGATTTGAACCCGTTTGCCTTCCTTGCTGATATAAACGATATGTTTCGGCGATACGTACTTGATGCCGTCGTCCAATTCCAGCGCCAGCTTCACGCAGGTGTCTCCCGCCACGGGCTTGCGCGAATTCGGCGCAAGGCTCTTCTCCGCGGACAGCCGCAATTCCCGAAAGACCGCACCGAGATCGTCCTCGTCGTACGGCTTCAATATGTAATGAAACGCACGCAGCTTGAAGGCGTCGATCGCATAATGATCGTAAGCGGTGGAAAAGACGATTTTGACCCCCGGGTCGAGCTCGCCGACGATTTGCGCCACCTGCAGTCCGCTGAGGTCCGGCATTTCCATATCGAGAAACAGCACGTCCGGCGTCCGATCCTTCACCTTGCGGATCGCGTCCATTCCGCCGACCGCCTGCGTCACCTGCGACACGTCGGCGATCTGCTCCAGCAAATAGGCCAGCTCCTCCCGGGAAGGCGCTTCATCGTCGGCAATCACCACATTCCAACCCATTCCTTTCACCTCACCCAAAAGCTAACTTTTGTGCCCTTCCCCGGTGTACTTTCGATTTCCAGCGGTTCCTCCGTACCGTAATGGTAGCTCAGCCGCTGGACGATGTTGCGCAGCGCGACGCCTGCATGCTCGTCCGCCGCCCCCGCCACACCCCGGCCCATACCGGTGCCGTTGTCCTCCACTGTGATCCGGGCGCGGTATTGTTCGCCGCACGCTTCCCGCTTCACACCGAGGCGGATCATGCCGGGCCTGCCGATGTTTTGGAGCCCGTGGACAATCGCATTTTCCACCAACGGCTGAATCGTAAACGGAGGAATACGGCAGTCAAGCGCAGCTTCGTCAATATCCGTCACAAACTCAAGCTGGTCACCGAGCCGTGCCTTGGTCAAGTTCAGGTAGGACATGACAAGCTCAAGCTCGTCGCGGACCGAGACCAGCGTTGTGCCGCTGCCATTCATATTTTTGCGGAGGAATTTGGACAGGTGCGTAATGAGCTGCCGCGCTTCCTCCGGTTTCGTGCGGATGAACGATTTGACCGTGTTCAATACGTTGAATAAAAAGTGCGGGTTCATCTGCGCCTGCAGCGAGCGGATTTCAGCATCGGCCAACAGCTGTCCCTGCCTCTCCGCCTCCACGAAAGCGTACTGCTGGGAAATAAGCCTCGCCAGCGTTGTCATCATCCGCCGCCGGGACGGGGTATCCTCCTGCTTCCGCTCGTAAAACAACCGGAAGCGGCCGATCAGCTTCTTATTTTGCATTTCCATCGGCAAATCGACCCAATACGGCGTTTTGCGACCTTCTTTGACCCATTCCATATCGTTTTTGTAAAAGTAAGCGCCGACGGCCTTCGTCTCCTCATGCAGCGTTCTCGCAACTTCCCGGACCGCCCGGTCAAAATCCAACCGCCACAGCGGCATCGTTAAATCGGCGATATGCAGCGCTTTGCGCGCGTGCTCCGTCCCGATCCGATCCTCTTCGCTTTCCATCGTATGATACACGACGAAAAATAACGATACCCCGATCCCGTTGGCAACAATTTGCGGAATCCCGATCAGCGCGACCAATCCGAGCGCTTCGTTCCATGGCTTCGCAAGCAGCAAAATCAAAGTCATCTGAACCGCTTCCGCGAGCAGGCCGACGGCAAACGCAGGCTTGGCCGAAGCCGCGTGCCGGAAACGCCGTTTGATGGCATTACGGCATAATCCCGCCAGGATGCCCTGGGCGACAGGCGCCAGCATGCAGGCGACAGCGACGAAGCCGCCGAGGCTGTACCGGTGCAGACCGGCAATGACGCCGACGATCAGCCCGCTCTTCACCCCGCCGAGCAGTCCGGCGATGACGACGCCGATCGACCGCGAGTTGGCGATAGCGGCTGTGGGGGAGACTTCGCCGATCCATGGCGCCGGCTGGTACGAATACGGGGTCACGGTTACTCCGGAATATGTGCCGAGAATTGCATACAGGCTGAAAAAAACGACGAACCGCCACTGATGAGCCTGCTCCCCTTGGTAGCTCATGTAGCTTCGCATCCACCGGCTCCGCGAGAAGACGAACGCCAGCGCAATCAGGAAGCCGACGCGTTCCAGCATATCGACAAAAAGATGCAGCATCCTTACACATCCGTTTTAGAGGAATCTCGTTATCTTGTAGTCTATTATATCGCATTTGCTGTGCATGGAATGCCGAGTTGATGAAAAAATGGGGTTATTTTGAAAATAATGTATGTTTCTTTTTTTGTTATAATAGAGTAGTTTCAGTTTCCGGAGTGGGGAGTAGAGGAAATATGGGAGAAGCGTATAAATTGGATTGCGCGAATTGCGGTTATCAGACGAACGTTTTTGTAGGAATCGGATTCATGTACGTGTATTTGCACTCTATCGCTTCTTTCGTGCAGGATGCGGCGCTTAAGAAGCGGATTGCCGAGTTTGAGCAGGAACCGAGCACAAGATACGAGGCTTACGACGCCTTGTACCGGTGTACGGCATGCCGTTCGCTCCGGAATGAGCTTTATCTGGAGATGAAGTCGGATCGCGATTATTTTGTCACCGCCTTTTCCTGCAGGAAATGCGGGGAAGCGATGCATCCCGTGACCGATGATCCGAGAGCGGTTCAACTGGATTGTCCCGAGTGCACAGGCGGCAAGCTGACGGCCACCTTTTACATGGACTGGGATTAGGCAATGGGCTTATTCAGCGTAAAGCAAGGCCACCTTCGTTGTGAAGGCTGGCCTGTTTGCGTTCAGGGATAGCGGTTATGCTCAGGGTTCCAAACCCTGAAGAACGGCCTGCAATAAACCCGGAAAGCGAACGTCCATGTATTTCGGAGCTACGCTCGCTTCGTCTGTGGCCGGAGTTCTGTACACTCGTCTTGATGGGTTTGTTTCGGTCAGCCTGTTTACCGTTCTTTGTTTTATCGTCTCCTTGCTCTTGTTTCTTCGAAGCGGGGTATTGCCAGCCCGTTCGCGAAGCGAATCTCGCGGTGCCACCGCCATGAATGCTCTTAATTTTCCTAAAGTATAAGAAAAATCGTGTCTTCTGCCGATAATAATCTGGAAATCACAGGATCAAATCGTCAAATATTATGGCAATCCGAAGAGAAATGGGAGGAAGAGAGAAAATGTATTCGGGATTTTGGAAACGATTGTGCGCTAATATTATTGATGGCATTATCCTTTATGTAGCCAGTGTGATTCTGGGCAGCGTGTTTAGCATGTTTGAATACCTGCTTATGATTCCATTCGCCCTTAAATTGACTCAATTCACCGATTCCATCGTGTGGATTACCTTGGGATTCCGGGGCCTGCTCATTGTTGCTACCGGATGGCTGTACTATGCCTTCATGGAATCGTCAAAATGGAAGGCAACGTTAGGAAAGCTTGCGACAGGCAGCGTCGTGGTGGATGAAAGGAACGAAAGGATCTCTTTCGCGCGGGCGAGTGGCAGATATTGGAGCAAGCTGATTTCCGTTTGCACTCTGTACGTCGGCTTCATCATGGCCGGATTCACCCAGAAAAAACAAGCGCTGCACGATATGATTGCAAAGACTTATGTGGTGAATAAAAATGTGCTCGAACTCCAAGCGAACGGTTATGGGAATGCGGATGTGAATGTGAAGCAAATTTGAATGCATCCTACGCCCTGTTCTCACGGCTGCATCAGTCGATCTCCGGGTCGTTCCGGGGTAGGGTCACAGCCCGTAAGATCGGAACGGAAGGCGGGCACGCAGAAAACCCCGGCCGCTTCGGCGGAGGTCCTGTAACAACGGACTTCCGCAGGCGGCCGGGGTTTTGTTTTTCGCGCAGTGCGAGTGTTATTTTTATAGCTAGGATTTTACCCGCAGGTGCAGTTCAGCACCGGCTTGCGGGCAGCCAGCGTTTCATCGAGCCGTCTGACGACGGTCGTGTACGGAGCGTTTAAGAGCAGGTCCGGCTGCTCCTCGGCTTCCTTGGCGATCCGGATCATCGTATCGATAAACGCGTCGAGCGTCTCCTTGCTTTCCGTCTCCGTCGGCTCGATCATGATGCATTCCTCGACGTTGAGCGGGAAGTAAATGGTCGGCGGATGGTAGCCGAAATCGAGCAGGCGCTTGGCGACGTCGAGCGTCCGCACGCCGTACTTTTTGAGGCCGCGTCCGGACATGACGAACTCGTGCTTGCAGACGCCCGGATATGGCATCTCGTAATACGGAGCAAGCCGGTGCATCATGTAGTTGGCGTTCAGCACCGCGCATTCCGATACTTCGCGGAGTCCCTCCGGACCGTACGTGCGGATATACGTATACGCCCGGACGAGAATGCCGAAGTTGCCGTTATAAGCTTTCACCCGTCCGATCGAGTCCGGACGGTCGGAGTCGAGATAGAACGTGCCGTCCTCGCGGCGGGCTACGATCGGCTTCGGCAGGAACGGAATGAGCTTGCTTTTCACGCCGACCGGTCCTGCGCCCGGACCGCCGCCGCCGTGCGGGGTGCTCATCGTCTTGTGCAGGTTGAGATGCACGACGTCGAAGCCCATGTCGCCGGGGCGCGTAATGCCCATGATGGCGTTGGAGTTGGCTCCGTCATAATAGAGCAATCCGCCCGCCTCGTGCACGATCTCTGCGATTTCCACGATGTGCTCCTCGAACAAGCCGAGCGTGCTCGGGTTCGTCAGCATGAGCGCGGCCGTATCGGGACCGACCGCCGCGCGCAGCGCGTCCAGATCGACGAGGCCCTGCTCGTTCGACTTGATCGTCAGCGTCTCGAAGCCGGCCGTCGTCGCGCTGGCCGGGTTCGTCCCGTGCGAGGAGTCCGGCACGATGACCTTGGTCCGCGTCTCGCCCCGGCTTTCGTGGTAAGCGCGGATCATCATGAGCCCCGTCCATTCGCCGTGCGCTCCCGCGGCCGGCTGCAGCGTCACCTGATCCATGCCGGTAAGCGCGGCAAGGTCGTTCTGAAGCGTGTACAGCAGCTCCAGCGCCCCTTGAACGCTGGATTCCGGCTGATACGGGTGAATCCCGGCGAACCCGGGGAAACGCGCCGTATCTTCGTTAATTTTCGGATTGTATTTCATCGTGCAGGAGCCGAGCGGATAGAAGCCGTTGTCTACGCCGAAGTTGAGGCGCGACAGCTCGGTGTAATGCCGGATGACGTCGACCTCGTACACTTCCGGCAGGGCGGCTGGCTCGCTGCGAAGCAGGTGGGACGGAACCAACTCGGCGGCTTCCGTCTCCGGGACGTCGCAGGCGGGCAGCGAGTATGCGACGCGCCCCGGCTGGCTCAGCTCGAAAATGAGCGCTTTTTCCGGTTTCATACGAGTTCCCCCAATCGTGCTGCAAATTCGTCAATTTCGGCTTTGGTCCGTTTTTCGGTAACGGCGACGAGCATATGGTTCTGAAGCTCCGGATAATAGCGGCCCAGATCGAGCCCTCCGATAAATCCGGCTTCCAGCAGCCGTTCGTTCAAGTCCGCGATATTCGCGTTCGCCGGAAGGCTCACGACGAATTCGTTGAAGAAAGGCGCCGTGAACGGCAGCGACGGGCCTTCGAGTTTCGCCAGCTCGCGCGCGGCATAGTGGGATTTCTGCAGATTCAGGCTTCCCACTTCGCGCATTCCTTCCTTGCCCATTGTGGATAGGTAGATAGAGGCGCACAGGGCCAGCAGTGCCTGGTTCGAACAAATGTTCGAGGTCGCTTTCTCGCGGCGGATGTGCTGCTCCCGGGCTTGCAGCGTCAGCACAAAGCCGCGCTTGCCGTCGCGGTCGACCGTCTGGCCGACGATCCGGCCGGGCATGCGGCGCATCAGCGGCTCGGAGACGGAGAAAAATCCGCAGGTCGGGCCGCCGAACGCCGGATGAATGCCGAGCGGCTGGGCATCGCCCACGACGATGTCCGCGCCGAGCTTGCCGGGCGCTTCCAGCAGTCCGAGCGACATCGGATTCGTGCTGACGACGAACAGCGCTTTGCGGCTGTGAGTGATCGGTTCGATCGCCGCCAGATCCTCGATGCAGCCGAAGAAGTTCGGCGACTGCACGATGACGGCGGCGGTATCGTCGGTTACAGCAGCTTTAAGCTGCTCCAGATCGGTCACGCCGTCCGCATAGTCGACCTCTACCACGTTCAGGTTGAGGCCGCGCGCCGTCGTGCGCATAATTTCGCGCGCCTCGGGATGGACGGTCCGCGAGATGACGATTTGCTTCCGCTGCGTGGCTCCGCTGGCGAGAGCGCCCGCTTCGGCCAGAGCCGTTGCGCCGTCGTACATGCTGGCGTTGGCGACTTTCATGCCGGTCAGCTCGCAAATGTACGATTGGAATTCGAAAATCGCCTGCAGCTCCCCTTGGCTGATTTCCGGCTGATACGGCGTGTAGGCCGTATAAAATTCCGAACGGGAAATCATATGATTGATGACGACGGGCACGTGATGATCGTACAGGCCCGCGCCCAGAAAACTGGCGTATTGGCTCGTATCCGCATTACGCGAAGCGAGCTGCTTCATATGCTTCAGCAGCGAGATTTCGTCCAGCGCGCCGGACATCGGCAGCGTGCCGCGGTAGCGGATCGGTTCGGGAATGTCTCGAAACAGCTCTTCGACCGAGTCGACGCCGATCGTGCGAAGCATGTCGGCCCGATCCCGGTCGGTCATAGGCAAATACCGGTGTTTGACGCTCATTGTATGGGTTTCACTCCTTGTCGGTTCTCGCTTCTGTTAGGATTTTACGTTTCGACGATAGAACGGCGCTTTAATGACAACGGCCTTCAACCGGTTGCCCCGGATTTCCACTTCTACTTCGGTGCCCGGCTCGCCATATTCCGCTTGAACCAGTGCCAGACCTAGATTTCGCTTAAGCGTGGGGGATTGCGTCCCGGTGGTCACTTCGCCGATCTGCCGGTCGCCGGCATAGACGGGATAATGGGAGCGGGGAATGCCCCGGTCGATCATCTCGATGCCGACGAGCTTGCGCGGCACGCCTTCTTCCTTCTGGCGGAGCAGCGCGTCCCGGCCGATAAAGTCGTCTTTCGCCAGCTTGACGAAGAAGCCGAGGCCCGCCTCCAACGGCGTAATCTTGTCGGAGAGCTCCTGCCCGTACAGCGGCAGCTTGGCCTCAAACCGCAGCGTATCCCGCGCGCCGAGTCCGGCGGGCGTCAGACCGAGCGGCTCGCCCGCTTCCATCAGCCCTTTCCACAGCGCGGGGGCGTCATCCGCGGCGACATAAAACTCGAAGCCGTCTTCGCCGGTGTAGCCGGTGCGGGAGACGAGCACGGGCACTCCGCATACCCTAACTTCAGGAATAAAGTGGAACGGTGACAGCGCATTCAAATCGGCGTCCGTGACGCGGGCGGCAATCGCTTGAGCGTTCGGGCCTTGCAGCGCCAGAAGCGCCGTCGTATCCGATTTGTTCTCCAGGGAGACATCGCCGAGCAGATGCGATTCCAGCCAGCGGAAGTCTTTGTCGATATTGGAGGCATTGACGACGAGCATAAATTGATCGGCCGACAGCCGGTAGACGAGCAGATCGTCGACGACGCCCCCGTCTTCGTAGCACATCAGCGTATACTGCGCCTGGCCGTCGGCAAGCCGCGAGACGTCATTCGTCGTGACCCGCTGGAGGAACGTCTCCGCAAAGGTGCCGGTCACGAGAAATTCGCCCATGTGCGATACGTCGAACAGGCCGGCCTGCTGTCTGACCGCTTCGTGTTCACGTCCAATGCCGGTGAATTGGACCGGCAGCTCCCAGCCGCCGAAGTCGATGCAGCGGACACCGGGGTACTCGGCATACAAAGGGAACAACGGCGTTCTTTTCAATGACGGATTCAATCGAATCACCTCGGTCGTAGTTTGGGATTGCGATACGCTTTCATGCCAAAAAAGGACAGGACGAAAAGGCAACTAAAGCATGCCAAAATCGCATGCCTGCGCTGTCTTTTCGCTCTGTCCTTTGTACCTGAGAGTTACCTTGCAGCCGTCTTCCGGGATGGAAGCGGTCGTACAAGTTTCCCCTTGGGTGACCCTGAGCTTGCTTAAAGCAAGGAGGGTGCTCTCCAGAGTTGCGTCCGGTAGAGGTCCTTTTGCCTGAGAGATTCACCCGGCTCGGCGGGCTTACTCCTTCGGCGCTACCGTACGTTCCGGTAATCTCTCCCTTTACGTTCATCCGCGTTATTCGGTTGCATAGCTCTATATTCATTAATACTCTAAAGAGCAGGCTGTGTCAACCGCAAACGTCAGGCAAGATTTTGGTGCGTATTCTTGACATCCCTATCCGGTTGAATTACTCTTGAAGGAGATGTGAAATACAGCGAATGACGATGGTTGGGAGAGACCGGAGCGGCCGCGATAAGCCCGCGCAAGGCACCGAAGGAGCAAGTCGCCAAACCTGCCGAATGGCGATTAATCTCTCAGGTAAACGTACCGCCATCCGACGCGCCTCTGGAGAGAGCGTAAGCCACCAAAGGGGTAACGGCGCGACGAAGCGGCCCTAAACTCTCAGGTACCCGGGACAGAGAACAAGGCGAGATGCCTTTTCCTGTCCTTTTTTGGCGTTTGCGAGCAAGCTGGCGAAGCCGGACAATCTGAGTGGAAGCGCTTCAATTCGATCATGGCGCGGCTGACAATTCGGCTGACGCGGATAAAGCGCCGGTATTGGCGGATACGCTAAGAGGAAGCAAGCTGCTTTGCCGGACGGCAAGCAAGGCGGAGCGGAAACATGATAGGGGCAGAGCTGCCGTCATGCTGCTGCCCGCGTTTTCAAAGCGATAGGGATCTATTCATTCCAGGAGAAAAGGGTGCTGACGATGAGTGAAGTAAAAGCGGGATTGCGTTATACGGAGGAGCATGAATGGGCGGAAAAGATCGGGCCGACGTCCGTGCGGATAGGCATTACGGATTTTGCCCAGCATCAGCTTGGAGACATCGTGTTCGTCGAGCTGCCGAAGCTCGGCGCCAAGCTGGAGGCGCATGCGCCGATGGGAACGATCGAATCCGTCAAAACGGTATCCGATCTGTTCAGTCCGGTAGCAGGGACGGTGACGAAGGTGAACGAAGCGCTGCTCGATTCGCCGGAGCTGGTCAACAGCGAGCCGTACGGAGCCGGTTGGATCGTGGAAGTGGAAATCGACGGAGAGATCGGCCAAGCGCTGGAGAGCTTGCTTACCGCCGAAGCCTACGGCGAATTCGTCGCAAGCCAGGACTAACCGTCCGGCAAAGCGGGGAGAATCGTTTGGAACAAAAACCGGCGGTCAAAGCGGACGAACCGTTGAAAGAGGGCATGTCCAATGCGCTTTAAGCATGTATTTACGATTATCGGGCCGGCGATGGTCGGTCCGTCCAGCTCCCACACGGCCGGTGCGGTTCGCATCGGCCGTGTGGCGCGGCAGCTGCTCGGCTGCAGGCCGGAGAAGGCCCGCGTGCTTCTGTACGAATCGTTCGCGGAGACGTACTGGGGCCACGGCACCGATCTGGCGATCGCCGGAGGGCTGCTCGACTACGATACGGACGATCCCCGCATTCCGCATGTGCTGGAAGAAGCCCGGTCGCTCGGCATGGAGATCACGTTCGAGCCGGGAACCGGGGCTGCGCCTCATCCGAACTCGGCCAAAATCGAGCTGTGGTCGGGCGATCGCTATGCGGAGGTATTGGGCGCTTCCATCGGCGGGGGGAATATTGAGATTCATTCGCTGAACGGCTTTGACGTCAGCTGCACAGGGCAGTACCCGATGCTGGTGATCAAGCATTCGGACCGTACGGGAATTCTCGCCTCGATCACGAAGGTCGTCAGCGAGGCGGGAGTCAATATCGGCTTTATGGATGTCGACCGCAAAGGTCGTCAAGGCGAAGCGATGACGGTTATCGAGATGGATTCGGCTCCGCCGGAGGGCATGCTGGAGTCCATACGCCTGCTGCCGGACGTGGCGGACGCGACGATCATCGATTTGGCACAAAGGAGCGGGAGAGCATGAGATTTCAAACGCTGCGGCAGTTGGCCGAACTATGCCGCTCGGAATCGACGACGGTTGCACGCCTCATGATTGAGGAGCAGGTGAAGGAAACCGGCGAGACGAGGGAGCAGGTCATTCGTCAGATGGCGGAGTATTATCAAACGATGAAAGAAGCGGTGCGGCGGGGAATCGAACAGCCGACGGCTTCGCGGAGCGGACTTACGGGCGGCGACGCCGGCCGGGTCGCTGCCTTCGCGGCGAGCGGCGATCCTTCCTCCGGCCGCGAAGCGAGCACGGCGATGGCCTACGCGCTTGCCGTATCGGAAGTGAACGCTTCGATGGGCCGCGTGGTGGCGACGCCGACGGCGGGCTCCTGCGGCATTATCCCCGGCGTATTCGTCAGCTCGCAGGAACGGTTCGGCTGGCCGGACGAGAAGCTGGTTGAAGGACTGTTTTGCGCGGGAGCGATCGGGTATGTCATCGCCAACAATTCATCCATTTCCGGGGCGGAGGGCGGCTGCCAGGCCGAGGTCGGTTCCGCCATCGGGATGGCGGCGGGCGCGCTGGTCGAAATGCGCGGCGGCAGCCCGGAGCAGGCGATGCATGCGGTCGGCTTGGCGTTGAAAAATACGCTGGGCCTGATCTGCGACCCGGTTGCCGGACTCGTGGAAATTCCGTGCATTGTGCGCAACGGGCTGGGCGCCGTCAACGCGCTCGCCGCTGCCGACATGGCGCTGGCCGGCGTGCGCAGCGTCATTCCGTCGGACGAAGTGATCGGCGTTATGCTGTCGGTCGGCCGGGCGATGCCGCGGGAGCACCGGGAAACGGCGCTGGGCGGACTGGCGCAGACGCCGACGGGACGGAAGCTGACGGAGCAGCTGCGTGCCCGCAAACGAAGCGGGTCGGACGAGCAGAAGGAACCTGTTCAGCCGTGAAGCTGGCTGTAATATTCGATGCCCATCACTAATAGAAGAAACAGCAACAGCGAGAACGCTTTCAATAAGCGGATTTGATAGTCTGACATGGACGGGCTCCTCCTTGGAATGCGAGAATCAGCTTGCGATTTATTCCTTGGCGCTACATCTATTATACCCTTAAAAAGGGTATAAATGTAAATGTATAGGTTTTCATATGAGAGGATAGGCGCATTCGCGAGGAGCGAACTGCGTCTATTTTGTCGTGCGAGCCTTGTTCCTCTGATTCATTCGTATGATTTCGGATGGTGTTGTCATCCATTTCCTCCAATCCCAAAAGATAATTTGTGTTGCATTGTAGTTTTTAGTTTTATTTTGTAGTCCGAAAAGTAGAATAAATCACAGTTTCGGAAAAACGTTGAAAGCGTTTTCGATTAAAGCCGCAGGCTGGAACGGAGAAATGCATTTGGTTGGAGATATCGCAAGACCGAATGGAAGCTCTATATTCTTTTGATATGAGGTGAAGATATGGAAGAACTGCTGCAGAGTATTGTTGGCGAAATTAACGAATTTTTCTGGGGGAAATTGTTGATTGTTTTACTTGTCGCTACGGGACTTTATTTCACATTCAAGTTGAAATTTCTTCAGGTCCGCATGTTGAAGGAAATGGTCCGCGTTTTAAAAGAAGGGAAGTCCGGTTCGAAAGACGAAATTTCCCCATTTCAAGCGTTCGCGATTGGTATGGCCGCCCGCGTGGGGACGGGTAATATTACAGGGATTGCCATTGCCATTGCGTTAGGCGGCCCGGGCTCGGTCTTCTGGATGTGGGTTATTTCTATTATTAGCTCGGCATCCAGCTTTGTTGAAAGTACGCTGGCGCAGGTCTATAAAACGAAAGATAAAAACGGCTTCCGCGGCGGTCCGTCCTATTATATGGAGAAAGGCTTAAAGCAACGTTGGATGGGCGTTTTCTTCGCGATTTTAATTACCGTGACTTTCGGTCTTATCTTCAATTCCGTACAATCCAATACGGTTACCATTGCCTTTGAGAACGCGTTCGGCACCGACCGTTTAACAATGGGAATTCTCATGACCATCGCTTTCGCCGTGATTATCTTTGGCGGTGTAACGCGTATTGCCAAAATGGCTGAATATAAGGTTATGTTTCTGGCTGTCTTATACATTGGCGTTGCCTTATTTGTCGTGCTTACCAACATTACAAAAATGCCGGAAGTGCTTTCGCTTATTGTTAAAAACGCGTTTGGTCTTGAGCAAGTAGCAGGCGGCTCCATCGGTGCCGCTCTCATGCATGGAACGAAACGGGGCTTATTCTCGAACGAAGCCGGAATGGGGAGCGCTCCGAACGTTGCCGCGACGGCAACCACAAGTCATCCGGTGAAACAAGGACTTATTCAAGCCTTTGGTGTATTGACGGATACGCTCATCGTCTGTACGAGCACGGCATTTATTATTTTGCTCTCCGATGCGTACAAACAACCGGGGCTAAGCGGCATTGCGCTTTCACAAGCGGCATTAAGCGAGCACATTGGCTCTTGGGCATCAGGCTGTCTTGCTATTTTTGTCTTCCTGTTTGCCTTTGGTTCGCTGATTGGCAACTATTATTACGGGGAAACGAATATTCGATTTCTTCACACAAGTAAAACATGGCTGATGGTCTACCGAATCGGCGCGATCGCCATGGTCGTATTCGGCTCGATCGCAAAGGTTCAATTGGTATGGGATTTGGCCGATTTATTTATGGGCCTGATGGTTATCGTAAACTTGATAGCGATCCTCTGGCTGTCCAAAATCGCCTTCGCAGCTTTGCAGGACTACGTCAAGCAGAAGAAGGCCGGGCTTGATCCGGTATTTTATCGAGACAGCATTGAAGGTCTCACCAACGCCGAATGCTGGGAGAAGCGTCCAACGGTTTCCCGGACACCTGAAGTTCAAACATCGGGCATGCCTATTAATCATCAAACGCAGCGGATGGAAAACGTATAACAACGCTATTGGCTCGATAAATCGAATATACCGGAGAAGAGACACGTACCGTTTGAGCACGGGACGTGTCTTTTTTTGATTCCCGGGCAGCGGATCGTTGACAATCTTCAATCGGTGATATACTGTATATATTAATATATACAGTTATACACCTTCAGAGGAGTGGATATTGCATGATGGCTGAATTTCTGAAAGAATGGTCTTATCTTGCCGTCTTCGTTCTTGCGGCGCTGCCTTGGGTGGAATCGGCTTTTGTCGTCGTGCTAGGTATCGCCATGCTTGACTTAAACCCGGTTGCCACAACGATTTTGGCTTTTCTGGGGAATTGGGTTACCGTGCTGTTCGTCGTTTTCTTGTTCGACCGCTGGAACGCATGGCGCAGCAAACGCAGCGGAGCAAGCGAAAGCAAACGAAGCCAGCGGGCCTACCGCCTATTTGTCCGGTACGGGCTGCCCGGCCTTGCCTTTCTCGGTCCCATCCTGATCGGGACGGAGATTGCGGCGGGCTTCGCCATGCTGTTCAAAGCGCCGCGCGGCCCCGTCCTGTTCTGGATGACGTGCTCGCTGGCGTTCTGGACGATCCTGTTCGCCGTGGCCGCCGCTTACGGCGTCGATCTTTTCGGGCTGACCCGCATGAATCAATAATCTGGAGCGTGAGTGGACATGCGTGATGCTTGCCGGATTGCATGGAATGAGTTAAAACATAAATATATTGCGCTGCTGGCCAACGTTCTGTTCTCGGCCTTGATCGGGTTCTTTCTGGCGCACGATATGGTGCGCGCGCTGGTGGGAGACGAGCGCGGCAGTATGCAACCGGGCGTTTCTTTTCCCGTGGATTTATGGTTAATTGCCGTTGTTCCTACGCTCGGCGCGCTTGCCTTTTCCAGAGAATATTTATCTTTCAGTTACTTGGTGTCGGAGGAACCGTTTTTAAAGCGGCTGCGCTTTTTCCGGATGTGGGCCATTCCGCCCAAGGTCATAGCCTGGAGCCGGATGCTGTATATGATGATGTGCCTTGGAACGTCCTTGCTCGTCTTTGTCAGCGTCTTTGTCGCGTCCAGTTGGTCCGCTTTGCTTGGTAAGCTGTCCGTGGCGGAGTATGCCGCCTTTGTGTTTGTCTGGATCGGCTATGCCTTTGCGGTCAGCGGCATCAATCCGTATCTGGAATTCGGAACGAACGGCAAAGCGATACTTATCGGCGCTTTTACGGGGCTGCCGCTGATCGTTGCGGCAATCTTAACGTTCTACTCGCATTTTGGACAACCGGTTTATTTATGGGTGTTTGAATGGGCACGGGGAAATCCGCCGGTCGCCATGATCTTGTCCGTACTTGTGGCCGTGCTTGGGGTGGCGGGGTTCTACCGGGCCTTAATTTACCGGCTTGCGCGCAAGGATCTTCCGTAGGGTTGTTCTGCCCGCACAGCGGCCGGAGGTTCACCTGACTTGTCAGAAAGGAGGCGGCAGCGATACAGCTACCGATACACATCTCGGAACATAGCCGGGAGCCGATCTATCATCAAATTGAACAGCAGCTGATATCGTTCATCGTGAGCGGCCAGCTTAAACCGGGCACGCCGCTTCCTTCGATCCGGTCGCTTGCCAGCGACTTGGCCTGCAGCGTCATTACGGTGAACCGGGCTTATCAAAATCTGGAGCAGCGCAAATTCATCCAGACCGTGCAAGGAAAAGGAACGTTCGTAGCGGATGTGCAGGAGGGCGAAAAGAAGCAGGTCGCGGACGCGAGTCTGCACCAAGCGTTCCGCGCGGCGATTGAAATGAGCTTCCGGCTGCAGAACGATCCGGAGCAAACGCGGCAGACGTTCGAGCAGATCTTGGCGGAAATGCTGCAAGAAAGGAGGCGAGACGGATGACTTCCCCAATTCCTCTCCGGCTGGAGCGCTTCGTTAAACAGCGAGACGACTTCCGGCTGGGACCGATCGATGTCGTTCTGGAGCCCGGACTGACGTATGCGTTAGTAGGCCCGAACGGCTCGGGCAAAACGACGCTGCTCAAGTGCCTTATGAATCTGATGAAGCCGACCTCAGGCAAGCTGGAAATTTTCGGGCGTACGTATGAGCGGGAGGAGCAGGCCATCAAGACGCGGACCGCTTTCGTCCCCGATCCGCTGGACGGCTGCGAGCCCTTTACGCTGAGGCAGATGAGGGATTTTATTGGCGGCTGGTACGCATCGTGGGACGATGACGATTTCGCACGGCGCGCGGCGTCTTTTCGTATTCCGCTGGATAAAAGGTACGGCAAGATGTCGCAGGGGGAACGGAAGAAGGCGGCGTTAACGCTTGCGCTGAGTACGCATGCGCCTCTGCTGCTGCTCGATGAGCCGACGAACGGTCTGGATATCGCCAGCCGCAATCGTCTGAAGCAGATGCTTGTCGAGGATGCGGAGAGCGTGGAACGGACCGTCGTGCTGTCCACCCATTCGGTCGAAGATATCCGGCAGTTTGCGGATTGTGTTCTTTTGCTGAGAAACGGCGCTTTGGAAGGCCCTTACGAAAAAGATGCCTTCGTCGCCTCGTGGCGCCGGCTCTGGTTAACCGGAGAAGCGCTGCCCAGTCTGGCGGATATTCCGGGCGCGGTCGATTGGAGTGAGGGCCCGTTTCCTCAATTGGTCACCTGCGACCGCATGGCAACTTTGGCTTTCTTGTCCGAAAACGGAATCCGAGTCACGAAGGAGCAGCCGCTGCCGCTGGACGAATTGTTGGACCGGCTTTTGGAGCAAAACGAACGCTAGGTGAATCATACGCGAATCCCGATTTTTCTATTGACATTCCCGGGGTTCGGGGGTATGATTTCGATTAAAGCATAGTAATTTTATGGGAATAGTTAAAATCTACCGGACTACCGGAGACACGTACCGCCTGCTGGGCGGATGGTGTCTTTTTTATTTTTACGGACGTCCGGCGAAGGGGGCGCACCGCTTGGTTAAGAAGGACGAATGGCTGCGGGCGGAAGGGGATTGTTTTCCGGGCAGAACGTACGCCGAGGTCGTGCTGGAGCCTGATTACGAGCAAGCCAAGGCCGAACTGCTGGCGCCGATGCTTGAGGTCAATAAGGCGCATCTGCTTATAGCTTGCTAACCTAAAGACAGAAGGTGGAATCTCGATGCTGTTCAAGGAAGGCTTTCAAGTGTTCGACATTCATGCCCATTTGCCTTATCCGCTGCCGTTTATGTCGGCTAATCCGGTGATCCGAAGCCAGAATGCGCTGCGTTCCGAGCGGATGCGGCTGACGTGGGATTTCCCGGAGCCCCCGGCGGAGGAGGATCAGGATGCGGCCCGGCCGCTCATCGACCGTTGGTCGGACGAATTGGATCGCTACGGCATTGGCGGCATCAATTTCCTGACCGCCTGGAGCAACGATGATCTGGCCGAGCAGATCGGCAAATACCCCGGCCGGTTTACCGGCTTCGCCCACCATTCCATCGAGGAGCCGAATGCGGCGGAGGAGCTGCAAAGAGCCGTGGACACGCTTGGCCTGAAAGGCTACAAGCTGTTCGGCCCGCTCGTGGAAAGCCCGTTTCACGATCCGAAGCTGACGCCGGTGTGGCGGTTTCTCGCCGAACGGAAGCTGCCGGTGCTCATTCATTTCGGGCTGCTCGGACATACCGGCGGGATCGCCTCGCACCTCAACATCAATCCGCTGGCGATCTTTAACGTGGCCCGGGAATACCCGGATATTCCGTTCATCATTCCGCATTTCGGCGCGGGCTATTTTCAAGAGCTGCTGCACTTGTGCTGGAGCTGTCCGAATATCTTCATCGATACGTCCGGGTCGAACCAGTGGATGCGCTGGGCGCCGTACGAGCTGAACCTGGATATCCTGTTCCGCAAATGCTACGAGCTGATCGGTCCCGAGCGGATTATTTTCGGCACGGATTCCAGCAGCTTCCCGCGGGGGTTCGTCTACCGCTACTTACAGGATCAGGTGCGCTCCTGCCGCGAGCTGCGGATGAACGAGACGGAGATCGAGAACATTTTCGGGAACAACGCGAGAAGACTGTTGAACTTAATATAGAAAAAAGGGGACTGGAAAACCATGAAGAGCACTCATCGGCAGCGTTATCGCTATATGTCTTGGAGTGCCGCGGCGCTTGCGCTTAGCTTAGCCGTGGGGGTGTCCGCCTGCGGCGGCTCCAAGGTGCCGGCAGGAGACGGCAAATCGGGAGAAGCCGCTCAGAAGACGGCGGATTCCGGCCAAGAGGAGAAGGTCACCATCGAGTACTGGCAGTACCAGTACCCTGCGAAGGTCGAGCTGATCGCGGCGCTGATCGACGAGTTCCAGAAGAAGCATCCGAACATTACCGTCAAGCAGACGAACTTCCCGTACGACCAGTACAACGAGAAGGTGGCGACGCTCGTGCCCGCCGGGAAGGGGCCGGATATTATTAACCTGTATTACGGCTGGCTGCCGAAATACGTCTCGTCCGGCTATTTGCAGCCGCTGCCGGAGAGCGCCTTCTCCGAGGAGCAGATCAAGAAGGAGTTTTTCCCGTTCGTCGATACGGCCAAGCTGAACGGCAAATATTACGCGATTCCGACCGCCGTGCGCACGCTCGCCTTGTTTTACAACAAGGACTTTTTCACCAAAGCGGGGCTCGATCCGGGCAAACCGCCGGCCACTTGGACCGAGCTGGTCGACACAGCGAAGAAGCTGACGCAGCAGGACAAGAACGGGCAATACGTTGTCGAAGGGCTGGCTTGGCAGCCGAACGCGCAGCTTCATCATTGGTACCGAGACGCTCTCGTGTATCAGGCGGGCGGCAAAGATATCAGCGACGACCGGCGAAAAATTTTGTGGGCGGATTCCCCGGCCGGGCTGGAAGCGTTCAAGTATTTGATCGACCTGTCGCTGGTACATAAGGTCGGCACCAAGGATTTCTACAACGACGACATTACCGCCTTCAAGAAGGGCGTAGCTGCGATGAATATCGACGGATCGTTCCAGCTCGGCGGGATCAAGAAGGACGCGCCCGCCCTCCAGTATGCGATTGCGCCGCTTCCTTCGTACAAGGACAAGGCGACGCAGGTGTCCTTTTGGGCCAACTCGATTACGAAGGGCGTGAAAGGCAAGAAGCTGGAGGCGGCGACCGAGTTCCTGAAGTTTCTGACGAGCAAGGAAGTGCAGGAGCAGTGGGTCGAGAAGGTCGGGGAGCTCCCGGCGAAGAGGGAGGTCGCGCTGCAGGACAAATACGCGAAGGACGAGAAGCTTGGTCCGTTCATCCAGCAGCTGCCTTATGCGCATGCGCACTTTTTCGTGGACGAGAAGCTGGAGCGCGATTACTTCGTCGAGGCGGTCGATCAAGTGGTGCTGAAGCAGGTGCCGGTCGAGAAGGCGTACGACGAGTTGGTGAAGAAGACGCAGAAGCTGTTCGACGATTACTGGGCGAAGCAGGATAAAAAATAAAGCGGCGTGCGCGCTGCAAGAAGGACGAGGAGGGAAGAACCTATGGAGCGTGCCGAAGCGCTGCCGGCCGTCAGGAGCCGGGTTCCCCAGAGGCGGGGGCCCGGCGTAAAAAAGCAGCGGTATGTGTTCGTGTACACCTGCCTGTTGGGGCCGCTGCTTTTTTTCGTCTCCATCCGCATATTGCCGATCCTGTATTCGTTTAACGTCGGCTTCCGGGAATGGGATATGCTGTCCGAAGAGAAGCCGTTTGTCGGGCTCGACAATTACATCGCCTTGTTCCAGGACGAAGTGTTCCTGCAAGCGCTGAAAAATACGCTTGTTTACGTGCTGGTCGGCGTGCCGGGGCAGGTCGCCGCCGGATTGGCTGTAGCGCTGCTGCTGCTGCGCATCGGCCGGCTGCGCGGCTTGTTCCGCACGATCTATTTTATCCCGTACGTCACCAGCGTGGTGGCGGTCAGCTGGGTGTTCCGCTGGATGCTGATGAAGAACGGCGTCGTCAACGGCATCTTGCTCTCGCTCGGGCTCGATCCGCAGCTTTTCCTCGGCTCGCCGTCTCAAGCGATCTATCTGGTCATTGCCGCGATGATCTGGCAGGGCGTCGGGTTTCAAATGCTGATCTTCCTGACGGGACTGGAAGGCATCCCGCGGCTGTATTACGATGCGGCTGCCATCGACGGCGCGGGAGCGTGGCAGCGGTTCGTGCACATCACGCTGCCGCTGCTCAACCCGGTGATCGTGTTTTCCGTCGTCATCGGCAGCATCGATTATTTGCAGTCGTTCACGCAGGTGCTCAACATGACGTCCGGCGGTCCGCTCAACTCGACCGTCTCGCTCGTGCTGTACATTTACAATCTCGCGTTCAAGCACTTCAACATGGGCCAGGCGGCGGCCGCCACTGTCGTGCTTTTCGCGTTGATCCTGGTCCTGTCGCTGCTGCAGCTCAAGGTGCTAAGTAAAAAGATCGAATCCTAAGGAGGGGACGACCGATGAGGCTTGGAAGCTCGATCCGTCCGCTGTCCGGACCGGCATTCCGTCCTTCCCGGCTTCCGAGGCTTGGAAGCTATGCGCTGCTTGCCGCGGGCACGCTCGCGATGGTATTTCCATTTTTATGGATGGTCGCCACTTCGCTCAAGACGCCGCAGGACGTCTTCTCGCTCAGCCTCGTGCCCGATCGCGTGACGCTGGCCAATTATACGGAATTGTTCGCCACGACGCCATTTACGGACTGGGTGTATAACAGCTTCATAATTGCATTGATTATGACGGCGAGCGTATGCTTGTTCGATACGGTCGCGGGGTACGTGCTGGCGAAATTTACGTTTTCCGGGAAACGGCTCATTTTTATCGCCATTCTCAGCACGCTGATGGTGCCTACCGAGATGCTGATCATTCCGTGGTATCTGCTGTCCGCCAAGCTCGGGTGGGTCGATACGTACGTCGGGGTCCTGTTTCCGGGGCTCGTCAGCGCCTTCGGCATTTTCCTGATGAAGCAGTTCATGGAGTCGGTGCCCTCGGACCTGCTGGACGCCGCCCGGATCGACGGCATGAACGAATGGGGCATCATGCTGCGCATCGCTGTGCCGCTGGTGAGCCCCGCGCTTGCGACGCTGGCGATCCTGTCGTTTCTCGGCAGTTGGAACGCGTTCATCTGGCCGTTGATCGTGACGCAGACGGAGACGCATTTTACGATTCCGGTCGGCGTGGCGTTCTTCTCCAGCGAGTTGAAGGATACGAGCGGCTGGGTGCTGATCATGACGGGAGCGACCGTCTCCGTGCTGCCGCTGATCCTGCTGTTTGTCATCTTCCAGAAGCAGATCGTCCGCGGCATTGCGCTCACCGGGCTCAAATAGGCGGCCGCTTACAGAAACTTCCGCATCGAAGCTGACAGCTCGCTGACGACCTTGCCGATCTCCTCGGGAGACAGATGAAATTCCTGCAGCGTCCACTCGATCAGCATCATGTGAAGGAGGGCCGAGAACGATTTTTGCCCGTACAGGCGGTAAATATCGGACTGCGTGCCGCTCCCGCTGCGGATTCCGCCGATAAACAGCTCATCGTGGCAATCGCAGATGCTGCGGAAGATCAGCTGCCGGATTTTCCGGTCCTGGCCCTTGATGTTCAGGATCAGCGACGGGGGAATGTTGTCCTTCCAGGTGCGGAACAGCAGCACGAACATCGCTTCCGTGTACGGCTGCCCGCCGTCGATATGCTGCCACACGCCGCTCATCAGCCGGGTCAAGTAATTCAACAAAATTTCGTCTTTGTCCTGAAAATTCCGGTAAACCGTTTGGCGTGCAAGTCCTGCTTTATCTGCAATCTCCGTAATGGAGATGAGAGAGTAGGGCTTTTTTTCCATTAATTGAAACAGCGCGGTCTGAATCCATTCCTGTGACCGCAAGGAGAGTTTGCCCGTAGCCTCGCCCAAGTGTGACACTTCCTTTCATCTGTCCATTTTCGCCCCTTGGGAGCGCCGAGGTTATTGCATAACCGGACGATATCGTTTAATGTTACAAGTGTAACATAAGTGACAGTTGTAACGTTTGTTTGGTTTATCGGCTTGATCCCGTCAGAATGGGAGCTTTTTTTGAATCTTTTATTGATAATAATAATCATTATCAAAAAAAGGCAGCTTGTTGATCGCTGAAAGGGGAAGTTATCGTTGTTGTTCAAGGAATTTGGAGGATTCAGGTTGAAAAAAATTTCCGCGCTCGCCGTTGTTCTGGTTCTCGCTTTGGTTGCTGCGGCTTGCGGCGGCGGAGGGAGCGGGAAGCCGGAGGCGGGTCAGCAGCCTTCGCAGGAACCGGCGTCCCGGACGATTAAGCATGCCATGGGGGAGACGAAAATCACAGGCACTCCGCAGCGGGTCGTCGTTCTGACGAATCAAGGCACCGAATCGCTGCTGGCGCTGGGCATCAAGCCGGTAGCCGCTGTGAAATCCTGGATTGGCGATCCTTGGTTTGAGCATATTAAGGAGCAGATGGCCGACGTGAAGATGATAGGCGACGAGACGCAGCCGAATGTCGAGGTCATCGCGACGCTGAAGCCGGATCTGATTCTCGGGACGAAGGTGCGCCAAGAGAAAATTTACCAGCAGCTGTCGGCCATCGCGCCTACGGTCTTTACGGAAAATCTGGGCGACAGCATGATCGACAACTTCAAGCTGTATGCCGCGGCGCTGAACAAAGAAGCCGAAGGCAAGGCCGTGCTGGACGATTACAACAGAGCCGTCGAGCAGACCAAAGCGCATTTGGGCGACAAAACGAAAATGCGCGTTTCGCTGGCCCGCTTCCAGCCCGGCAAGGTTCGCGTCTATTACAAAAACAACTTCGCCGGAATTATTTTGAGCCAGCTCGGCTTTGCCCGTCCGGACGCCCAGAACAAGGACGATTTCTCCGCGGACATTACGCAGGAGCAAATGACCGTGCTCGACGGAGACGTCATGTTCTATTTCGTCTCAGACCGTCAAGGGGACACCGGGGCCAAGAAAACGGCCGAGGAATGGCTGGGCAGCCCGCTCGCGCAAAACATGAACGTCGTCAAAACGAAACGGGCCTTTGTCGTCAACGAGCCGATCTGGAATACGTCCGGAGGCATTATAGCGGCCAAGCTGCTGCTGGAAGACATTCGCAAGCGGTTCGACAGTCTGTAGAAGATTAAAAACTACATGCTTTATCGTACCTTAACATTAAAGCTAAACTTGCCAAATGATCAGGCAAGTTTTTTGTTTTGGAAAGCACCTGGGCATCAAAATGACCTCTTTGTATAATGTGGGTTTTACTGCACTATCGTTAAATCCTAACATGCTTCATTTGGCCCCTAGGAGCTTTAAAGAAAACTTGGATAGACAGTGCTTACACTGCAACAATCTTTGGAGGAACTATGTCCTTCAACATTTTAACGAAAATATAGCCACTCCATTTTTTTTGGTGGCTTATTTGGTTTGATTAATGTAATCAACAAAAGCCTTCAAAGGTTTTTTATTTGGCGGGAATATATCATCCGGCAGTTCATCAATAGTAAACCACTTCAATTCTGTTGTTTCATTGGTTTGTGATAAAAAATCTCCTGAAAAATCTCTGCATACATAAACGATGCCGATAGAATAAACCTCATCTCCGTTTGGATATGTATACAGCCTGTCTTCTCCCGAAAAAACACCTAAAAGCTCAAGATTATTAGCTATTAAACCTGTTTCTTCCCATAACTCTCGTTTTGCGGCTTCTTCTACAGTTTCTCCTATTTCAACACCACCACCGTGCATTGCCCAACAATGATTGTCCCTGCGCTTTTGCAAAAGTACTTTTCCATCTTTATATATAAAGACACCAGCCGCAATAACGATTAATCTTTCATGTCCGATTTTTTTTCTAATGCTGCTAATGTATCCAGCCAAACGATTCACCCTCCCGAAATATAAATTAGCCACTTGCCTGATAACAGCATAGCTATATCGTAGAAAACAGAACTACTCTTCCAATATCTTATCATTACCAAGCCACAAAACCCACTTCTATTTAACAGATGCATTACAGTGAACCGTACCATAAACAATGGTCTTGATCATTGCGCGAACGGGCAGGTTAATTGAAATAGTTGTAAATTGAAGTTATTTTTGTTATCATGCCTAAAGGTTAAGGAAAGGAGCATTATCATGAGTTGCTCATGTTTTCCAGTAATTGATAAGTGCCCTGAATCTAAGTGATAAATTTTAGATAAGGGGTTTTATAAATGTTTTTACAGAAACGAATCATCCAATCAGTTAAAGAAAATTGTGAACAAAACTCCAATGTAGCTTCATGTATGATGTATGGTTCCTTCACTAAAGGTGAGGGGGATCAATACTCTGATGTTGAGTTTTATATATTTATTAAGGACGATAAATTTGAAAATTTTCAATCAAGACAATGGATTGCCGAAATTGCTTCTTATGATTTGATGTTTCAAAATGAGTATGGAACAGAAGTTGTTATTTTTTCTAACTTGATTCGAGGTGAATTTCATTTTTTGCCAGAATCCAAAATAGAAGTAATAAAAACTTTCAAGCCCACTGGAGTTTTTCCTGATACAGATTCCATGTTTATTTACGACACTACAGGAATGTTGAAGCAATGTCTGGATCACTTAGGTGGGGATGGCCCAGAGCGAATGACAAATGAGAATGTGAATTTTGCTTTTAATAATTTTGTGAATGCTTGGTTAATGGGAATAAACGTATTGAAAAGAGGAGAATTAGCACGTTCTTTAGAAGTTCTGACATATGTGCAAAAGTATATTTTGCATTTATTAAGAGTTAAGGAACAGAATGTAGAACGGTGGCTAAACAGCACGAAAAATTTAGAGAATGATCTGACTTCAGAAGGATATAAAGATTACTCTTTAATAACTTCTAAGTTACAAAAAGACGATTTAGAGAACGCATATACTCATGCATTGACGGTCGCAGAAAAATTAATAGAGAGTTTAAAGCCTAAATACGATTTTGAGGTAGATATTCATATAATTATTAAACTTCGCCACTGTCTATAAATTAATAATATTCAAGAAAGCACTGCGCAGTTTGATCAGTGCTTTCTTTTTTAAGCTAAAGAGGCATACCAAAGAGCAGAATACCGACCAATCGCTTACCATCAGTAATGCCAAGTTGATCTTCCACAACTACGACCAAGAGCCCGGGAACATCGGAAAGAACTTAACCATCTTGTTTCATCATCCGCTATAGAGGACAACCGCTCCGCCTACGCCCCATTAAAACCATTAGACCTTCATCGATTTTCAAGCAATCGAATCAAATATTCGTCATAAATTTGAAACGAAAACGTTTCCGCACCAGCGAGTGATTCCTTCCTTTATCGTTTGCATTGGATTGGGATTCGGCAGGAATATCGCGCAGGCAATATAACGTTGTTTCTCCGTATGATTGGAGGAATAATCCAATTCCGAGAAATCCAAAGGAATGTCTAATTCAGCAAAGTGGCCGATTGTTGACTTCACGGTCAAGAATTGATATCATGGCTTCTATGAGCAGACCAAGAGAATTTGATGTCGATCGTGCGCTGCACCAGTCCATGGAAGTATTCTGGACGAAAGGCTTTAAGTCGACTTCCTTTGAGGATTTGACCCGTACGACACAGGTTAAGAAGCAAAGTTTGTATTGCGTTTTTGAAGATAAACGGGCCTTGTTTTTAAAGGCGCTGGCGCTGTATCGCGAACAGAGTATATCGATGCTGGAAGAGCTGGCCTCCCGGGAAATGTCCCCCTTGAAAAAGCTGGAGGCCATACGGGATGCTAAGCTATGTCAAGGCAACGAAACCATTCGTAGAGGATGTCTCGTGGTTAATTCCGCGCTGGAATTTGGAACCGATGACGAGGAGGTAACCCGCGAAGTAGAGATGATGTTCGCCAAGGTCGAACAAATACTTGGGAAGATCATCCGCAGCGGTCAGGAACAGCAGCTCATTACGACCCGCCATACCAGCCAAGAGCTTGCTGCTTATCTGAACAATGCGCTTCTCGGCGCGAAAATCATGGAGAGATCAGGCGCTTCCCGAGAGCGGATCGATGCGGTCTTGCGTACGTCTTTTGCGATGCTCGAACCTTGATCTTTTTTTTGCGAAGTTTTTGACTGCGTAGTCAATAAAGGATTTTGTTGTTAAATAATGGATGTTATAAGAAATATTAGGGGAGATTAAAGGAGGTGGTTCTCCGGGATATCCAAGTACATGAGTGAACATCCGAATTCAAGCTGCTGACTGTAACTCTTTAAACGCTGATGACAACATGTGGGGTTATTTACATAATTCAATCATATCTAATTAAATTTGGAGGTCGTTATGAGTTATTCTCAATCTGTTCAAGCCTTGTTCCAACCGTTCACAAACGGAACTATGACTCTGTCTAATCGTATCGTGATGGCACCGATGACCCGGCAGTTTTCCCCGGACGGCGTGCCGGGTTTGGATGTGGCCGCTTATTACCGCCGCAGGGCCGAAAACGGCGTTGGACTTATCGTGACGGAAGGTACGGTGATCAACCATCCGGATGCGTCCAATTCCGCCAACGTACCGCATTTCTATGGCGAAGCCGCATTAAACGGTTGGGCAAACGTAGTGACTGAGGTACACGAGGCGGGCGGACGGATTATACCGCAGATTTGGCATATGGGAGCGCGGGGCCAAGTAGGCGATTATTCGGAATCGGAAATCGCCGCAATCGTCCAAGGCTTCGCACAGGCGGCATCCGAAGCCAAGCGGCTTGGCTTCGACGGCATCGAGCTCCACGGTGCGCATGGATATTTAATCGACCAATTCTTCTGGGAGAAAACCAATACGCGAACCGACAGCTATGGTGGCGACATGGTTGCACGCACCCGATTTGCAGTGGAGGTTATCGAAGCTTGCCGTCGTGCCGTCGGACCGGAATTCCCAATCGTGTTTCGTTTCTCGCAATGGAAGGCGAGTGACTACACAGCGAAATTGGCTGAAACGCCGGAGCTGCTGAAACAGTTCCTGGCGCCCTTGGTCGACGCGGGCGTCGATATTTTCCACTGCTCAACGCGCCGTTTCTGGGAGCCGGAGTTCGAAGGCTCTGATCTGAATCTTGCCGGATGGACAAAAAAGTTGACAGGGAAACCGACGATTACGGTCGGATCGGTAGGTCTGGATGGCGATTTTATGAGCCTCTTTACCGAAGGAAAAGGAGCCAATAATGCGAAGATCGACGGGTTAATCGAGAGGCTGGAACGTCAAGAATTTGATCTGGTAGCCGTAGGTCGGGCATTATTGGTGGACCCTCTTTGGGCAAACAAGATCCGCGACGGCCGAACAGCCGAATTGGTCCCCTTTACGACTGAGGCAGTGAAAACACTTCATTAAGTAGCAGGAGTCCCTGCTATAGCGCAGTAAAAACGGCAATCCGAAGGAGGCGCTGCTTCCCGGACTGCCGTTTTTTAGTGCTGCAGGATTAAGAAGGGTAAAGGATGATGTTATGGTACATCGTCTTCTGATCCGTTTTATTCGTATAGATATGGCTTTGGTCCGCCGTAAACCGAAGCGCGTCACCCACCTTCAGGGTGTATGTCTTCTGCTGGATCGTGATGTCAAGCTCGCCCTGCATCATCAGAATGTACTCTTCGATCCCCTCGTTATGCGGCTCCGAAATGTGGGTGCAATTCGCTTCCATTTCTACCGTATAAATTTCAAAGCGCTTCTGCTGGTCGAACGGAACGAGCGGGAACGCCCGGTACCGGCCCTCTTCCTCTACAAAAGGCTCCAAATTCTCAAAGCGGAAATGCGTGACCTTGGCCGGTTCTTCTTCGATAAGAGACGTAAACGAGATACGCAGCCCGTTCACGATTTTCCACAGGATCGAGATCGTCGGGTTCGAATCGCCGCGTTCGATTTGTCCGAGCATCGCTTTGCTGACCCCCGTCAGCTCCGCTACCTGATCGAGGCTGAGCGAGCGGGCTTTGCGGATGGCCTGAAGGCTTTTGCCGATTTTCTTATGAATTTGTTCGTGCTCCATGATATCCTCCCATGCTGCTTTACTCTCTCCATTATAAACGAACGGCGGTCGCGCACAACGGTTCCGTGTGGACTTGCCGGCGGGAAGAAAAATTTTTTACAAGGTGCCGCTTTAACCTATGTACAATATCACGTACATATGTATAATATAGTGTAAGTACACCATAGCGCACAATGGTTTATTATATTATACAACATCCGGCGGAGGGATGCACGATGGGAACAACGATGATAGGGCTTGTGAAGGAAAAGCGGGCGTTCGGCGCGGTATTGAAGGAGGTTCCCGTTCCGGTGTGCGGTCCCGATGAAGTGCTGGTCCGGGTGAAAACGACTTCAATCTGCGGTACGGATTTACATATTTACCAATGGGACGCCTGGGCGGAGCAAACGGTGGTCACGCCTAACGTATTCGGCCATGAATTCGCCGGCGTCGTAGAAGCCGTAGGCAGCCGGGTCACGAACGTGAAGCTCGGGGACCGCATCTCGGCGGAAGGGCATATCGTCTGCGGCGTCTGCAAGTCCTGCCGGACCGGCAACGCGCACGTCTGCCCGAATACGAGAAGCTTCGGCATTACGGCGCCGGGCTGCTTCGCGGACTACGCCGTCGTCAAAGCGACCAACGTGATTCACAACGATCCGCAGCTGCCCTTCGAGCTCGCCTGCTTGCAGGACCCGCTGGGCAACGCCGTACAGACGGTGCTTTCCGGCGACATCGTCGGCAAGTCGGTGGCTGTCATCGGCACCGGGCCGATCGGCTTGATGGCGGTAGCGGTGGCCAAAGCGTGCGGAGCGGGTACAGTGATAGCGGTGGACGTAAACGCTTACCGTTTGGGACTGGCCCGTACAATGGGAGCGGACGTGACAATCAACAGCAAGGAGACGTCCATGGTGCAGGCGATCATGGAGCATACCGGCGGGGAAGGGGCGGAAGTGGTGCTGGAAATGTCCGGCCACCCGGACGCTATCCGCGGCGGATTCGAAGCGGCGGCTCCGGCAGCCCGCGTTTCGCTGCTGGGTATCCCGACCCGGGAGGTTTCGCTCGACCTGTCGCGGCATATTATTTTTAAGGGTATTCGCGTGGAAGGCATCACCGGACGGCGCATGTATCAGACCTGGTACCAGCTTAAGGGTTTGCTCGACCGGGCGCGGATCGATCTGAAGCCGCTCATTTCGCACACTTTTACATTGGATCAATACGAGGAAGCTTTCGCACTTGCAGCTTCCGGTCAATGCGGCAAAATCGTATTTCATCACGACACGGATACACAATCAACCAATAAGGGGGAGCTCGTTCATGGCCAATTGGAACTCACTGCGGGATGAGTTGGAGCAAGCGAAGCAGGAAGGACGGTATCGTCCGATTACGGTCTGGGAGAGCCGCTCGGGCACTTGGATGACGCTGAACGGCCGTCGGCTGCTGCAGATGTCTTCGAACAACTATCTGGGGCTGACCGATCACCCGGACTTGAAGGAAGCGGCTATTCGGGCCATCGAGCAGTACGGCGTTGGCAGCGGCTCGGTGCGCACCATTACGGGCACGCTCGACATTCACGACCGGCTGGAGCAGGAGCTGGCCCGGTTTAAGGGAACGGAAGCGGCGCTCGTGTTCCAGTCCGGATTTACGACGAATCAAGGCGTGCTCTCGTCCATCCTCGGTCCCGATGACGTCGTCATCAGCGACGAGTTGAACCATGCCAGCATCATCGATGGTATCCGGCTGACGAAGGCGCACCGGAAAATATTTGCGCACAAAGATATGGACCAACTGGAAGCCGTGCTCAAGGAAAGCACAGGGTTTAAGAAGCGCGTCGTCGTGACGGACGGAGTATTCAGCATGGACGGCGACATAGCCCCGCTGCCGAACATTGTGGAGCTGGCGGAGAAATACGACGCCTTCGTTTACGTCGACGACGCCCATGCGAGCGGCGTGCTCGGCAAGAACGGCAAAGGCTCGACCGACCATTTCGGGCTGCACGGGCGGGTACACATCCAAGTGGGCACGCTGTCCAAAGCCGTCGGCGCGGTCGGAGGCTACGTCGCGTGCGACCAAGTATTGAAGGACTATCTGATTCATAAAGCGCGTCCATTTCTGTTCAGCACGTCGCAGACGCCTGCGGTCGCGGCTACTTGCCTCGCGGCGATTCAAGTGCTCAAGCAAAGCGACGAGCTGATCAAGAAATTGTGGGCGAACGCCTCCTATTTCCGCTCGAAGGTACAGGCGCTCGGATTCGATACGGGCGGAAGCGAGACGCCGATCGTCCCGGTCATTGTGGGGGACCCGGCGAAGACGATGCGCTTCTCCGACCTGCTGCTGGAGGAAGGCATCTTCGCGCAAGGTATTGTCTACCCGACGGTCGCCATGGACAAAGGCCGGGTGCGGTTTATCGTGACCGCGGGGCATACGCAGGAGGCTCTCGATTTTGCGTTGAACGCGCTGGAGCGCGCGGGCAAGCAGTTGGGATTGCTGGGATAAAAGGGGAAATAACAAGCGGCCGTCTCTCGTTGAGAGAAGCGGCCGTTTGTTGTTACTGGATGGGATGGACGGGAACATTGCTGCATTTGATTAAGGCATATTGTACTTCAAATTGGTACTATAAGATTCCATAAGCCACTGATCGCGTTTTTTTAGCTTGAGGGTATCATAGTAAGTCTCTTCCTTTTCATTTCTTATTGTTGTGACTCTAACCAATGCCTTTTTACGGCTTGTCCCCATACTTAACAAATATAAGATTTGATATCGTTTAACCTCGCCATACCAATGTCTTTCATTTATTACGAACTGGGGATTTCCATCTTCCATCATTTTGCTAATTGTAGCGTAATCCCTTTTTATAAATGCTTGATAAAATTGGTCCAAAGCCCTCGCTGCATCTCGATTGTGAATTGAACTTGGATACAAAAAGTACAATAGAGCACAACATATTAACGCTGTTATTGCTGCAAATACCCATATTAATTTCGTTCTTTTTTTATTATAAGCTTTCATTATCCTTTCTCCTCCAAACTCATGTAGGGGATGGAGAGCGAGGGAACCTATATTTATAACGTTCATTTAATGTAAAATGTTTCTTGTTTTAAGATATTTTACTTTTTTGAACTCTCTCTATTTCAACCCTGCCGACACGGCTTCCCAGAATCGTTGATCTTCCATTCCCATAGCGTATACTGATACGCCGGCAAGCCAGTAGGTTTTGGTATATTGCGTCTTTTGCTTGATCGATGCCTCGTCTTCATACCAAACGACATGCTTCGCTCCGTCCGTATCCGTGTAATTGAAATACATCGAACCCGTAACGGCATCCCGCATCGGGGTTGCTTGGGTAGAAGCGATCAGCTTGGGCATATCCTTCCATTCGATGAATCGATTGCTTTTGTTCGCCGGATCGGACAAGTTCCAGTCGTTGCCGTACGCCGGAAGCCCCATAAGCACCTTCTCCGAAGGAACATACGTGATCGCGAAGTGGAGAGAGGCTTCAATCCACGGATTACTCGCGACCGGCCCGGGATCGCTCCATACGCCATGCTCGTCGTAGGTCATCACCTGGATGACGTCGGCCGCTTTGCCCAGCTCCTCGTAATCAAAAGCGCCCGTCCACGAATCCGACGGATCGTCCTCCGACTTTGGCGGGAACCGAGACCATGGTCAGGAACCCGTTCGCCTTCATTTTGCCGGCAACCTCTTGAACGAATTTCGTCATCCCGCGCGATCCTCCGGCAAAACCGCTTCAAAGTCGATGTTAATCCCTTTGTATTTATTTTTTTTCACCAGATTGAGCATATTTTTGATCAGGTTGTTTTTGGCCGTCGGCTTCGTCAGGACATTGTGCGCGATATGGCTGTCCCAATCGTGGTCGCGGTAATTGGATACCAAGGCGTAGGGCAGCACCTTCACCGAATTGGCGTAATTCACGGCTTGCGTCGGCACCTTTCCGACGATATTTCCGTTGATATCGGTATTGAACGTATCTGTAGAGATTTGATTCATGTAGCTGTGAAACTTGGGAAATGCTTCGGTCGAATCCTCCGTATAATAACCGAGAACCGTTGGGGCCGCCGCGTAAGATGTTGTCACGCTGACGGAGAGCGCGGATGCCAATAAAGCCGAGACAGCAAAAGCCTTCAGTGCCTTTCTGTAATTCATATTAGTTGCCTCCTCCAATATCGCGCTTGATTTGCTGTTCGGATGCTCTGCTGCAACAACGATTTCCTTTTTTATCCATTATATCATTATAAAATATATTTCGACTGTACCGGACAAATAGGTTATAGCTTTAAAACGACATGCTAGAGCATCGATCGATTGAATCCTCCGGTCATTCCTTATATTTTGCACATCGAGTCTTGCTGCGTCGCTATTGTTGGAAATCCATGTATGCTAGAATTTATAGAGAGAACGTGGCTTCACTTGCGGATATTGAGGAGGAGGGGGATAGGAGGGGCGCTTTTCCATGGAACTAATGTGGATTTCCTTGTGATTACAGGCCCCGAGGCAGAAGGTGATCAAGCCTAGGGGCCTTTCAAAACGGCAAGCCTGGATTCGGTAATCCGGGAAACGAAATTGCACGTTTATATTTCAGCGATATTGAACGATTATGCACTGCACAGGAAGGAAATCGAAAGTGCTTACGCCTTTGCCGCACCGGCGGTGACCCCGGTCATTTATTTTGCATGGAACTAACCGGGGGCGGATTATTCCGCGAAAAGTCCTTCCGGAAGCCTCGCTTCCCACGAGGCGGGAGCTTCGATGCCGAGCGCCCGGACGACGACGGCCGCCGTATCGGTAATCGTCATCGTGCCGGGAAACGAAGCGCCGCGCCCGATGCCCGGACCGACGCAACCCCAAAAGATCGTCTTGTCCAGCGGGTGATCGCTGCCGTGATCCCGCGGGTCTGCTCCGCCGCCGCCATGGTCGGATACGAGGATCAGCAGGCTATCGTCCAGAAGTCCCGTTTGTTCGAGCGCATCGAGGATAAATCCCGTATGCTCATCCGCTTCTTCGATCGCCCGCAGCTGTCCGGGCGTATTGTACCCGTGCCGGTGACCGGCCGAGTCCGGCAAATCCAGCTGGACGTACATCAGCTTCAGTTCAGGGTGCTCCCGGAGATAAGCGGCTGCGACCAGCGACAGCTCGCGGTCCTTCATCGATACTTTATGGACGCCGACGGATGGTTCGATAATGCCGTCGTTGATCGGGGACCACGCGCTGAATGCGGCCAATACGGCGTCGGGATACGCTTCGCGCACAACCCGAAAGATCGACGGATACGGCGAGTCGTCCGGGTACGTATGGCTGCTTGCGGCTTCGTTGGTCAACCCGTGCTTGTCCGGCGCGACCCCATGCAGAAGCGATCCCCAGCATTGCGCGCTGATCGTCGGCGACGCCGTCTGGGCCTGGAAGTCGAACGTTCCCATCCGGACGAGCCGGTCCAAATTCGGCGTATTCGCGGACGTTACGAAATTGCCTGCTCCGTCCCAGCCGATAATAATGACACGAGCGATTGGTTTCATGGATGAGCTCTCCCCTTTCGTTACGTTTATCATAATCCTCGTTAGGGGAAAAAGTCAAACAAATTACAACAAAACGCAACTAAACACACATATCATATAGAGAAGAGGAATTCCTTTGAACAACAACGCTACTATAGCTGTCGCATGGACTTCATTCGTAAGTGCCATGAATCAAAAAGCCGGTCGTTTCAACTGTTATTTAAACGGTCCGGCCTTGCCCGAAGAAATCGCTGACATCGAACGTCAAATGGGGATGGAGCTCCCTTCGGAGCTGAAAGAGCTGTACATGCTGAATAATGGGCAGACTCACCGGTACGGCGTCGTTTACGGCTTGGATTTTTTGTCGGTGGAGGACATGTTCCGCAGATGGAGCGAGTGGAAGGAGCTTATCGAGTCGGAAGGGGACGAAGGCTTGCGGGAACTTGGAGAGTTCTGCCAATCGCATCCGGCCGGAGTCATTCGACCCGTCTATGCGGACACCGGATGGATTCCCGTATTTTACGACGGGGCGGGCAATGCCATCGGCTTCGACATGAACCCCGGCCCGGACGGAACGCCCGGACAGATCATCAATTTCGGACGCGATGAAGACGATAAATATGTGCTTGCCCCCAATCTCGGTGAGTTTATTGACAGGCTCACCGGCCAGGTTGACAACCTTGAAGTGGAAATCGATGAGGAAGATGAGGACGATGTATTCTTTTCACTCGACAGTCATGCCATCGACGTGTTTAAAAAAGAGGCCAGCAGGAAGCTGTAGGCAGGAAAGGCATAAACTCGTTGAGTTTATGCCTTTAGGCTTTGACGGAACTCGCCCTTTCTCCCGGGGGTTCATTTCGAGGCACACAAGAGAACTGTTCATCCTTTGGATAAGATAACATTTTCTTTAGCATTTCTATCCACAGGCAGTGTGTTGCTTTGTATCGAAAATGGCGATTGATTATCAAAGTCTGGGTTGGATGCTCCTATGTTATATAAATTTGGAGCTTGGATTGGCGGCATTAAACTTTTAATTTTATTATAGAAATCTAGATAGCTGCCCCGAAAATTACCATTATCCCAAACCGTCAATAATTTCTCCGTGAACAAGCCATTGATATCTCCATCTGCCGATGTTTGATTATCCTGGCATCCTGAAATCAGTTTTACAGTACACTGTATATTTGTATTATTAGATGTTGTTTTTTGTTGTTTCGTTGTATAGTACGCTTTGTTCTGGTTAAATGTTTCCGTAGCAATATCCAGTGGTAAGTAACGGTATCTAATTTCTTTTTGCACGTCAAAATTTGTATCTAAAGATAAACCGTATGCAAGAGCTCTGGTTACTGTTCCGCTATGGCAGGAGTCTGATAAAACAATAACCCGGACATCTTTTTTAAACACATACCATAATTCACTCAATTCATCATCTAATAATTGCCCATCATACAGACACCATGTTTCATCAGTACCATCAGATTCATCATTGTTTAAATCAGGAACCTATCCGCCATGTCCAGAATAAGAAAGGAAAAATATATCCCCACTTTCTAAAGCTTCGGCTGCTTTTTTTATCTCAGCGGTCACGTTTTTTAAAGTGGCATTTGCAGTTAACAAAGTTGATATGTTGCTATAATTAAGAGCCTGTGAAATCTTCTCCATATCCAAAGCATCTGCTTCACAGGCTTTTAATTTGCCGTCCCAACCTGAGTAATGTTGAGGATCAACAGAGTTCAAGCCTATGTGAAGCGAATAACCTTTAGCCATCTAATTTTTACCTCCTTGATTGTGTTACATATGTCCTGATATATCGTACCCCAATGATTCTCGATTATTCGTGGATTGCTTCGGCACGGAGGCAAACGTGAAGCGTCCCCTAGCGGTGCGCGAGCAAATGCAAGCAAGCTCCAGGAGCTGACCTTCCAATATGCAGATTCCAAGTGAACATCATTATATTCCATAGAAGGAATTTACAGGAAGTGTGTCGAAGCATGTTAAAGAAGCGTAAAGAAGCGTACCGATAGAAAGGAGGAGTTCCTTCGAACGACAGCGCCGCTCGGGTAGGGGAATCCCCCCCCCGTTGGCAGGGGGGATCGAGTCTTACATTCTATTCAACGGTCAACAGTTGTTCCATAAAACCACCGATTTCAAGCTCCCGGTCGATAAAATGAATTTCCAAGATCCAGTCCCGGGGATGGCCATTCTGATCCGGGGCCCTCATGGGAACGCGATTGTCGGGATGAATGTAGTTCTCGACTTCTTCGCCCTGGATCTGCTCGTGAGGGAATTCGCCGATGAGATGCCCCGCGTGCGGGCCTCCGAATTCCCAGCCGTATTTTGTAGCAAGCCCGCTTACAAAAGCAAACAGCTCGCTGCCGGTAATCTGGGGCTGGGACTGGAAGAAGGCTTTCCCTTCCGCCCATGCCAGAGCGAGGTCGCTCTGCAGCTTTAATTTGATCGGGTCGTCGCCAAGCACGTAGGTGCGGCCGAAATCGGCTTCCCAGTCTTCGAAGATCGGCCCAAAGTCGAGAAACACAATATCTTCCTCGGAAACGGTCAAGTCCGGGGGATTTTCCCGGTAAGGGTACAGCGTATTTCTGCCGGCCCGTACGATGCGCTTGTGCCAATATTTTTTGATGCCGAACATTTGAAACGCCAGCTCGTAAATTTCACGATTGATTTGCTTTTCTGTCACGCCACTGCGCAGCAGGCCTTTTTCTTCGATCGCTCTGAACAGCTCGGACGCTTTCGTCTCGGCCTCCCGCAGCGATAAGTGTCGTTGGGTCATATAAGAATTCATGCGCTAAGCTCCTTCAGCTTGGATATAATAGTTTGTTCCACCCGGTCATCCACTGGAATTTGCTCTTTGGCGATATGCAGCAGAGGCGCGAATTCCCCGATGACGACGGAATGGAGGGCTTTTTCGAACAGCGGGAGATCGTTCATATCATTGCCCAGGCAAATAAACGGCTCCAGCCCAAGAGCGGTTTGTTCCAGACCCCTCATTTTGTTGACGTTGTTCGAAGTAATATCTAAAATGCCTTCCGCTGAATGATAATGAATCGTCACATCCAGCCGGGAAATGATGTCCGCCAACTCTTTAAACCTGTCGCACGCCAACACGACAATTTTAACGAAAGCTTCGATCCGGCTCACGTCTACGCGTTCCGCAAGCTTGTTTTGGTCCAAGCTCATGAGCAGAGGATGAGGCCGATGCGACTTTAAAGCATAGTTCAGCTTGTCGTCAATCAAATATTCGGCCTGGAATTCATCCAGGATGGCTACGATTTCGCGGGCCAGTTCGGCAGGAATGGCATTCAAGTAGAGTGGCTTTCCCTGGTAATGAGCCATCGCCCCGTTCGCTCCGATGAGAAGGTGGTCGTGAAACCGCTCGTCCAGAACGGGCAGCATATCGCGGTAAGGCCGCGCGGAAGCGAAGCCGATAAAATGGCCGGCTTCCTGCAATTCCAGCAAACAATCCAGAATGTTCTTGGAAATGGGCCGCCCTTTAAAGCAAATCGTCCCATCCATGTCGAAAATAAAGTTCATCTGTCATTCACCTCGCTAGCAGTAATACTACCAATAATAATCCATTCGGATGACGGGGAAAGGGACAGAATCACGAAAATCGGTGGGACAAGCCAATTTCAAGCGGGGCCGAACCAAGCTTCGGTCAATCGCCGGATGCCCATACGAATCTCATCGCAGCTCAAGGCTCCATAACCAAGCAGCAGGGTAGGATACTCGCTTGCAGGACGAAGCCAGTACCTGGATGTCCCGTAAACCTTGACGCCTTTTTCCAACGCTGATGCAATGAGCTCCGATTCGGATTTCGTTGTTTTCACGGTTAGGATAGCATGCAGCCCGGTATCTTTTCCCTCGACCTCCACAAAGTACGACTCGTACCGGGATATGGCTTCGAATAGAGCTTCCCGTTTCTCTTCATAGTGCTTCCGCATCTTGAGCAAATGCTTATGCCAATAACCGTCGGCTATATAGTGGGCCAAGGTCAGCTGATCGAGCCGCGAAACAGGCTGGTCGTATTCCCTTACTTTCAAGCGAAATAAAGGCAGCACAGCCTTGGGAAGCACCAGATAGCTTAGATTGGCGACCGGCAGCAAAGTTTTGGAAATGCTTCCGATGTACATGACCTTCTCGGGGGCCAGACTTTGAATGGACGGCAAATAACGATCGTCATACCTGAACTCCCATTCGTAGTCATCTTCGATGATGTATTTAACCGAATCCGCACCTGCGCGTGAACGGACCCAACGAATCAATTGCTGCCGTTTGTCTTGAGACATCGCCAGCTTGTTTCGGAATTGCTGGGAAGGACTCACATACACCACATTCGCCCTGCTCTTCTCAAGCTGTTCGATCGAAATACCGTCTTCGGCTAGCGGAATCGCACGGACTTGAAAGCCATGGTTGATCAACGTATTTCTTGCCCCGTCGTAGCCGGGGTTTTCGACGCCGATGACATTCCGGTTCTTGTCCAGAAGCTGACTTAACAGGGATAAGAGCTGCTGAGGCGTAGAGCCGATAATCATCTGCCCGGGCCCGGACACCACGCCTCTGGATTCATACAGCAGCCGGGACAGCTCATTCCTTAACAGGTACTCGCCCTGGGAATGTCCTTCCACTTCATACTTGCTTTGATAATGAGCGATCAGCGTGTTGCGCGCTTTGTTCCACGGATGGAACGGAAAAGCGGACAGCTCGATATTTCCGTACCGGAAATCGATTTGGATATCTTTGTTCAAGGCGTCGCTTGAAGCCGATCCCGGATCATGAACGGGCGTTTTGGCTTGATAAACAACCTGATAGCCTTTTTTGGGAATGGTGCGGAGGTAGCCTTCCGAGACGAGAAGCTGATACGCGGTTTCAACCGTATTTTTGCTGACTTTCAGCGTACGGGCGCAGCTTCGAATGGAGGGGAGAAACGAGCCGTACGGTAACTGCCCCTGTCGGATTCCATCTTTGAAATAGCCGTAAATTTGAAAAAACAAAGGCGCTTGATTCGGCAAAAGTTCTAAGGAAAGCTCACGCATCGGACACCCTCAACTTCAACATAATCGTATGTTTTGATGCTGTTTAGTTATAAATAGACATAAATAAATATAATTATACGCAGGTTGAATCCGGGATGTAAACCTAACCTGCGAAGCGGATGTTATAAATGGCAAGTCCTGCATATAAATGATGAATATAGCAGGTCCTGTGAAACGAAAGGGAGAGAGACAATGAAGCTGGATCATTTGTTTCAACCGATACGCTTGGGCCGCTTGGAGCTTCCCAACCGTGTCCTTATGGGCTCGATGCATACCGGGTTGGAGGGGGAAGAAGCGGGCAGTCAAGCCTTGATTGATTTCTATAAGGAAAGAGCCGGTCAGGACGGGCCGGGCCTGATCGTGACGGGCGGCATTTCCGTCTCGCCCGAAGGGGACGGTGGCCATAACTTCCTGGGATTTTACAGCGATGAGCATGGCAAGCATATGGAAAGCCTGACGGCTCAAGTGCATGCGGCCGGAGGGCGGATCGCGGCTCAATTGTTTCACGCGGGGCGGTACGCTTACTCGGATTTGACGGGCATCCTCGCCGTAGCGCCTTCCGCCCTCCGTTCGCCGATCCATCGTCACACGCCCAGAGAGCTTACCTCAGAGGAAATTGAGGAGCTTATTGCCCGCTTTGCGGTCAGCGCGAAGAAGGCGGCGGACCTCGGGTTCGATGCCGTCGAAATTATGGGGTCGGAAGGGTATCTGATCAATCAATTCCTATCCCCGGCGACCAATAAACGCACCGATGCATGGGGCGGTTCGTTCGAGCATCGGACAAAATTTGCGCTGCGCATCGTTCAAGCGGTCCGCGAAGCGGTTGGACCCGGCTATCCGGTCATTTTCCGGCTATCTGGCGCCGATCTGGTCCCGGACAGCACGACGGAGGAAGAAACGCTGCAATTCGCCGGCATGGTGGCAGACGCAGGAGTGGATGCGATTAACGTAGGAATCGGCTGGCACGAATCCCAGGTGCCGACCATCTCCATGATGGTTCCCCGGGCCGGATATATTCACATTGCGGAAATGATCAAACGGGCGGTGAACGTTCCGGTGATCGGCAGCAACCGGATTAACGACCCCCGGCTGGCTGACGAGCTGCTGCAGCGCGGAGCGTGTGATCTGGTCTCGATGGCGCGCCCGTTCCTGGCGGACCCCGATCTGCTGCGCAAAGCCCGCGACGGGCAATTCGACCGGATCAACACCTGTATTGCTTGCAATCAGGCATGTCTCGATCAAGTGTTCGAAGGACGGCCTGCCTCATGTCTGGTCAATCCGAGGGCGGGCCGGGAATCGAAGTGGAAGCCTTTCAGGGTGCACCGTCCCCGCCACATCGCGGTCATCGGTGGAGGAGCCGCCGGGATGGAGGCGGCGCGGGCATTGGCGGAGATTGGCGAGCGCGTCGTGCTATACGAAAAGGATGACCGGTTGGGCGGGCAGTTGAATCTGGCGAAGCGGATTCCCGGAAAGCAGGAGTTTGCCGAAACGCTGCGCTATTATCAGCACGAGTTACACCGCTTAGGCGTAGATATCCGCTTAAACCATAGTCCGACGCCGGAGGAGATCGTCGCTCTTGCTCCGGATCTGGTCGTGCTGGCCAGCGGCATCAAGCCGCGAATCCCGGAGCTGCCGGGAACTTCGCTTCCTCACGTATGGACGTATCAGCAAGTGCTCCGGGGAGAGGCGGAGGTTGGAAAGCGGGTCGTGATCATCGGAGCAGGAGGGATCGGCTGCGATCTGGCGCATTACTTATCCGAGCAGGCGGAGCGTGAGATTTATCTGCTTCGCAGGAAAGGCAAGCCCGGCGAAACGCTTGGCAAAACGACCCGTTGGGCGCTTCTCTCGCATCTGCGGCAAAAGAAGGTTCAATTTGTGACCGACTTAAGCTACGAGCGGATTGACGAAGACGGAGTTGTCATACAGCTGCAGACGGAGCGCGGACCGGAAACGAAAAAAATTCCCGCCGACACCGTCATTCTTGCCGCCGGACAGTTATCCGAAGCGTGGGATTGCCAGCTCGTGCAGCGGGCGGGCATTCCTGTCGTGAAGATCGGCGGGGCCCGATTCCCGGGAGAGCTGGATGCCAAGCGAGCCATCTATGAAGGCGCATGCGTTGCTTACGAGGAAGGCAGGCTTGCGAAGACCGAATAACGATATGGAGGGGTAAGCATGGAAAAAGCATGGTACAAGGTGTGGCCCAAAGATGTTCCACGGCATTTCATCTTTGAAGACAAGGTCCTGGAAAACTATGTGGAGGAACATGCGCGAACAAATCCCGACGATACGGCGGTTTACTTCTATGGCAAGACGATCACGTACGGCGAGCTGGCGGAGATGTACATGCAGCTCGCCGCCCAGCTGCATGCAAGAGGCGTGGGCAAGGGCGACACCGTCGCCCTCTATATGGAGAATAGCCCGCAGTTTATCATGGCGTTTCTGGCCGTCCAGCGTCTGGGGGCGATAGCGGTGCCCATGAATCCGATGTTCAAGCGGGCAGAGCTGAGCCATTTGCTGGGAGACGCCGAGCCTAAGGCCATTTTCATTCAGGAAAGTTTACTGGAGCATTTGTGTCCGATTTTACCGGAGTTTCCCGGGCTGCGGATCATCTCGACGGCGCTGACGGATTTTGCCCCGGATCATCCGGAGTTTCCGATGTCGTTCGGTCCTGTGGAGAGAACGATAAGCAGGCTTCCGGGAGAGGAGCGTATTCTGGAGTTGATCCATTTCGACGATCCGATTCCTCCGGCCAATGCGTGCTTGGACGATACCGCCGTGCTGCAATATACTTCCGGAACGACCGGCATGCCCAAAGGCGCGGAGCTCACGCACCGCAATATTGTGGCTAACGCGTTCTCGTTCAGGGACGGGGTGCGAACGAAGCCGCGCGACCGCCATCTGGCGGCGATGCCTTTGTTTCATGTTATCGGCCTGATCAACTGCATGGGGTCGCCGCTCTGCAATGGGGGAGCGATGATGCTGTTCCACCGCTTTGTGCCGGACGTCGTTTTGGAAGCGATTCACAAACTGAAAATCCAGCATTGGGTAAGCACGGCTACGATGAATATCGCGGTCATAAACCACCCGAATGCGGCGAATTACGATCTGTCTTCCCTGTCGGGCTGCCTGTCGGGGGGCGCTCCGGTACCTAGGCCGATCTTTGAGCGCTTCTACGAAGTTACCCGTACCCGGCTGCTGGAAGGCTATGGACTGAGCGAGACAACGGCCCAGATTACGATGAACTTTATGGAAAACGCGAGGATTGGCTCAGCCGGCATTCCGCTGATGGATGCGGACGTTCGCGTCGTTGCCATAGACGATCCGACCGTGGAGGTTCCGCCCGGACAGCAGGGAGAGCTGACTTTCAAAGGACCGATGGTCATGAAGGGCTACTGGAAAAACCCGCAGGCTACGGCTGACGCGTTTGTCGACGGATGGTTTTTAAGCGGGGATTTAGGACACGTGGACGAGGACGGCTACGTCTATATTTCCGGCCGGAAAAAAGAATTGATCAAATCGTCGGGCTTCTCCGTCTTCCCTAACGAGGTGGAGAGCATCATGCACAAGCATACCGCGATTAAAGAAGTGTGCGTCGTTGGCGTAGCCCACGATTACCGGGGCGAGGAAGTGAAAGCGTATGTCGTGCTCAAGGACGAAGCGGTCGGGAAAGTGACGGAGCAGGACATTGTCGAGTGGGCCAAAGAGCATATGGCCGTATACAAATATCCGCGCAAAGTCGAGTTTTTGAACGAGCTGCCCAAGACCGGATCGGGCAAGTTGCTGCGCAGGGTGCTGTACGAACGGGCGAATCAGATTCAAAAGACGTAGGCGGATGGATAGAACGGTTTTGTAGAGTGCTGCAGAGGTCTGCAGGCTGCCATGGAGACCTCTGCGACAGACTTAACTTTATAAAAAATTGACCAAAGGCTAATTGACACCAATGAAAGATTACAGTATTCTAAAAAAAAAGGAAAGCGGTTTCAAAATAGGCTAACGCGTGCAGACACCCAGGGGTGAGCCCGTTTTCGCTATGGTGAACAGCTATCCTTTTTTGTTGTTTTCCGGTGCGGACATCTTGTTGTACTTGCATAGAAGCTTTTGTCTGCCATAAAACCATGTAAGGAGGGATGAGTACTTATAGATTGACCGATGCAGGCTGGAAGTAAAATCGAACGATGGGAGATGAGTTTCGTTATGAAAAAAGTGTTTACCGTCATTGCCCTGGGGGCCATGATGACGACGGCTGCCTTGCCGGCAGGTGCGGCTTCGAACGCGCCGAACGGTTCCGAAGGCGGGCTTGTACAAACGGCCGCACCGCAATTTATCGGGGAAACGTGGATTGCCCCTCAAGGCCTGTCGAACGAAGACAAGGTCTGGGGATATTTGGAATCGAAGAAAGGCACTCTCGGACTGGCCGGGGATACGAAGCAAAGCATCCGGATTACGCAGCAGGTGACCGATGCCGAGACCGGAACGCGACACGTCCGGCTGAAGCAGTATATCCAGGGAATTCCCGTATTCGGCGCGGATCAAACGCTGCATTTTGACAAGCAGGGCAATGTCACCTCGTATATCGGAAGCACCGTCCCCGATTCGGGACAGCAATCCTTGGTCCCTCTGACGCCCCAAATTAGCGCGGAGAAGGCGATTGCGATCGCCAATCAAGACACCGAGAAGCGGATCGGCAAGCTGGGCAGCCAGCAGAGGGAGCAAACGGCGGAGCTGAATATTTACCCGTCCAACGGGCAAAACCTGCTCGTTTACATTACCGAAGTCAACGTGCTGGAGCCTTCCCCAGAGCGCGTGCGTTACTTCATTAACGCGGACAACGGAACTATCGTCAACAAGTACAGCATGCTCGATCATGCTACCGGTACGGGCGTGGGAGTGCTTGGCGATACGAAGACTTTTACGACTACGGCAAGCGGGTCGCAGTACGTGCTTCAGGACAATACGCGCGGAAAAGGCATTTATACGTACTCTGCAAACTATAGCCAGTCGCTTCCGGGCACGCTGTTGACGGATTCGGACAACGTATGGACCGATCCGGCAGCGGTTGACGCGCATGCTTACGCCGAAGTCGTCTACGATTATTACAAAAATAACTTTGGCCGGGATAGTCTGGATGGCAACGGGCTCGCGATCAAGTCCAGCGTTCATTACGGCCGGAACTATAACAACGCGTTCTGGAACGGCGTGCAGATCGCCTACGGGGATGGAGACGGCAACTTGTTCCGCACCTTCTCCGGGGACCTGGACGTCATCGGCCACGAATTGACGCATGGCGTGACCGAGCATTCCGCCGGATTGATTTACCAAGGCGAATCCGGCGCGCTCAACGAGTCGATGTCGGATATTTTCGGCAATTCGATTCAAGGGAAAAACTGGCTGATCGGCGACGACATCTACACGCCGAACAGGCCGGGCGACGCTTTGCGGTCGATGGAAAATCCGGAGCTGTACAATCAGCCGGACCATTACAGCAAGCTGTACCGGGGCTCTGACGATAACGGAGGTGTGCATATTAACAGCGGCATTAACAACAAAGCGTTTTATTTGCTGGCGGAAGGCGGCACGCATTACGGGGTGACGGTCAAGGGAATCGGTCGCAGCGACGCGGCAAAAATTATGTATAAAACGCTTACATTATATCTGACGCCAACCTCCAATTTTGCGGCCATTCGCGCTGCGGCGATTCAAGCGGCTACCGACCTGTTCGGGGCGAATTCCACCCAGGTCAATTCCGTGAAAGCCGCCTATGGCGCTGTAGGCGTAGGCAGTCCTCCGGCGCAAGATACGCAGCCGCCGACTGCGCCGACCGGCCTGATTTCGACGGGCAAAACGCAATCGAGCGTAACCCTGTCATGGAACGCCTCCACGGACAACGTAGGCGTGACGGGCTACGATGTGTATAACGGCTCCACCTTGGCCGTATCCGTGACAGGAACAGCGGCTACAGTGAGCGGATTGGCGGCCGGAACGGCCTACACGTTCACAGTCAAAGCGAAAGATGCAGCAGGCAACGTATCGGCCGCGAGCAGCCCGGTCACGGTGACGACGTCTACGTCTTCCGACCCGGATACGCAGCCGCCGACCGCACCCACCGGGCTGACTTCGACCAGCAAAACCTCGACGAGCGTAACCCTGTCATGGAATGCCTCTACGGACAATATCGGCGTTACCGGGTACGATGTGTATAACGGCTCTGCCTTAGCCGCATCGGTTGCAGGAACAACAGCCACGGTGAGCGGACTGACCCCCGAAACGGCCTACACCTTCACGGTTAAAGCGAAGGATGCCGCCGGGAATGTTTCGGCCGCAAGCAACCCGGTCACGGTTACGACAGATACGGCATCGACGGTACAGCCGTGGGCACCGTTCGTAGCGTATAAGGTCAATGACCTCGTATCCTACGAAGGAAAAACGTATAAAGCGCTTCAAGCCCATACTTCGCTGCCAGGCTGGGAGCCGGCGCTTGTGCCGGCGTTGTGGAGCTTGGTGGAATAACGTTTGGTGATAAGGGGCCGCACCTGGTAGCAGGTGCGGTCTTATTTGGTATAGGGCAGGGTAAATCAATTTTATAGTGAAATTTCCAAGTCCCCGCCTCTTTGAAGGCAGGGACTTTTTGACGTTGTATGTGTACTACAGTCGAAGGAACTCACCCGGAAGTATCCAAATTACAGGGAAATAGGACTAATGCCATCGATTTTACATGAACATTATGGGCGATTCAGTCGTATTGTATCATATTTTTGAATCAGTTAATGGAAAATATAGTTATGTCGACCGGAAAAATAAGAAAGTGTATAATTAGTCCTAATATACAATCTCTTAGTAATTTGGTAAAATAATACTTAGGTTTTTAATACCATTCTCTTCCTGAAACTTTTAGATCTTTTATTCGTGATTGCGTTGACTGGGAAAATATATTAATAGTACCGTGTAACTCTGCAACTGACAATGGAAGATTATCTAAGAAAGGGCTTACAGTATCACGTGAATCAATGGTTTTTAAATTATGAACGATATGGTGTAACCGTGGAGTTAACTGGATCGATAGCATGCTAGAACCCCCTTCCAAGACAAAGTAACTAAAATGAAGTATATCAAGAAAATTTAAGAAAAGTAAGTATGTGGGGGAGCTTTATGAGGAAAAAAATTGTACTGTGGCTGTTTTTGTCGATTTTCATTGGCCTACAAATTTGGTGCTTTTTTATTATGTTTAAGTCCCCTTTTTTAGGCATTTATCTTGGATTGAATAACCAGAATGAATGGGTTATTACAGAATTGGCAGAGGAAGGCGCTGGTTATGACCTTGACTTTAAACTAGGGGATGTTATCAAGCAAGTAGACGGAAAACTTCCTAATGAAAATTTAAAAATTACGAATTGGCAGGTTTTAGAGCAAGTAAATAATATCGTGATATCAAGAGATGGAGTTGTTCATGAAGTAGTACTTAGCAACAACAGTCTCATAACCTACAACATTCTTCCATTATTGGAGGAAGGTTTTTGTTTGTTCATGGCTGGTTTACTTTTCGCGAAAATGCGCCGCTCTCCATCAGCTAAGTTGCTTGCGGCTGTTTTCCTAACCATCGGAATTATTTATATGAGTCAAGGCGCATCTGTTAGAGGAGATATTGTAGGAAAGATTCTAATAGGTAGTTTTATGATCCTGCTCCCTATTATTTTTTATCATTTTTTAGTTGTTTTTTTTAAAGAAAAAGGTAGCGTACAATTACCAGTTTGGTTTTTGAAATATTTATATCTAATTGTGATTTTATCATTTTTTGTAAGTTTACTTTATTTCTATCCACCCATGTTACCTCTCGTTTACGAGCATGCCGGCTCTATTGTCATGAGTTTTTTTATCGCAGGCTTTTTAACTAATATTAGCATATTAACTTTCCTGTATCTTAAAGTTCGCAAGGAAAAATCATATTTGTTAAGCATTGTAAGAAATGTATGGCTCTCTTTGCTTATTTCGTTTTTACCGGCCATATCTTTATCGTTTCTTCCTTATTTGCTCGTCGGTAGTCAATATATCAATGGCTTATATACAAGCTCGTTTATCTTATTCTTCCCGATCTCATTCGCTTACTTGATTGCCTCGAATCAACTGTACGATATTGGTCTGGTGCTTCGGCGCTTTGGTTTTGCTTGTCTGCTTGCCCTTGTACCATCGGGGCTATTTACGGCAATCTTCGCATTCTTATTTCAGAATCTCGCCGATGAGAAGCAGATTTTGTTTGTTTTCGCGGGCTCCGTCGCCATGATTTCCTTCGTTCTGTATTCAGTTGAATATTTTACAACGAGACTTGAAGCGTTTTTATTTCCGAGAAAGTTCAGACTCCGTACCGCTTTGAAGAAAATTTCCAAAAACCTTGGGGTCATCTCAAGCTTCCGCGAGCTGAAGGATATTGTGCTCGTGGACATTGTTCAGACGCTCGAAGTGATGGGCGGAGCCATTGTATTTCGGTACGAGCATGATACCGAGATCATCGCCGAAGGGGATATCGATGCGGCAGAGATTAAGCATTTGCTCCAATCATCGGCTTTGTCTGAGCACCCGCTGTATACCTGTATCGAGATTCACCGGCATGAAGAATATACCAGCTATTTGGTCATCACGCGGAATAAAGCGAACACCTTGCTGGGTAAAGAAGAAATTCAATGGCTCCATTTGATAACCTCGTACCTGGAAGTCAGCCTGGAGAATGTTCATTTAATTCGCAAGCTGACTGCGAAGATGCAGCTTCTTGCCTCGCAGCTTCCGAACGAGCATTCGGCGCAGGATATTCAGTGGTTCAGAAAAGTCATGTTCGAATTGCAGGAAGAGGAGCGGCTGCGGATTGCTGCCGATCTCCATGACACGACAATGCAGGATTTGTTTTTCCTCAAACGGAGATTCATTGCTTTGCTGGACAAGTACGCGATGAATAAAGAAGATAAAGAGCATTTGAACAACATCGTCAATTTCGTAGAAATGATCAACAACAGTTTGCGCCAAAGCTGCTTCGAATTGAACCCGTTTCTGCTGAAGGAAATCGGGTTGATCGAAACGGTAAGGTCGTATCTCGACAAGGAAGCATATCACACACCGTTCGTGCTCAAGTTCAGGGAGGAGAGGGCCTCCGCCATCGAAGCGAAGGACTTGACGACCAAGAAGCATATTTTCCGAATCATTCAGGAACTGCTTAATAACGCGAAAAAACATTCGCAAGCTTCCCATGTAACGTTTACGATGACGGTCGCGGATCGTGCTTTTGTATTAACTTATGAGGATGATGGCGTCGGGTTCAATAGTACGGAAGCGCGCCGTATGGAGATTGGATCTTCCGGGATGGGCGTAGAGCAGATGAAAGGCCGCGTCCTGCATTTGAACGGGCAACTGCAGCTCGATTCGCGAGAGGGCGAGGGGACGAAGCTTGTCGTGACGATCCCGATTCGGGAGACGATGTCCGTGTGAATGGGCAGAGGAACGAAACCCGCCGGAACGGCAATATTTGTCCGTTGGCGGGTTTTTGGTGTTTTTGTTGAAAGATTAGATTAGCGGCCTGCCTTGTTTTTTTTCATACTATTTATCTACTACTAAGAACATCCCTGTCATGCCGGGCGAATGGTCTTGGAATCCGAATTTTTCATAAAATTCATTTTTTCCATGCGAGGCGAATAGACCGACAAAACCTGCTCCGGAACAATTATCATTTATATAGTTCAGCAGTTTTTCGATAATTTGCTTGCCTATTCCCAGATTTTGATACTCGGGTAATACAGCTACGTCTTGTATATAATAGTACATTGCTCCATCGCCAACAATCCGTCCCATACCGATTACGTTTCCATCGCTTATTGCAACTAAACAATATACTGAATTAGCAATGGATTGCTCGGTCATCTCTATATTGACTTTTCCCCAACCAACTGCCTCCCATAATGTTTTATGTTCCAGAACAGAGGGGGGACGTTCGATGATTTCGTACGGTTTACTTGACATATTTAACCACCTATCTTTAGAATTGGTGGTCGCTCGCACATGACAACCACCATATATTACTTGAGTTTTCCGATTTTGAACTCCATGTTTTTCATGCCCCCTTCCATTCTCCAAGTATATTTCTTATGCTTGAACTAAACAACGATTGCTATTTTAAATACTTTCAATTAGTACTGCGATACAAAATAGAACGAGATTATAGGACTAAATTATTGCTCTTGATTTAGCACAAAAAGACTTAGAATAGACAATGATTTAAACCTTGATGGGCTCATGCCTCTCAAGGTTTTTTGCAAGGGGACTACCCAGTCTGAATGAAAGGACTTTCAATTATGTCTTGGGTTCTATCTTCTGTTTTTTTACCTTTTTCGACTTCTGTCTTATGAATGATGTGGTATAATTTTACTGTTGAAACAACTTGAAAACCAAGACTAATTTACAGATGGTCGCAGATGCTTGAAAATTTCAATCATTCGCCGCGCATATGCTGAAGGTAAAAATTATCCTGACAATAAAAATCTGATTCTATCAGAGTTAACTTAGAATGTAGGTGCTTAAATGAAGATATATATAAGAAAAAATTTTGACAACGAAATTGCAAGCCACAATTTTTATCGTTAAGGCTGAGAAGGCTCCCTCTTCTATAAGGGGGAGATGAATCAGTATCACTTGTGTATGTATGCGAACATACGTGCTATAATTATCATAAAATCACCAAAGGAGGTAGATGCTCGCATGTTGCATCATAAAGCTTTTCGCTTTCGCATCTACCCTACAGAAGAGCAAACGACGCTGATCCATCAGATGTTTGGATGCGCTCGCTTTGTCTTTAATCACTTCCTTGCGAGGTGGAACGACACCTTCCAAGAAACAGGCAGAGGCTTGTCTTACCAGA
>NZ_JTHN01000047.1 GCF_001399685.1 Paenibacillus sp. A3
TGCCGTTCCTCCTCCCGAACCGGCGTAATTGTCGTAACAAGGCGTTCCATAATCGTCCTTGGTGCCGCCAAAGCCGTATGGCGAAAGCGGGGACATCAAAACGAGCGAACGAACAGCCGCAGGTTGATCGATGGCAAGCTGCATGGCAATTCCTGCTCCCAGCGACCAGCCCAGTACATGTACAGGTTGACTCATGCCGAGAGCATCCAAAAACGACTTCAAATCGTCGGACCAATCGCGCAGCCCCCGCGTTGCATCGATAGGGAGCGCTTCCGTTTGACCGTATCCGCGCAAATCCGGAGCAAGTACCCAGTAGTCCTCAGACAATGCGCGAAGGGTGTCGTCCCAGAATAAATTCGCAGAAACGTTGCCATGAATAAGAAGAAGCGGCGGATTTTCAGCGCTGCCCGCAGATAAATAGGAAACATGCAAGCGGTCGGTTTGGATCGATTCAGGCTGTAAAGTCGTTAGGGTCATGCAGATACCTCCCATGGATCGTTAGTTTTGTTTGAGCCACTGATCAATCTGTTTCACCGAAGCAGCCGCCCAGCCAAGCTGCAAATGATTATGCTGCACCGTTACGTTGCCGGCGACATTGCCGATTCCTTGCACCGCTGCCGCGCTTGCAATGAAGACGACGCCATCGCTCGGGCCCGTATGTTCGCTGTGAATCGCCGGAATGTCATTTTTATCTCCCGACAGCAAATAGGTCTGAATACTGGCCGGAATGCCCGCATTCAAAATGGGTTCAACCAACGATCCCTGCTGAATCGCAGCGTCGATCCCGTTGCTATTCGTAAAGAATCCCTGACCGCCGTAGTAAGTCGTATACCAATCCTGCTCAAGCGCAGGAAGCGGATATTCGTCTACCCATTTGCCAAGCATTTGCTTTTGCCCCGGGAAAAAATTGCCTGACGCTGTATTGTAAATCGACAGCTCGGGATGGTTCCTCGATATCCCCCAGCATACCATTTGCGTGTGTGGAGAAGGCGCATTGACAACACCGCCGCATTCAGGGAAAATGCTAAGATTATGCGACCAGCCGTGGCGGAAGATGTAATCAAATCCTTTGTTCGGATTGCCGACCAGGACCAGCTTGCGAATATCTTGGCTGTAGCTCGTGCCCCCCGCTTTTTTGACAGAGGAAGCATACATCCGCGAAGCGAAAGCGCCTTTGCTCCATCCGATAACATCGACTTTGCTTTCGCCTGTTACGTTTTGGATAATCGTAATCGCATCGTGAATTTGTTCGGCGCTGTAATAGTTGTCCCCTTGCTTATGCGGAAAATTAATCGCGAACACTTTGTAGCCTTTGCCGACCAAGTCCTGCATCATGCCAGTGCCGGGGCACGAAATTGCGCCGCAGCCGTAGGAGCCAAGCTCATTCGGATTCGCCCAAGCGCGATCCGCGTTATCGTTAGCGCCGTGCACGAGCAGAACCGGCGTTTTTACCGGATTGCTGTCGTACTTCGGAGCGTAGTAAAGCAAGAAACGGCTGGAATGCGGTTTTTTCACCCCTCCGAAAAACGTAAGGCGTTGTCCGTCCTGATCGCCTCGCCCATCTTGGGGGTAGTCCTCGGCAGCGAACATTGGATTGTTGTCCTTCCAACGCTCCACCTTGCTCCATCCATTGCTAACCGTTGTAAACGTCTGCTCCAGCACCAAATTGGATGCTGCTGCCCCTGCCGTTCCTCCTGCAACTTCCGCAGCTCCCGTCCCCCCTGCTGTCTCTGCTCCGCTCACTCCAGCATTAGGCACGAGCAGCGCGCAGACGATCAACAGCGCCGTTGTTACCGATGGCAACCATCTTTTGTACATGTATCCAATCTCCCTTCATGGCGACTGTTCACGCATATCCAAAAGTCACAGCCGCACCGTGTTTTTATGCGTCCCTAAACGCATGGTTTCATCATAATTGGAAGCGGTTGCATTTCAGTTGCAGAAGACGGCGAGCGCTTGTTTGGGCTGCTTAGATGACTAAACCTCCGTTTACTTCCAGTACTGTACCATTGACGTAATCCGATTCGGAGGAAGCAAGAAATAAGTACGCATTCGCGACATCCATCGGCCGCCCAAGGCGGCGGAGTGGAATTTTCTCCAGCATCTGCTGAACCACTTTCTCCGGCATCTTTGCCACCATCCCCGTCTCAATAAAGCCCGGCGCAACCGCATTGGCCTGAATACCTTTCGGACCAAGCTCCTTCGCCCACGTTTTCGTCATACCTATAATTCCCGCTTTGGTCGCGGCATAATTGGTTTGCCCGATGTTGCCATGCACGCCTACAATCGATGCCGTACTGATAATTTTCCCGCTTCCGCGTTCGATCATCGAATGGATTAGCGCCTTGGTGCAATAGAAAACGCCGTTCAAATTCACTTGAATGACCCGGTGCCACTCCTCTTCGGTCATTTTGGCCAGCGTACGATCCTGCGTAATTCCCGCGTTATTGATCAAGACATCGATCGCACCGTATCGCGCCAGCACTTCTGCCGCCATTTTGGTGACACTGCCGCTGTCGGATACGTCCACTTCGATAAAATGCGCATCCGCCCCCTTTTGCAGCAAGGCCTGAATCGCTTCCTCCCCCTGTTGTTTGTTGTAGTCGGCAATAATGACGCGCGCTCCTTCCTGCGTAAAAAGCGCCGCTGTCTCTCGCCCGATGCCAGCGGCTCCTCCCGTAATAAGCGTTGTTTTCCCTTGCAGTCTCATGCTTGTCTCCTCCGTTCCATAAATTCGGCTACAACCTGGCAGAGCAGCGCCAGATTGTCCACCACAGGCGAATGGCCTGTATGATCCAACTCCCTGTAAACCACATGCTCGCCCAAATCCTCTACCATTTCCTCCGTCATCTGACGAGTGACAACTTTATCTTGGTTCCCCCATACAACGAGCGTTGGCATTGAAAGGCGTGCCGCATCGCCGCTGCCGCCCCATGCTTCATGATCCTTGGCGCTCATATTGAAGCGATTCATGGCATCGTAGACATCCAGCAAATTTTTTTGCGTCAGCATGTCGTTCAGATACGTCTCGTACCGGGCTTCATCCGGCTCCTGGATGACATAAACTTGACGATTCCACAAATTGCGCAAAAATGCTTTGTCCCGATGATCATAGGCTCGCTGCACCAGCTTCGTTTTGTCCATTTCGGCAATTTCCGCTCGGGTGCGAAGCCTTCTCGCCTGTACTTGTCCAGACTGTTCATCCCTCTCCTCTGCGTAGCACGGATAGCCTCTTGTTGACATGGACGCCAGCAAAATTAAGGTCTCGACGTACTGCGGATGCGAAGCTGCGAATTGCATGGCGACTCCGCCGCCCATCGACCAGCCCATCAACGTGAATGAAGCGAGGTTCAGCCCGTCCGCAAACAGCCGAAGATCATCCGAAAAATCAGCTATGCTGCGGACCGGTACATGATACGTAGAAGCACCAAAGCCTCGTAAATCAACAGCAATCAGCGTATGAGACGGGTCGAAGCTTTCCATAAACAGATCCCAATGCACGGATGAAGTCATATTGCCGTGGACGAGCAGCAGCGTCCGGCCGGTCGCCGTTCCGGTGCCTCTGCGCAAGCGGTAGGCCATCGTTTCGCCATTCGAGAGCTGTATCGACTTGAACTCAATTTCCATCGTCGGCTTCCCCCCATCGGATGGTCGTCGCTCCCCATGCATAGCCGATGCCGGCGCTAATCAGAACAACCACATCCCCATCTTTTAGCTTTCCGCTGCTTGCGGCCAGCTCTAAAGACAAAATTTGATCGAACTGTCCGATATGGCCGAATTCGTTCAAGTAAATGGACTGGTCATCGGATAATCCCAACTGGCGAAGTACGTAATCATGAGCGGATTTCTTCATGTGCAGCATCGCCGCATAGGCGATGTCCTTTTCGGTATACCCGCTCTTCGCAAGCGATTGCCGGACCGCCTCCAAAAAGTAGCCCATGGACTTTTCTTCAAGGCGCTCTTTCATCCGCTGCGGATTCGGAACGTGGAAAAAATGCTTTCGCTGCTTTATTGCTTCGGGCGTAAGCGGATGTTTCGTGCCGCCGGCCGGTACGATCACATCTTCGCTAAATGAGCCGTCCGTGATCAAATGGCTTGCCAGCACACGATTGCGCCCATATTCGCGCTGCAGCAGGATCGCCCCTCCGCCTGCTCCGAGGTTGAACATAAATGACGTATGCCGATTGCCGTAGTCAATCAAATCGCCATTGCGGTAACCGCCCGCCATGAGCACGGTGCGAATCGAACGATCGGCGATCATCATGCTCTGCGCCACCTTTAAAGCCATCACCGTCGTGCTGCAGCGCATACCGACGTCAAACGCCCAAGCGCGGATCGCCCCTACCTCCTGCTGAAGCTTCATGGCCGCTGTCCAAACCGGATACTCCTTGTGTTCTTCGCCGATGTAGATGACCAGATCGATGTCTGCCGGATCAAGCTGAGCTTTGGCAATGGCCAGCCTTGCCGCACGAATTCCCATCTCGCAGCTGTGGTCATCGGCTCCCGGCACGGGCTTACTGAGAATGCCGAACTTATTCTCGACCACGTCCTGCGGCACACCGGACAGCTCGCTAATTTCCTTGCTTGTCTGGAACGTCTCCGGGATGTACATGCCCGTACTTACGATACCTATGGGTACTGCACTCGTCATCTTGCTTCGCTCCACTTCTGTTGTGTCATTTTGGCATACAGCTGATTTGTCACCGGCATCGGCTCCACCCCAAGCTCCGACTCCAGCGCCTTGCTGCATCGGGCATACCATTTAAGCGCTTGGTGGCGGTTATTGTTGCTATAGTGGCACTTCATCCCCAAGCGATACGCTTCTTCCCAGCACGGATCTTTCTCGATAATCCGCTCGCACCAGCAAATGGCCTTATCGAAGTCACCCTGGGCCGCATGAAGCTCCGCCAATCGCTGCGCCCCTCTCAAGAACAGCACTTTCAACCGTTCCCGCTCCTGCGCGCACCAGTCTTCGTATCTTCTCTCGGGTATATACTCTCCTGCATATACGCTTAATGCTTTTTGCAGCATGTCTACGGCTTTCTGACGATCCTTCGCATCCAGACCGCGCCTGATTCCATCCTCAAAGGCGGCGGCATCAAGCTCGAAGCCGGAGGCAAGGCTCAGCCCGTACAAGGTGCCGCTGCGCTCCACGAAAAAGGGGGCGGCTCTCGCCTGCCGCTCAGGCTCCAATGCCGTGTTGAGCGCATTAAGCGCCACTTTAAAATCGCGATATGCCGCCTTATCGTCCAGATCGCCCCAGAGCAGCGCCATCACTTCCTCTTTGGGCAGCATGTGCTTTCTTCTTGTGACAAAAAGTTGAAAAAGCTCTTTCGCTTTGCCGCGCTGCCAATCTTTTTCCGTCACTTCTTTTTCCCCAAGCAGCACTTTAAAGCCGCCTAATGTCTGAATCCGCAGCGTATAGCCAGGATGGTATGTCAGCTGTTCGATTCCCAGATCGGACAACAGCACGGAGGTGTAGCTGATGTCCAGCTTCTTTTTGTGCGCTTCCAGCAGGATCGGAACAAGCTGCCTAAGATCGCGAGGCCCGAATAGCGTACGCTTGTGCAGTAAAAACTCGTACCCGCCTTCTTTCATCAGCTTTAGAAAACGCGAAGCGCAGCGATCCCGCAAATACTCCCTCTTCGTATGGTGCGCAAGCAAACATTGCCACAGCATCGCAACGGTTATTCCGTACCCGTCGCCGCATGCCTGAAAGTCCGATTCGCAAAGGGCAAGCCTTTCCGCTGCATCTTCCCACCTGCTGCCGCAGACGGCGGCAATGCCCATGCCGAGCCGAATCCACGCGGATAACCAGAGATCGTGGGCTTTTTCCGTTTCCAACAGCGCCTGCGCCCCGTACTCCATAGCAAGCTCTGTCGCTCCTTCACGACCGTACAGCAAGCATAGCCCCATCCAAGGCTCCGCTTTTCCTCTGGAAACTTGAAGCCCTTCCATCATCTCAATCGCTGTGCGATAGCAAGAAAGAGGCAGCCCCAGCTCATAACGGGGCAGGAGCAGCGCAGCATTTCCCATGCGCATCCATCCGCAAGCCTCCATGTAAGGAGCTTTGCCGGATACCCCCTGCATGATGCCGCGCTCCGCCCATTTCTTGGAGCTTTCCGAGTTGCCGGCCAAAGCTTCGATAAAAGACAATAAAACCGACGTTTCACGGTGCGATTTGGGCAAGTGCCCGTCTGCTGCCGCACCTTCGCAGCGCAATTTCCGCTCCAGCGCCTGACGCGCCTCCTGCAGACGGCCGGAACGCAAATGAAGCCGCGCCTCCAGCACATGATCCTGAAAATCGGCTTGCAGCGCCATGCATCTTCGGTACCACACTTCCGCTTCCTTTAATCGTCCGGCATTGACGAGATTTTCGCAGATTAAGCTGTACAGACGAACGCTTCCTTGCTCTGTCACTCCGTCAGCTTCCATCACGACAAGCGCCTGCTGCAAAAGCTGTTCCGCCTTCCCCGGCTCGATCGTATCGAGGAAAATATTAGCTTTCCGCTCAAGAGCCAGATTGGAGGCCGAGGAATAGCCCGCTTGCATAGCCAACTGCTCGCCCTTCGTGTAACAAAAAATGGCTCGGTCATACGAATAGCGGTACCGGTGCACGTCCCCCTCATACATCCACACCATGTAGTAGCGGTCTTTCAAAGGCTTGGGAAGGCGGGCCACGATCGCAAGCAAATGTTCAAGCTGGCCGAGCCTAAGCAGCTTATGGCCATGTTGATGAATCGCATGTGCGACTTTCTCGTACTGCTCCAGAGCGCACAGATGACCGATCATTTCAAGCCATTTTTGCTTGTGCTCGAAGTAATCGGCGGCACGCTGATGAGCAAGCGCATACTGCTGCGGTTTTGCCTGAAGCTGCTGCCTGACAAACTCGCGGAACATCGGATGATAGCGATAACCGGTATCGGCATAGGCCTGCAAAAACAGGCCCAAGCGCTCGATTCGCTCGATCATGTGCTGGGAATGAAGAGGCTGCAAGCCTAGCAATTCATCGCAAAGAGCAGGCGCAAACGTTTCCAGCACGCAGGTTTGTTCCACAAACCCGCGAACCTCGTCATTCTGGTGCCGCCACACTTCCAGCATCAGAAATCGATGCACATCGGCAGACGTATTTCTGGCGGCAGACAGCTGCTGCCACATCGCATGGACAGCCGTAATCCAGCCTTCTGTTTGCCGGTAAATTTCCTGAATATCGCCCTCATGCAGCAAAAATTCATAAGCATCCGCAAACAAGGTTTCGATCTCTTCCATGCTGAATGCAAGGTCATGCTCCCCGATTTCCAGCAGATTTCCTTTCACCTTCAACGTCACAAGCATATCCCACGACGGATGGATTCTGCTCGACAGTATGACATGGACGTGATGCGGCGCGTACTGCATAAACATTTGCATCCAATCATCAATTATCGAATGATGCGCCACATGGTGGTAATCATCGATTACAAGGTACACTTCCTGAGACAGCGCCAAAAGCTCGTTAACAAACAAAGAGCAAAGCAAGCGGGCGCTCTCTTGCGATTCGCAACCGCATGCCTGTTCGTTTACCCTATTCATCCAATCGTCCGCAAAATGCGGATAGTTTTTCCGAACGGCATGGATCAAATATAAGACAAACGTGGCCAGCTGCCTGTCTTCCGCGCCTACGCTGTACCAACAGCAAGCCGTGGCTTCGACTTGAAAAAAAGCAGAGAGCGCTGTGCTTTTTCCGTATCCCGCACCAGCGTAAACAAGCGTTAACGGATGCTGCTCGCAGCGCTTTAGCTTTTTGCTAAGAGTCGGCCGCAGCAGTACCGTTTTTTTGAGCGGGGGAGGTATCAGCTTCGTTTGGACAATTGCCGCAGTCATCGCTTCAATCAACCGCCTTTTACAACCGTATAGATCTCCGCTATACTACCCGTTCATTTCTTGGTACATTTGGCTGATCCGTTTCTTATCCACTTTGCCTACATGGGTTTTGGGCAGCTCCTGCAGAAACAAAAACCTTTTAGGAATCTTATACTTTCCGATTTTGCCTACGCAGTAGTTCCTCAACTCCTCATCGGTAAGCCCATGATCCGGGTGCAAGGCAACCGCCGCGGCGATCGCTTCCCCCCATTTGGGATCGGGAAGGCCGACGACTGCCGCTTCTTTAACCGCGGGGTGCTCCAGCATGATCTGCTCCACCTCGACGGGATGTACATTTTCTCCGCCTGTGATGATCATGTCTGTTTTACGGCCTACGATGTAGTAGAAGCCATCCTGATCCCGCCGGCCCATATCGCCTGTCCGCAGCCAGCCGTCAACAAAGGCGGATTGCGTCGCCGCCGGCTGGTTCCAATAGCATTGGAACACATGCTTGCCGCGCAGCCATATTTCGCCCACGTCTCCAATGGCCGCTTCGCAGCCGCTGTCTGAAACAATTTTCACCTGCACCAGCATCATCGGCTTCCCGACCGATCTTCGCTTATGGACGACAGCGCGGGGGTCCATATAAAAATTGTTCGGCCCCGCCTCCGTTAAGCCATAGCCTTCTTTGAACGTCAGACCCTTGCTCTCGAAGGCTTCGTAGATTGCAATCGGGCATGGCGCGCCCCCGGAGAGAAACGTGTGCACATGCGGAAATTGCGCATGCGCAAACGCTGGCAAATCGATCATCATCCGGTACATCGTCGGCACCATCAGCACGATCGTACAGGCATAGCGCTGAATCAGTTCCATTAACGGCTCCGCCCGGGATTCTTTGCTTACCACCACGGTGCCGCCGGCGTACAAAACCGGCAGGCAAAGCGCATTAATTCCTCCCGTGTGGAACAATGGTAGTGATGTCACAGTAACATCGCTTGCCGTCAAATTCCAACTCACGATCGTATTCAACATGTTCCACAGCACCGATTGGTGCGACAGCACGACACCCTTGGGTTTTCCGGTCGTTCCACCGGAATAGATCATCATGCAGCTTTCTGCCGCTTCATCGCCGCATTCTGCTTCCAGATGTCTCAGCGGAATTGCAGCGCTGATGATGCCCTCGTACTCCACTCCGCCAGCTTGCAGCGTGATTGGAGCAAACAGGCCGCAAGCCAACGGCTCCAGTTCACTATGGTACAGCAAAGCTTTCGGTGTGCAATCGCTTACAATAGCGTTTAATTCGCTGCCGGATAAACGCCAGTTCAGCGGCACGAATACGGCGCGCAGCTTGATGCACGCAAACAGCGCATCCCAGCAGCAAAGATCATTCTGCGCAAGCACAGCGACACGATCCCCGGGCGCTACGCCTGCCGCTTCCAAATAGCCCGCCAGACGGCAGGCTCGTTCGTTCATTTGGGCGTAGCTCCACGATTCCCCTGTCTCTGCGTTTATTGCCGCTGTTCGCTGGGGAGTTAAGGCGCTTCTGGCTGCCAGCCAATCCATTGAATCCTTTCTCATATGCTCGACCCCTATAGTCCATGATCTGTCCATTCGTTTGTACTATAGATAGGTTACAAAGCAGTTACAAATTTGCGCTAATAAGCGGCTTGAAGTGCGCACCGTCATATTCGCAATGATCGTTCTACTCATTGATATCCAAATTTTTGGACCGCTGACCAGGAGCTTTAGTAATCTCCCCCTCATACGGAACATCTATATAAGTTGAGTCTTGCAAATTCACTACCTCACGCCTAAAAAGGACAGACGGGTAGCGTAGTGGGTGTACAGTCGTTATGTACTGAGCTTCAATTCGTCCAGAATTTCGGCAAGCGATCTTTGTGCCAAAGCCTGCTGGTAGACGTAGACCACTGTCTACCAGGATGATCCTTGCGAATGCGGCTGACAACATAGCCTGGGTCAGCTTGTTCCAACACCTCTTGACCATTCATGACGTTGAGTTTCCAAGAAGTTGTAGACAAGCAATTGATGGTCCAGAAGCGCTGAATCGCCGGTTTCAATGCTCCAACACACGTCGTATTAGCGCAGGATGGTCACAAGATCCAGGCTCTTATTCGTGCAAAGGATACAACCATCCATCGGCGTGGACACCAATTCGTTTCTGAGGGTTCATAAGCTTCGATGAGTTCCACAGCGAGATCGTTCTTGCTTTTAAACGTTAGCTTGTGAGCAGTGCAATATTCCTCACGAAAATAGGGACGGAAATCCCATATACCTAGACATCTCCTTTTTAGGAATTTGTGGTGTGGTAACCAACAACTTCTCCAAATTCGGCAGATGTCCTTTTCGTTTTTTGCAATTCGACAAAGGTTCTTATGAGTCTACAAATGGTTACTTTGTTTTACAGCAAGTTTTTTGCAAGAGTCAAGTATAAAGCTTTATTGACGATTTGCATCTGGATAAGCTTCTAACAGATCGGATAAGAAACATATCCAATCCGCCTTCTTTTCTCCCCGATGATGGACTTGTCCAGTCTCATAGTTAATCGCACCAAACAACTTGGCGTTTCATGTCGATCATATTTATCAATTTATATAAAATATAGTAAATATTTACTATAATGTTTATTGAAAATTGGTAGTTCAGTAATATAGATCTGACTTCTAAAAAAAACTATAATCAAATAGAAATTACAAAATAATAGGAGGTTTTCAAATGAAAGGTAAATTGTTTTCTTCTCTGATTGCATCTGCTATCTTGTTAGCTGTTGGAACACAGAGCGCTTCTGCCCAATTGGGGGATGACTCACGTCCCTTTGCAAGATGGGCAAATCCAGATTGGCACTACACGGCACCACTCCTTTCCTCTAGTGATGAGGACTGGTACTACTGGATTAACGAAACGGATAGTTACAAATTTATTTGGGCCAGTGTACAATCCCCTGCCGGATTAAACTATGATATTAGAGGGTTCGTTGTTACCCCTTCGGGACAGGAATACGAGATTCACTCCAACGAAAGTGGTCCCGGAGGCATTGATTCATTCGGTATAGGCATGAACCCGGGTGATAAGATATATTTTCGAATTAGACCTGACTTGGTTGACTACAATCCAACTCTAAATTACGATTTTCGCATTAGTTATTAATAAGGAAGTATTTTTATGTTGGAACAAAACAGTTCACCCCTAGGGAGAAGGACTGTTTTGTCAACGTCTCAATGTTCTATGAAATTAAATGTGTAAAGCAATGACATTTTCAATCCGGTCTGCCACTCAGCTTAAAAATTTCGTAACTATCATCTTGAATTCTCCCTCTGGAGCATCATCGATGAAACAGTAATTCTCCGTGAAAGTGATCGCAATTATTACATCACCAGATATAATCCTTTGATATAACTCTTTAGAGCTGACACCATCGGCCGACCGATCTCTCGGCACACATAATTATTCCATCCAAAATTAAGGTTAAAAAGACACTCGAAAAAAAACTTCCCCCCCCGCCACACACTACGGCACACGCTCCACCTTCACGGCGCACAGCTTAAATTCCGGCATCCTGCTGGTCGGGTCCAGGGCGTCGTTGGTCAGCCGGTTGACCGACAGCTGCTCCCCCCAATGAAAAGGCACAAACACGGTGCGCGGCTGGATGCCTTCCGTCACCTTCACTTGAAACACGAGCGAGCCCCGGCGGCTTGTGATCCGGATGCGGTCTTCCACACGCAAGCCGATTTTCTGCGCCAGCCAAGGGTGGATTTCCGCCACGGGCACCGGCGCTTTTTTATTCAGTCCCTCCGTGCGCCTCGTCTGCGCGCCGCTCAAGTAATGGCTCGCTGCGCGCCCAGTTGTCAGCACATACGGATAGTCGCGGTCGGCCGGCTCCGCGGGCATTTTGGGCGTGATGCCGAACAGTCTGGCTTTCCCGTCGGGATGATGGAAGCGTTCCTGAAACAAATAAGGCGTACCCGGATGCTCAGGAGCCGGACAAGGCCAAAATATGCCCTTCTCCCGCTTCAGCCGTTCATACGTGATGCCGCTGTAATCCGCCTTGCCCCCGGCTGTTGCCAACGCCAATTCATTAAAGACTTCCTCAATGCCGCCATAGCGAAAAAAAGCCCCGCTCCCCAGCTCTTTCGCCAAGCCGCATAGGATTTCGTAGTCCAGCCTGCTGTTCCCCGGCGGCTCCAGCACCTTTCCCCGGTGGAACACTCGGCCCTCCAAATTGGTTAAGGTACCTTCTCCCTCCAGAAACGAAGACCCCGGTAGCAGCCAATGGGCGTAACGGGCGGTTTCAGTCTCGAACAGGTCGATGACGACGAGCAGCTCCAGCTTCCGTAAGGCACGCTCGACCATCGAATTGTTGGGACTCGATACGACCGGGTTGGAGCCAAGCACGATTAGCGCCTTGATTTCGCCTTCGTCGATTTTTTGCAGCATCTCGTAGGCGGAGACGCCCTTGCCGGGTAGTTCGGTCGGATCAATTCCCCACACCTTCGCCACACGCTCGCGGGCGGCCGGGTCTTCGATCAGTCGGTAGCCGGGAAGCTGGTCCGCCTTCTGTCCGTGCTCGCGGCCGCCCTGTCCGTTCGCTTGGCCGGTCACCGCGCCGTAGCCGCAGCCGGGCCGGCCGATTTTGCCGGTGATCAAGGCCAGATTGATGTAATTGAGCGTATTTTCCACGCCGTTGACCTGCTGCTCCAGTCCCCGCGCCGTAAGCACAATCCCCGTTTCCGCCTTGGCAAATCCGCGGGCGATGGTGCGAACGAGGCCTTCGAGAACGCCGGTCAACCGCTCGACATAATCCGGCGTATAGGCCTTAACGGCTTCGGCCAACTGCTCAAAGCCGTGCGTCCGCTCGCGGACAAACGATTCCGCGTACAGCTTTTCCGCCACGATCACATGAAGCAAGCCGTTGACGAATACGGAGTCGAAGCCCGGCTGCAGCCGCACGTGAATGTCCGCCGCCTTGGAGGTCATCGTATTGCGCGGATCGACGGTGACGATCGTGGCGCCGTTCTTCTTGGCCGCCAACAGATAAGGCATCATGGTCGGCTGGCATTCCGCAATATTCGTGCCGGCTAGGATAATGTACCGCGCATGCGGAATTTCATGAAGCGGCATCGTCATGCCCCGGTCGAGACCGAAAGCCTGATTGGCGGCAGCAGCCGCCGAGGACATACAGTACCGCCCGTTATAATCGATGTATTTGGTTTTAAGCGCCACCCGCGCAAACTTGCCAAGCAAGTAGCCGACCTCGTTGGTCAGCGAGCCTCCGCCGTAGACGGCAACTGCGTCGTTGCCGTATTCCGCCTGGATATGACGGATTTGCCCGGCAATCTCCTTCAAGGCAGTATCCCAAGATTCCGGTCGATGCCCGCCTGCCGCAGAGCCTCGCGAAGCGTCAGAATCAAACCGTTCCACCCTTCGCAAAGGCTCGGTAATCCGTTCCGGATGAAGCACATGCTCCAAAGCGTGCAGCCCTTTCTGGCATAGCCGGCCCGCTGCCACCGGAAAATCCGGGCTCGGCTTAATGACCAGACCCGGATTGTTATCGCTGGGAGTCAGCACCATCTGGCATTGCATACTGCAAAAGCAGCAGTGCGATGACCGGCTTTCCGCCGTACTTGTTTTTGCGGCTGTTTTCCCGCTCGCCGTTGCCTTCGTACTTAACAAATCCAGCGCATTCGCCATCGTCGTCGCACCCCCGTGAACATCACATCAGCCGGCCTTTTCCACCGACGCTGGAAACCCGATATAGACGGCTCCATCCTGTATTTTGGTCGCATAGGTGCGAACGCATCCCGTATCCGGCGCCTGAACGAGTCCGGAGGAAAGATCGATCCTGCGGTCGTGCATCGGGCAGAACACATGGTCGCCGCAGACGATCCCTTCCGCCAGTACTCCGTCCTTGTGCGGACAACGATTTCGTATCGCTTTGACGCTCCCGCTGCCGAGCCGGAACAACGCCACTTCATCGCCCTGATAACGGACGGTCTTTCCGGTATTGACCGGCAGCTCCTCGTACAAGGCCGCCCAAACCCAAACGATGCTTTCCCTTTCCTGTGTTACGCTCATCCGTTTCTCCTCCTTACAGCTCAACGACTTCGTAGAGGTCTTTTTGAATTTTCTCGCTTTCGATCGCTTCTTTCCAAGGGTCCTTCGTGACCGACAGGGTGATGTCCATCCGCTCGCAGAGCGCCCTGCGCTCCTCCGCATTCTCGACGACCTTGCGGATGCTTTCGATGCCGATCCGCTTGACCCATTCGCTGGTCCGTTCGCCGTAGTTGGCGTTCTCGCGGTAATATTGCAGGTACGCCTCCGCATACTCCACGACTTCGTCTTCCGTCTTCACCGTGGTCAAAAGATCGCCGGCCCGCACCTTCACGCCGCCGTTGCCGCCCGCATACAGCTCCCAGCCTCCGTCGATGGCAACGACGCCCAGGTCTTTAATAACGGATTCCGCGCAGTTTCGCGGGCACCCGGACACGGCCATCTTGACCTTGGCCGGCGTGTTCAGCCGCTCGAAGCGCTTCTCCAGCCGGATGCCCATGCCCATCGAATCGGCGGTGCCGAACCGGCAGTACTCCGCGCCGACGCATGTTTTGACGGTACGGAGCGCCTTCCCGTAGGCATACCCGGACGGCATATCCAGTTCCTCCCACATGCGGGTCAAATCCTCTTTCTTCACGCCCAGCAGATCGATCCGCTGTCCGCCGGTCAGCTTCACCGTCGGGACGTCGAACTTCTCCGCCACCTCGGCGATCCTCTTCAGCTCGGCCGGACTCGTCACGCCGCCGTACATCCGGGGGACGACGGAATACGTACCGTCCTTCTGGATGTTCGCGTGCATCCGCTCGTTCACGAACCGGGAGGTGCGGTCATCCTTGTAAACAGTCGGGTGCACCATACCCAAGTAATAATTAAGCGCAGGGCGGCACTTCGAGCAGCCTTCCTCCGTTTTCCAGCCAAGCACGTTCATCACCTCGCGGACGTAGCCCAGTCCTTTCTCGCGAATGGCGGCTATAATCTCTTCCCGGGAATGCTCCGTACAGCCGCACATCGTTTCTTTAACGGCCTGACGGTCGTAGGAATCGCCCAAAGTATAGGCCAGCAGATCGCCGACCAGTGGCTTGCAGCCCCCACAGGAACGGGATGCGCTGGTGCAGTTCTTCACTTCCTCGACCGACGTCAGCCCCTGCTCCCGGATCGCCGAGCAGATCGCGCCTTTGCTGACGCCGTTGCAGCCGCAGACGATCGTATCGTCGCTCATCGCGGCGGCACCGGAACCGGCGCTGCCTCCCGAACCGGCAGAATCCTGAAGGATAGATGCCTTCTCCATACCGCTGATGTCGGAGCCATCGCGGATCATCTGCATCAGCCGCGTGCCGTCCGACGTATCCCCGAACAGCACCGCGCCGATCATTTTGTTGTCGCGGATCACGACCTTTTTGTAGACGCCCGAATATTCGTCGTGCACGCGGATCGTCTTGCAGCCCTCGCTCTCCAGAAATTGACCGCCCGAAAATACGTCCACGCCGGACACCTTCAGCTTCGTGTACACGATCGAGCCTTCGTATGGAGCCGTCTCCACCGCCGCTAGATATTTCGCAAGCACCGCCCCTTGCTCATAGAGCGGAGCGACAAGACCATACACGACCCCGCGGTGCATCGCGCATTCGCCGACCGCATAAATGTCCGGCATGCTCGTTTGCATGTAATCGTTCACGACGATGCCGGGATTGACTTCGAGCCCGATCGATTTGGCCAGCTCGACGTTCGGGCGAATCCCGACGGCCATGACGACAAGATCCGCTTCCGCCACGCTGCCGTCCTTGAACTTGAGTCCGGCGACCCGCTGATCTCCAAGGATTTCGGCAGACTGCTTTTCGAGCAAAAAGTTCATCCCCTGCGCTTCCAGCGCCTCCTGCAGCAGTTTGGAGGCCGTACGGTCCAACTGGCGTTCCATCAGCGTATCTCCGAGATGGACGACATCCACCTTCATCCCGAGATTCAGAAACCCTCTCGCCGCTTCCAGCCCAAGCAGCCCGCCGCCGATGACGACGGCTTTCTTGTATTTTCGGGCCGCATCGATCATCAATTCGCAGTCGCGGATCGTGCGGCAAGCCATCACGCCTTCCTTATCCGCGCCCGGCAGCGGCAGCATAAACGGATTCGAGCCGGTGGCCAGAATCAACTTGTCGTAATCCACCGTAACCCCTTGATCGCTCGTGACCGTCCGCGCCTGCGTATCGATGCCCGTCACGGTATGCCCGGTGTACAACGTGATCCCGTTCGCTTTGTACCAGTCCCAAGGATGAATGACGATATCCTCTACGCTGGAATCCCCCGCGAGCACGTAGGACAGCAGAATCCGGTTATAGTTCGGATGAGGCTCGCTGCCAAAAATCGTAATTTCATAGTTGCCGGGCGCCAGCTTGAGCAGATGCTCAATCACGTTGACCCCGGCCATTCCGTTCCCGACGAGCACGAGCTTTTGTTTGTTCGACATGGACCAATCATCCTTTCATCAAGAGAATGGGTACAACCTTATACGTTCTCTATCAACATCCATCAACGACTTACTGCACAGGGACTTCGCCCCCTATCCCTTCCCTGGGGGACACGGTCACTTTGCCGCCTTCGCCGATCCAGGTGCGCTTCCATTGGCCTTGGACCACCGCCACCAATACGACGCACGAAAGCGCGATGACGCTTAGGATCAAAAATCCGGATGCAAAAGAGCCGGTGGCGAGCTTCAGATTGCCGAGAATTTTGGGCAGAAAAAATCCCCCAAGCCCTCCGGCCGCGCCGACAATGCCGGTAACGATCCCGATCTCCTCGCGGAAGCGCTGGGGAACGAGCTGGAACACCGAGCCGTTGCCCATGCCCAGACACATCATGGCCGTGAAGAGCAGCGCCGTCGTTACCGCAAGCGGCGGTAAAGTGGAAATGCCCGCCATCAGCAGAGCGACGACTCCGTATAGGCCCATCAGCATCCGGATCCCGCCGATTTTATCGGCCAGCCAGCCGCCGACCGGACGGAAGAAGCTCCCGCCGATGACGCATAAGGTGGTAAAATCGGCGGCTTTCACCGGAGACAGCCCGTACTCCGTATTGAAAAAGATCGTCAGATAAGTGGATAAGCCGACGAAACCGCCGAAGGTCACGCCGTACAATAGGCAAAACAACCAAGAATCCCTTTGCTTCAGCACCTTTCCGTAGTCGGCCAGCTTTTTGGGCGCGGGCTGATTGGGGCTGTCTTTCGCCAAGATCGAAAAAACGATCAACGTCAAAGCGATCGGAATCATCGCGATCCCGAATACGACGTGCCAATCCCCGTAATACTGGGCGATCCGGTTCGCAAAGAGCGTAGCGAAAATCGTCCCGCTGTTCCCCGCGCCGGCAATGCCCATTGCAAGCCCCTGATATTGCGGCGGGTACCATCTGCTCGCCAGCGGCAGGGCGGCCGCGAAGCTGGCTCCGGCAATGCCGAGCAGCAGCGCGATCGCATACATCTCGCCGATCGTGTCGGCAAACTGCCAGCCCCACCATAACGGGACGAGCGTGATCCCCAGTCCGATCTGGCCGGTCAGCTTCGGCCCGATCTTATCCGTCAAATAGCCGAGCACCAGCCGCAGGACCGACCCGCCCAGAGTCGGCAATGCCACCAAATTCGCTTTTTCCGCGGCATTCAGCTCGAATTCCCCCGCGATAATCACGGCGAGCGGTCCGAGCAAGACCCAAACCATAAAGCTCATATCGAAGTACAAAAACGAACTGAATAACGATCCCTTGTGCCCGCTCTGCCAAAAACTTTTGCGTTCGATCATGTGGACCTCTCCTTTTCCCTCGTGCCGTATTTCTCTTCAAGCTATGTGACAAAGACGACCAACCGGACGCACGAAGACGGAACAGCTCATCGGCCTCTTTGTCATGCAGCCGCGTCATCGTAGCCGAAACATAAAAAGCCTACCCCTGTACATTCGTTCAGGGATAGGCCTCATTGCCGAAAGGATTGACACGCCGTTGTGTCAAGAAGAACCGGGTAAGCTTTATGGAGTTATTATAATTTCATCGATCCAAATTGTCAATAAACATGACATAAAATTCGCGTTACAGCTATAAAAATAACGATATCGACAAATTAAATAATTTCGTGTTATATTTAATGTTATATTAAATAACATACACCGTTATAAAAATGCTGTAAGTCGGATTAAAACCTTGATGGGGGTATTTTATGTTACGCTCCTTTTTACTCATCGACGGCTTTGAACCGGAGCCCTCTTCCTCTCCATCGTCCGCTGAACCCGGCCCGCCCTCCGGTCCTTCCGGCTTGGAAGCGACAGCCGCAACGATATTGCAAGATCTCGGCTTTCGCGTTGAGACGGCTTCTTCCTTCCACGAAGTTCAGTTTCTGGCCGCCAAAGCCGATGCCGTGCTCTTATCCGTCGTCCCCCAACAAGTCGAGCCGTGGCGCCAAAAAATTGCCGCCGTACGCAGCCTTCCTCTGCTGTGGTGGTGCGACCGCCGAACGTTTCCCAGCTACGAATGCAAGCTGCCTCCCGGCATCGACGGCATGCTTGGTCCCGGGATGAGCGCCTTGGAAATGCACTGCGCGCTGCTGCTTGGCTTCAATCAATATTGTCAGCGGACGGAATGGCAGCAGGAACGCGAGCAGCTTCTGTCCCGGCTGGAAGAACGGAAGTGGATCGATCAAGCGAAGCGGATTTTGTGCGAGATCAAAAGCATTTCGGAGGCGGAAGCCTACGAATTCCTGCGCAAGCAAGCCATGAACGAGCGCAAACGGATGTCCGACGTGGCCTCCTCCATCGTCAAGGTATACCAGTTGCTGCAGGACGGAAATCAGAGAGGCCGCAAGCGATAACCGCTTTCCTTTAAGACACCAAAGCTTTCAATACTTTCCCGATGGAATCGCGGATGACGTGAGTCGCCCGGCTGTCATATGGCGTGGAAGACTGGTTGATCAGAATCAGTTTGTCGCCGCCATATTCTCCGACCAGCGCGGCGGCCGGGTTGACGGTCAGCGACGTGCCGCCGACGATCAGTACGTCCGCTTCCGCAATATGCTTTCTTGCCTTCGACAGGATGTCCCAATCGAGGCTTTCTTCGTACAGCACAACGTCGGGCTTCACAATCCCTCCGCAGGCATCGCAGCGGGGAACCATCGTCTCGTCGCTCGTCACGTGATCGAGGTCAAAAAACTTGCCGCAGCCCATGCAGTAATTCCGGTGCACCGATCCGTGCAACTCCAGCACATGACGGCTGCCCGCCATCTGATGCAGCCCGTCGATGTTCTGGGTGACGACGGCCCGAAGCTTTCCCGTTTGCTCCAGCTGCGCCAGCACCTCGTGAGCCGCGTTCGGCTTGGCTTCCCTGTGGACCATGCACGCGCGGTAAAAGTCGAAAAACTCCGCCGTACGCTCCATAAAAAAACTGCGGCTCAGCATGACCTCGGGCGGAAAAGCATGCCGGGAAGCCGTCTGATACAGCCCCGTTGCCGAACGAAAATCGGGGATCTGACTCTCCGTCGAAGTCCCCGCTCCCCCGAAAAAGACAATATTTTTACTGTCCTCAATCCATGATTTGATCTCTTCAACCGCCATACCCGGTCCTCCTTGATTACTGATTCACACCGCTCCATCCGCCGGAAAACGGAGCCCGATCTGCTTGCGGGCCTCGTCCATGATCGAGATTGCAGTCAGCGAATTGGCGTGCGAATTCGTTGCAGACTCCAGCCTTCCGGCTTGCAGTACGTCAATAAATTCCTGCACTTCATAATACATCGATTTGCTGCTCAGCGGACGGGTCAGCACCTCGACCGAACCGTCGCGGTAACGGATTTCCACATGTTCCGGCTGATTGATTTTGTCGATGACGAGGGTGCCGTGCTCGCCTTGAATTTCCGTCGGCGCGTACGAATTGACAATCTTGGAATGCGTCAGCACCGCTTCCATCTGCCCGTAGCTTAGCAGCAGGCTTCCCTGCCCGTCCACGCCGGAGTCAAGCAGCAGCCCGTTCGCCTGAACGCGGTCCGGCTGGCCGAACAGCACGACCATCGGATAAATGCAGTACACGCCCAGATCCATCAGCGACCCGTTGGACAGGGCGGGATTAAACGCATTCAGCACCGTCCCCTGCTTATAGGCGTCGTAACGGGAGGAGTATTGACCGTAGCTTGCCGCATAGCGGCGGACCGGGCCGATTTTGGACAAATGCTCCTGAACGGCGCGGAAATTCGGCATCAGCGTCGATTTTAACGCCTCCATCAGCAGTACCCGGTTCGCTTTCGCCGCGGCGATCATCTCCATCACTTCGGTCCGGTTGGAAGCCAGCGGCTTCTCGCAGAGCACATGCTTCCCGTGATTCATCAGCAGCACGGCCTGCTTCGCATGGAAAGCGTTCGGGCTGGCGAGATAGACGGCATCGAACGCATCGCTCCGCGCCATCGCCTCGAGGTCCGTGAACTTGTGCGGGATTTCGAATTTGGCCGCGAAGGCTTCGGCCTTCTCTTCCGTCCGCGAATAAACCGCCGTTAAGGCAAACGCCTCGCATTCCCGCGCCGCGCGAATAAACTCTTCCGTAATCCAGTTCGTTCCGATGACTGCAAATCGTATCATGTTTCATTTCCTCTCGTTGTGTAATCTGTCGTCATGCCTATCCTTCTATTGTATAGGAGGAGAGCGTAAGAGGCCAACTGAAATTTCCAGATTCCCGCATTGAACGGATAGATGTACAAAATTAGGGTAAAATATCCATTAAAATCTTATCTTAAGGAGCCGCCATGATCAGCAATCGCGAACTGAAGGGACAAATCGAAGAATTAACCGAGCAAAACCAGTTTCTAAGCGACGAGCTTCAGCAGATCAAAAGCTTGCTCGAAAGCCAGTCCAACAACCAAAACCAAAGCTCGAATCAAGGCCAGAGCATCCAAGGATCGGGGCAAACCAACAATCCGCTGTTCGATATGGCCAACGATTTCATTCAGCTCAAAAAGCTGACGAGCGACCTGCAGACCAAGATGCAGGAATATGCTTCCAAACAAACCCGCGGCTCGCGGTTAACGGACGAGGATGTCATCAATCTGATCATCAATATGATGAACGGGATGATCGATTGGACCATCGATTTCGTGTCCAAACAGAATCAAGCGCAAGGGCAGATGCAGTAAGCAAAAAAAGACAAAAGGGCCCCTCCTGTCGGGAGAGCCCTTTATCCGCGTTTCGCCATTATACCGGGTTCTTTTTCAAATGGGTATGAAAGAACGATTTCACCACGTCCAGCGTATGCGGCTGGGTAAAGCCGATATGCCCGACACCGTTTACTTTATACATGGTGGTGTCATTATGACCTGCTTGCTTCAGCGCCTGAAACAGCTCGACGCTTTGCTCGTAGGGAACGACGTCGTCCTGATCCCCGTGCATGATTAGAATCGGCGGCGCATCGGCGCGCACATATTCGATAGGGCTTGCTTTTCTCGATTTTTCTTTGTTTTCCTGAATCGCCCCGCCAACCAACTTGGATTCCGGCGAATGGGGAGAATCGTGATCGAAGACGGACGGATACCGGCTCATCGAAAGCAAATTCGTAGGCCCGAACCAATCTACAACCGCCTGGACGCTGCTGGATTCGTAAAGATATTCCCTGTCCCCTTCAAACGCTTCCTCACCTTCGGCCAACCCCAGCAAAAGAGCCAGATGTCCACCCGACGAATCGCCCCACACGCCTACCCGCCGCGGATCGATGTTGTATTGGGAGGCATGGGCTTTCAGGAACCGCACCGCGGTTCTGACATCCTGGATTTGCGCCGGAAAAATCGCCTCCCCGCTCCCTCGGTACTGCACGCTTGCCACGACGTACCCCAGCTTCGCAAATTCGGCCAGCTGCGGCACGAAGGCGAACGTATCCTGCTCGGACCACCCCCATCCGCAGCCTTGCAAATAAATAATCAGGGGATACGTCTCTTGGTTCCCTTCCCGGTGAAACAAAGCGTCCATAGGGTTCCGATACACCAGCAAATTCAAGGTCAACGACCGGCCCTCGACGTTGGAAAACTCGATATTCGGAATCAATTGAACATAGGAATTGACGTTTTGCTCCCACGGGAGCTCTTTAATTTCGGTCATGGGACTTCCTCCTCTTGGTATGTAATATTCCGTAAAGTGTTTGTTCCGGGAATTACTTCATTTTCCTCACCTCCCTTCCAGGGGTGGAACCGGGAATACTGCATCCGGACAGCGTCGTTCTTTTTTTGGCAGCCTCGTTGTAAATAAAATACTTACAACAAAGAGGCGACTTGGTCTACGATAACCTTAGCCCATAGTTCATACCGTTGTAAGCACTTCACTTACAACCCATTCAAAAAAATTATGCTTCCTGAGAAGCCTGAGCAGCATTCTTTTTTTGAACAAGGAGCTCGGTTAATTCTTGGATAGAAACTTCTTTCAAGATGCTCTCCATGGCCGTTTGAGCCTTCAACAAAATAATCTCGAGAACCCGGTGAATGTTCGCTCCGACCCAGCAATCCGGATTCGGATTTTCGTGGGTATGGAAAAGCTCGCCCTCCTCAACGACCTCGACGGCTTTATACACGTCATATAAGGAAATCGCCCCGGCTTCTTTCAGCAGATAAGCTCCGCCCGATCCCCGCTTCACGTCAATCAACCCGGATTTTTTCAATAATCTGCTGATTTGACGGATAAACACGGGATTCGTGTTGACGCTGTCGGCGATTTGTTCGGAAGTAAGCTGGTCTGCACGGACATGGATTAGGGACAACATATGAACGGCAATCGTAAAGCGGCTGCTTATTTTCATGGTTCCACCCTTTCGTTGTAAACATTATACTTACAACTAAACAAAAGGTCAACTTTTTCCCGGAGCTTTCGTTCACTAAAAAGAAGCGGCGGCTTGTCACTTTTGCACCAATAAAAAGTGCGGCACACCGGATTGAACGTCCATTGTGCCGCATTCTCCGCCCTACAGTCCGCGTGACCCGGCGTCAGCCGCACCGCCCGATGTAACGCCAACCGGACGAATCCCGTTATTTCCCTCTGGTCTTCCTAAAAGTACCGAGCCCAATCGAAGCCAAGTCGCCCCTTCTTCGACCGCCACCTCGAAATCGTTGGACATCCCCATCGAAAGACCGCCGACCTCGTACTTCAGAATGCTTAGCGCATTCAGGTCGTCGCGCAATTCCCGCAGCCTTTTAAAGACCGGGCGTGTCGCCTCCGGGTCCGCTTCGTGCGGGGCCATCGTCATCAGTCCGGCGATCCGAATGTGCTCCATGCCGGCAATTTCCTCCGCGAACGTAAACAAGCTTTCCGGCGGCAGCCCCTGCTTGGTCTGCTCCCCGGAAACGTTGACTTGAATAAAGCAGTTGACGACGGTTTGGAGCGCCGCGGCTTTTTTCTCGATTTCTTCCGCCAATGCCAAGCGGTCCAAGGAGTGGATATAAGCGAATTTGCCGACGGCATCCTTCACCTTATTCGTTTGCAAATGTCCGATAAAATGCCACGTCCCCGTCGCGCGAAGGGCCTGCCATTTATCTCGGGCATCCTGCCAGCGGCTTTCGCCGACATGGGAGACGCCGAGCTGCAAAATCCGCTCCGTCACTTCCAGCGTCGTATATTTCGTTATGGCAATAATCCGCAATTCCTCCGGGCTTCTTCCGGAGCGCCGGCAGGCTTCTTGAATGCGATGCCGGACGGCGGTCAAACGGTCCTGTAAATCCAACGTGTATCCCTCCCCTTATGCGGCGGCTAGATGGAAAGCCTTGCCGACGCGCGATGCTGAGCGGCCACCAGCCTCTGGTACCCCTTGTGAACCCTCAGCAATTCCTCGTGCTTCCCTTGTCCGGCAATGTGCCCTTTGTCCAGCACGAAGATGACATCGGCATTTTTGACGGTCGACAGCCGGTGGGCAATGACAATGGTCGTCTTGCCCCGCCTGGCTTCGTCCAAATTTTGCTGCACCTCGTATTCCGTCTCCACATCCAGGGCGGAGGTCGCTTCGTCGAGAATTAAAATTTCCGGCTCTTTCAGCAAAATCCGGGCCAGAGCCAAGCGCTGACGCTGGCCGCCCGACAGGCTGATCCCTCGTTCCCCGATCGTCGTGTCATAGCCGTTCGGCAGGCTGGTCACAAATTCGTGAATGCAGGCGATCCGACAAGCGCGCACCAGTTGGCTTTCCGGTACATGCTCCATGCCCAACTGCAAATTATGCCGGATGCTGCCGGGAAAAAAATAAGGCTCCTGAAAGACGATTCCAACTTTATCCAGCCAATCCTTTCTTCGGACCGCCGTAAGCTGCCGGTCGTTGACGGTAACCCTTCCTTCGCACGGATCGTAGAAACGGATCAGCAATTTGGCGATCGTCGACTTGCCGCTGCCGCTTTCCCCGACAAAGGCAATTTTCCGGCCTGCCGGCAGCTCCAGGCTGATCCGGTGCAAAATCCGTTTGCCCGCGTCCCCGTAATCGAACGAAACGTGATGGAAGCCGATGCGGCGGACTTCGTCCCGAAACGGCAGCGCTCCGTCCGCCTCTCCCTCCGCCTCCGTGACTTGGCGAATCCGTTCCACCGACGACAAATAACCGGACACATTCATAGACAAATCGTACATTTGCTGCACGGTATCCATCAATTGACGGGCATACTGATAGGTCACGACAAACATCCCGAGCGAAAGCTTTCCCTGCAGGACCAGCAGGCCCCCGTACCCGAGCACAAGCAAATTCGCTGCCCATTTGAACGGATCGCAGGCCAGCAGCTGCCGATTCAGCAGCTTGGTTTGCCGCAGGACGCTGGCAAAATACCGGTTGAACCGGTCGTTGAACCGGTCGCGCTCCCACGATTGCCGGTCGTTCGCGATGACTTCCCGGGTCGAGGATACCGATTCTTCGAGATGCACCAGCAGCTCGGCTTTTCCGGCATTGACTTCGTCGGCAGCCCGCTTGCGCAAACGGGCGAACCGCCTGCCGAGCACCAAATAAAGACAGCTCAGCCCGCCGGTCGCCAGCAGCAGGAACGGACTGGCGAAGCCGATGATGACGGTAAGAATAACGATTGTAGTCAGCTGCTGGATCAGCTTCGGGATATCGCTCCCTGCCGTATGGGCGGCCTGAAAAATATCCGTCGTCAACCGGTAGACGTAATCGGCCGTCCGTTCCTGCTGCCACCGCAGCATCGGAATTCGCTCCATAAACGCCAAAAATTCGCGGTACATGCCGGACCGCAACGCCGTGATGTTCCTTTGCACGAGATAAGGAACAAGTGTAAACAACAGCGAATAGACGGCATATGCCCCAATGACCGCTGCGATCAGCGATCCGAACAGATGATACTGTTGCCCAAGAAACACGTCGTCGATCATGACCTTCTGCATCGCGATCGTCGCAAGGAGCGCCGCCCCTTCCGCCATCATGAGGACAATGCAGGCCAAGACTTTCCATTTTCTAAGCGCGATATGTCCCAGTATCCATTTCCAATTGGCCATGAACATCCTCCGCCGCATTCCAGGTTCCGCCGGCAGCCATCCGGTAAAAGCTCCCGCCCAGCCGCAGCAATTGCTCGAAGCTGCCCGCCTCCGCCACCGCTCCGTCTTGGATCACGCAGATTACGTCGTACTCCTTGATCGTCGATAATTTATGAGCCACTGTAATGATCGTTCTGCCCTTCATCAGGCTGCTGATGGCTTGCTGTACCTTGATATCGTTGATCGTATCGAGCGCGGAGGTCGCTTCGTCCAGGATCAGGACTGCCGGATTTTTCAGAAACAGCCGGGCCAGCGCGACGCGCTGCTTCTGTCCGCCCGACAAGAGGACGGCCCGCTCGCCCACAATCGTATCGTAGCCCTGCGGGAGCTCCATAATAAACTCGTGGGCGTTGGCGGCTTTCGCGGCGTCGATCATTTCCTCGTCTGCTGCCTCCGGCCGGCCGAAGCGGATATTTTCCCTCACCGTTGTCCCGAACAAATAGGGCTCTTGGAACACGAACCCCATCGTCTGCCTCAACTGGGCCAAGGACAGCCGGGGGAGTGGAACCCCGTCCAGGGTGACCGTTCCCCGCTGCGGGTCGTAAAATCTCCCGATCAGCTTCAGGATCGTCGATTTGCCGCAGCCGCTCGCCCCGACCAAAGCGACCCGTTTTCCCGGCTTGATCGTCAGGTTCAGCCCCTGAAGCAGAGCGCTTCCCGGTTCGTACCCGAACTCCACGTCCTCCAGACGGATTTCGCCCTTCACGTCCGGAAGGAACACAGGCTGCGCATCTTCCTTGACGGCGGGCTCCTGCTCCATAAACGCGTACAGCCGGGCGGCTTGATGCACCAGAATGCGCTGCTCCGTAAAATTCGAAATCAGCGCGGTCAGCGTCTGCATGCCGGAGAAAAAGTACATCATAAACACGGTAAACTCCCCGACCGTCAGGCTGCCGGACCGATGCAGCACAAAGCCGCAGGCAAAAATAGCGATGCCGCCCGCATATAACGTCATCTTGCGGTTGGCTCCCCGCAAATTCGCGTACCAAAGATGCTTCAGAGCGATGCGGCTGAACTCATTCAACCGGTCGATGACGAGGGACTGCCCCCAGCGGACGGTGGAAGACGCCCTCAGCTCCGGCAGGGCCGACAGCGCGTCGTATACGGTTTGGTTCAAGTGAACCCGATCGGCGGCCATTTGCTGCCCGGCCATGGACGCTTTCGTTTCCAGATAAGGTCCGAAGACGTAATAAAGCAGCAGGCAAGGAATCGCGAGCAGCGTAAGCTCCCAGCTCGTGTGCAGCATAAGGGCAACCGCCACGGCCGAAAAAACGATTTCGTGCAGCAGCCACGGAATCGCCTGCCGGTACATGTTTTGCACCGCCGCCACTTCCGTATTCAGCAGCGATAACGTTTCGCCCGCCGGGTGATGCTCGAAATACGCGAAGCCAAGCTTGCGCATATGGTCGATCACCGCATACTGCATGTCCCGGGCGGCCCGCTCCTGCAGCGAATTTTGCGTCACGTTTTGAAGCACCCTCCCGGCGAACAGAAACGTCACCAGCAGAGCGATCGCGCCCAAATAGCCGTAAAAATAAACCGGGTCGGACATGGCATCGACACCGTCGATGAAATACTGGATCAGCTTGGCGACCAGCAGCTCGGATACCGAAATGACCGCGATGGCCAAAATCAATAGCGAGCAAGCGGCGCGGTAAGGCAGCATAAAAGACACAATCCAGAAGTAGACCCGGCGCATGCGGTTCGATTGAGCCCGGGGCCGCTCCGTACCTGCGCCTCTTGTCAGGTTAGTCCCCATGCGGTCCGTCTCCCTTAATCCGTCGTCCGAACCCGCTCGTTCACCTGAAAAATTTGAATCGGGCCGTCCCAATCGTCGGCGCGCACTTCCTCATAATTCCCTTGGGTAAACTCGTGAATCGCCTTGCGCCAAAAGACGTGGGCCGGTTTGTTATCGCCTTCCTGCCTGATTTCCCACGCTCCCTTAAAATGGCGGAAAATTTGGCAGGCCGCCTCCCGTCCGATCCCCTGCCTTCTCCATTTTTTCAATACGAAAAACTCCGCGATACTGTAAGTATCGTCCCCCGGCCGCAAATAAACGGTATAATTGTTGATGAAAATAAAGCCCGCCAAGCTGCCGTTCACGGTCAGCAGCAGCGGCAGCCGCTTGTCCTGCTTGCGCCCTTCCTCCGTCCAGTAATGGTCCAAAAACGGATAATCGAAATAACCGTGTTCGTCCGGGTCCTCCCCGGTATAATCCGTCGATTCGTATTGGTAGAGCTGCATCAGATTGCGGATCACCGGCTTATCCGCCATGCCCGCTTCCCTGATTTCCACGTCATGGCCGTTCATATTCGTCCGGATATTCATCTTGGCTTCGCCTCCTCTGTTCTGTCCCTGCGGGGTCATGCTTTCCGGTACAAGCCCGTCCACCAGCCGCGTTTGCCCTGCAGCTCGTCGGCGCGCTCGTCCTTGTACTCGTACAAGTCGATCTTTTCCAAGCCGTTGCGCGCCATGAGCTCCTCGATCTCGCTTTCCGAAAAATGGTGATAGGTCATTCCATGCTCGTGATTTTCATAAGAAACAAACGTAATCCCCCGGTCCTCGATCCGTTCGGCCGACAAAGGAATGTCCCGGGACGTCGAGCGCACTTTGAAAACAAAGTATCCTCCGGAGCGCAGCACTCTGGCGATCTCGCTCCATACCGTCTGCGCCGACGACCACGTATTGAACTGCAGGCAGAAGCTGGCCACCAGGCAGTCGAAGCGTTCCGCCTCGAAAGGCAGCCGGTAAAACCCGCCTTCCACGAGCCGAACCTCGACGCCCCGTTCCGAGGCGAGCTGCCGGGCGCTTTCCAGCGCAACCTTGGAAATGTCCAGCCCGGTGCAGCGGTGCGTCTTGGCCAGCTCCACCAGATTGATCCCCGGACCGCAACCGATTTCCAGCACCTCCAGACCTTCCGGCAGTTGGGCAAAATAATCCTGAAGAAACGGGGCGATCGTTTCCTCCGTGCCCGGCACCGAGCGCAGCTCGGATTCCGTTTTGGCCACGCTATCGTCCGTCCGGCGGCTGTATAAACGGTTCCATTGGTCTTTATTCGTCGCCATGAATTGATCTATGCTGCTCATCTGCAATTCCCCCCTATCGAACGAGACGGGTCTCGATCCGCTTCGATATGTCATGAATGCTGGTATGCTTGAACAAGTCCGTAATGGACAACACATTCGGATATTTTTTATTGATTTTGGCGTAAAACCGCATCAGCAGGATGGAATCGGCATCGCTGAACACCGGCTCGTGCGCCTCCGTTCCGGGCCGCCCGCCGGTCTCCTCCCACAGGACCAGCAGGTCCCGTTCGATGGCGGTCGGGGGAAGCCCGCTCCCGCCCTTTCCTGCGGCCGGGCGCGTATCCGGCGCGGGCAAAGCGCTGCGGTTGATTTTGCCGCTGGTCAGCATCGGAATGCGCTCAATCTGCATCATATGCGCCGGAATCATATAGGCCGGCAGCTCCAGCATCAGGAAGGCTTTCATGTGCTCGGCGTCCACCTTGCCGTCGGCCGTAAAATAAGCGCAAAGGTACTTCAATCCGTTAGGTGACGTAAGATCGACGACGGCCGCCTGTTTTACGGGCTCGTAGCGAAGAAGCGCCTGCTCGATTTCGTCCAGCTCGATCCGGTAGCCCTTGAGCTTGATCTGCCGGTCCACCCGGCCCAAAAACTCCAGGTTGCCTTCCTCGTTCCAGCGAGCCAAATCCCCGGTCTTGTACATGCTCGTTCCCGGCTCGAACGGATTGTCCACGAATTTCGCGCGGGTCAACTCCGCCCGGTTGACGTATCCTTGCGACAAGCCGCGTCCGGCGATGCACAATTCGCCCGGCAGACCGATCGGCATGAGCCGGTTATCCTTGCCGACCACGTAGCATTTCGTATTGGAAATCGGTTTGCCGATCAAAATTTCGCCGCATTCGGGAGTGAGCTCGTACACCGTCGTATTGACGCTGTTCTCCGTCGGACCGTACTCGTTAAACAACCGGCAGTTCGGCAGCGCGGCAAAATGGTTGGCCGCCAGTTTTAGCGATAGATTCTCTCCAGCCACGATGACGAGCTTCAAGCTGCCCATCTTCGGATAGGCATGCTCCAGCAGAATCGTATACAGCGTCGGAACCGTCGACAGCCTCGTCACTCGGCAGCTTTCGATCACGTCCCCGATATAGCCTGCGTCCAGCCGCTTCGCCTGCTCCAGAATCACGATGCTTGCCCCGACCAGCAGCGGCGAGAACGTATCCTGCACCGAATTGTCGAACGCGAACGAATCCATGATCAGCACGACTTCCGTGCCGTCATAGCGGTAATAATCAAAGTTCCAGCATAACGTGTTCATGATCGCCTTGTGCTGGATCATGACCCCTTTCGGCTTGCCCGTTGAGCCGGAGGTATAAATAATATAGGCGACATCCTCGCCCGTATGGAGGGGCGCTAAATCGGCACAATCTTCGGCAGCAGCGGCAGCGTCGTCCATCGCAAGCGTCAGCCCCGGGAACGGAACCTGCCCGTCCGACCCGGATCGCACAAGCAGCATGCGGGCGCCGCTGTCTTCGAGAATGAACCGGATGCGTTCCTCGGGATAGTCCGGGTCCAAAGGCAAATACGCGCCTCCGGCCTTCAGTACGGCCATGATCGCGACCATCATGTCGCTGGAGCGCTCCATATAAATGCCGACTACCGTGTTGGGGCCAATCCGCTCTCTTCTTAACCGCCGCGCCAGACCGTTGGCCCTTTCGTTCAATTCGCGGTAGGTCAGCCGGGTGTTCCGAAACATCACGGCGGTGTGTTCCGGCGTCAGGGCGGCTTGCCGCGCAAAGCGACCGGGAATCGTCCATTCGCCGTCAACAGCCGTATCCGTACGGTTGAATTCGGTGAGCAGTGTATTTCGTTCCCCGTCCGAAAGCATGTTCACTTCCGACAACGGCTGGTCCGCGCAGCCAATCATGTTCTCCAGGAGCCGCAGGTAATGGTCGAGCACCCGGCTCATGGTCGAAGCCTTGAACTTTACGGCGTCGTACGTCAGCTTCACCGACGGCTCGGAACCGTTGCGGAACGTCACGTTAACGGCATGCTCATAGCCTTCCTCCGCCTCATAGCCCGTGACCGCGAGCGTGCCTCCGGCCGGGCACGAATACATCGGCGTTTCGATCCGAAAGACCGAATCGATGATCGATTCGCCGGAAGGCAACGGGCAACAGGCTTTGATGTCGGCGGGCGAGTCGAAGGCATGGCCGGATAAATCGTGCACCTTCAAGGCGATGTCCTGCATAAAATCCAGGGCCGTTTCCGCATCGTCCACCACCGCGCGAAGCGGCAGCGTGTTGGTCGCGCAGGCGACGATCTCCTCGAACGGCTGCGGCCTTCCCGGCATGCGCACGCCGAACATCACGTCGGCGCTATCGCTGTAACACCGCAGCAGCACCGTCCATGCCGCATACAGTGCGGCGGCGGGGTCCAGACCGTGCTTCGCCGTGAAACGGGACAGCGCTTGCTGCAGCGAAAGGGGAACGGCCCGGGAGCTGCGCTTCCATAGTTCCGTTCCGTCCGATTGGGACGTTCCAATCCCGGATTCTGTCCCAAACGCGCCTATACGCTCGACGGGAAAATGATCCCGTGGCTCATAGCCCGCCAGCGCCCTTTTCCAATACGCCTTCGCTCGGTTGGTCCGCTGCGCCCGGAGGAAGGCATCGTATTGGCGGTACGGCGGCTTCGCCGCCAATGCCGCTCCGTCTCCCTGAACGACCGACTCGTAGGCCCGTAAAAATTCGTCCAAGATCCGTCCGTCACTGTCCTCGTCGGATACGAGGCGGTGAAAGGTCACAATCATCCGATACTGTCCCCGGCCCAGCGTGCAAAGCGATACGACGAACAGGGAACGGCTTAGATTCGCCTCGTTCCTGTCGGCGGCCCTTATGCAGCCGACGGCGCTTTCCTGTTCTTCTTCGGGCAGACCGGACAGATCGTGATCCTTCACGGGCGGTTTCCATGTCTTCATGATCCGAAGCGAGGGCGTCTCGTCCTCTTCCCACCGAATCACGGCTCTCAGCATCTCATTCCGCAGAGCCACCGTATCCCAGGCGCGGGCGAAGGCATCCTCGTTCAGTTCGCCGGTCAGACCGACCGTGATCTGATTCGTTTGCCTTCCCGCTTCGGATTGCTTGATCCAGTTGAACAACAGCCCTTCTTGGATAGGCGTTAAGGGAAACGTCTCTTGCACCTGCTCCTCGATTAACGTTAGTTTGTTTGCCGGCAACGAAAGTCCCTCCCTGCAACGGTTCATGCGCTCGAGTCGACTTTGTTGAGCAGACCGCAGATGCGCCGGATGCAGTCGCTTGTTATTTGCGCATGGGTATACAAAAACATCAGATTCCGCTCGACCTCGGCGAAATTCGGAAAGCCGCTTCCCGACTCGTCCGCAAGATGCGAGAGCCGGTTGGTGCGGTAATAATCCTGAAGAAATCGGGCCCGGTACAGCGGGCAAGGATGCGCTTCCTGGAACGGAAGCCCTTGCCGTCTTAATTCGTCCGCCAGCTGCCGGTAAGCTTCGGGCGTGACGGACAAATGCACGACAAACCGGTGCCACGACGATTCCCCTTCGATCAAGGGAAGCACGGGACGGACGGCGCCGGAATCCAGCTGCTCCCGATACATCCCGGCATGGCGCCTTCTCAGGTCCGACAGCTCCGCGATGCTCCGAAGCTGCCCGGCGATGATGCAGGCTTGCAGCTCGGACATTTGATAGTTGTATCCAAGCGTTTCGTGATACGGTGTGTGGCGAGCGCCCAGTTGAGCGAAGCAGAACGCCCGTTCGTACCATTCCTCATTCGCGGTAGCCAGAAGCCCTCCGCTGCCCGCCGAAATGATCTTTCCTTTATTGAAGGAGAAGACGGCCATGTCCCCATGCCGCCCTACCGGCTTGCCTTGAATCGTCGTGCTGTGAGCCTGGGCGCAATCCTCGATGACGCAGGCGTCCGGTATTCTAGCCCGGACGATTCGGGTCAGCAGCTCCATATTGGCCGGAATGCCGTGCTGATGCACGACGATCACCGCCCGGGTCCGGGAATGGGCGTCCAGCATGCGTTCCAGCGCCTGGGCATCCATATTGAGCGAAACGTCGGTGTCCACCAGCACGGGCAGCGCCCCGACGCTTAGAACGGCCATCGGCACGGAAGCGCAGACGTTCACGGGAAGGAGCACCGTATCCCCGGAGCCGATGCCGGCCGCCGCCAGCGCCGTATGCAATGCGGCCGTTCCCGAATCGACAGGCAGCACGTAGCGAAAGCCGTAATATTGCTGAAACAGCCGGCACATATCACCGATGTAATCCCGGGATAGCGGCGTATTCCTGCCGTAATGCTCGATAATTTCCAACACGGCCTCGCGGTTCAGCATAGCTCCACCGCAGACGGGGCGGCCACCGAATTTCGGGCGTTCTCGTCCTGCCTCTTGAGCGCCAAGCCTGCGGCCGAGTTGGCATATAGATGAACGGCGTACCGGTCGAAGTGGGCGTCGCTCCAAATCGTTTTGAATTGATCCTTGCTTCCCCACAGATCGATCATCCGAAAGCCTCGTTCAAAAAACTGCTTCGTCGTTTCCAAGCGCAAGATGACGCCGGGCGAGAACGAGGCGTACTTCACTTTGTAGCCCCATTTGATCGCCATCACCTTGCCCTCGAACAATAAATTATATTCAAAAGCGACCGGCTCCCGCTCGTTGACCAGCAGCCACAGCTCCGTCATGCCCCGTTTGGCGCCCTCTTCGGCCAACGTTTCGTAGAAGATATGCTGGCCTTCCCGCGATGACATATCGCTTTTCTCCTCGTACTTCCAGCTTTCGCAATCGATTTCCAGGAGCTGCTGAAACCCGCGCCGAATGTCCGTTTCCTTCGCGTACGACACAATGCGGAACGGCGAGAGCGCCTGCAGTTTGTCCGGCTTGTTGCGCAAGGCATTTTTAATCTTCTTTTTGCGCGTCAAGTAATAGCTTGAAAAATCGGTCCGGATCTCGACATAAGGGGACTCGTGGCTCTTATAAATAAAAAACGGCATCCCCTCGCCCTGCGCCCAATCCGTTAAAGCCGCAAAGCCATAGCAGGAGGCGTCGACCTCCTGAAACGAAACCTTCAGCAAATCGGCGTAGTTGCGGCGTAAATAAGCAAAGAAGCATTCCAGAACCGGGGCCTCCTCGCTTATCGTGCTGTACGGCACGATTTCGGTCAACACCTGCACCGCCGTTCCCCGGCAGCCTTCCCTGCTGACGGGCTTCGCGACAAAGGGAATCGCCGACACCAGCGTGTCGGCTTCCCACAGCGTCGCGACTCGGACATCGAAAAAGCCGGCGTACCTTTTCCAGCTCGCATAGGCCCATTCGTACGTCAGCGCCACATTCCTCGTTACCGCCTGTTCCAGCATGCGGTCCCAGGCCGTGCGTATCGCCAAAAAATCGCTAAATTTTTTCAGTTCAATAATGTGCAGCTTCATCCCTAACCCCCAACACCGTGGCGGCGATCCGATCCGCGCCGTCCGTACCTGTCTGATGGATGAAATCGCGCTGAAATTGCCCAATTTGGCGGTGAATACCGGCATCGTGAATCTGCGGATGAAGCAGCTGAAGGAACATCTTCGTCTGGGCGTCATCGTCAAAGAACGCCTCCATGCCGGACTGAACCGCCATGACCGCTTCTTTCTCCGGCATGTCCGGGTCGAGGCGGAAGCTTGAATCGAACAAGCTCCAGTTTAACAGCTCCACCGGGTACGACAGCCCGAACAAATAGTTCAAAATCAAATGCTGGCTGTAATTTTGCGGAGGCAAAAATACGGTCTCGATGCCCATGGCGTACGCCTCCAGCAGCGTGGTCAGACCCGGCGTCGTAATCAGCAGGGCCGAATCCGACAGCAGGCGCATGAACTCGTCATGAGGCAGAGATACGATCCGGTCCGCAAACCGGTATCCGCGCTGCCGCAGCTCGCCGGCGAACCGTTCGCCGCACACGACGACCACTTCGTCGAACGTGTCCCAACTGGCCTGCTCCAGCAGCTCCATCATCCGGTACGGGTAGCGGATTTGAGCGGAATCATTGAAAATATTTTCGATGCCTCCGAAATGAACGACCGCCCTTCGCTTGATCTTGGACTGCCGGGCCGGAATGTCGATAATTCCGCCCACGACAACAGGGTTTCGGATCGGCAGCTTGTTCGACCTTTGCTCGGCGATGAACGTGTTTTGCACAAAATAATGATCCGTTTGAAACAGCTCGGGAAACTCGTCGAAATGCCCCGTATCCCACATCCAGAACAACGAATCGATATAGCCCCGGCGGACACCGGCAGGGAGATGCTTGACGAACAACGGCTCCATCGCCGTAAGCGCGTAATCGAAGGAAGCGGACAGCCCGGCAAGCTGCCGGGCGCCCTCCTCCTCGTACAAGTCGAGGTGTACGGTGTCGCACACTTGCTCGCGCCGCATAAAATCATAGGCGATGCCGCTGCCGCAAAACATCAGCTCGGCGCCCCCGGCCTTTAATTTTTTGGCGACGGTCAAGATTTTGGAAACCGGGCCGTACCCGAAGGGCACGGCGTTCAAAAGGATCTTCATCCCGTACCCTCCTGTCAGGTATAATGCAGCGTGTATTGATCCACTTCCTCCAAGATCTGGTCGACCAAGCGGTCCATATCCGCATCCCCGAACAGGATGGGCTTCACCTGCGTGACCATCCCGAGCCCGGTAACCATCGGCGTATACGATTCGTCCTCATGCAGGAACAAGAGAATCGGTTTGCCCTTCGCGGAGGCCCATCCCAGCTCCACATGCACGCCTCCGGAAATCGGCGCCCATCCGGGGAAAGCCACGACAAGATCCGCATTACCCATCTCTTGGTAATCGAGCCGGGTCGCCAGATCCGGTTCCATCAACTCTTCGCCAAACACTTCTCTCACTTGAGCGGAAAACACGCTGTGCCCCCGCTCTTCCAACCGCTTCACCGCGTTCGTAATAAAATGTTTGGCAGACTCGTGGAAATTTCCGTCTGCATCCAGCAGTTTCGTAAATGGATAGGCCAAAAAAATTCTCATGTTATTTTCCTCCCTCATAGGACGCCATAATATGTTGTACCGCCTCGGACATGGTTTCGATTGTGTCCATAGCGTATAAAGGAATGACCGGAATCCAAACGGAAAGACGGGCTAGCCGTTCCGCTGCCGGGCACATGCCGGGCTCGTATGCGGCCCGCGATTGGGCGAAGGGCGAACCCGACGAATGCGCCACGCGCCGGTTATAGAACATCCGGTTCTCGTATACGGCCGAATTGTAGGACGGCGTAGCCAGGACGTTTGAGCTCTTCAACCGGGCAATAATTTCGTTCCGGACCTGTTCATCCCCCACATAAAAGCATTCCGATACGCCGCAGTCGCCCTCCGGGTCCGGCATCCGCCGCAAATGCAGCCCCATCGCCGCCAAATTATGCCTCAATCGCGCTTTAAGCTCCCTTAACTGCTTGAGCAGGCTCCGCGATTTTCGGAGCTGCACCCTCCCGATCGCCGCCGACAATTCGCTCATCCGGTAATTTTCCCCGAAAAAGCAAGCCTCGTTGTTCCATGTCGGGAACCCGTCGTGACGGACGCAGCCTTGATCGTGGTAGATCGCTGCCCGTTGATAAAGCTCGTTATCCCGCATAGCCACGGCCCCGCCTTCGCCGAGCGAGACGATCTTGTTCGTCTGAAAGCTGAAGCAGCCCGCTGCTCCTAACGTGCCGAGCTTCCTGCCCTTGTACGTCCCGCCAAAAGCTTGAGCCGCATCTTCGATCAAAGGAATCCCGCGCCCGTTCGCGATGTCGAGCAGCGCTTCGAGCTCGGCGGCCACTCCCTGCACATGCACGCAGATGATCGCCTTCGTGTTGGCCGTTATTTTCGCCCGGACATCGCCGGGGTCCATGTTCATGGATTCGTCGATGTCGGCAAATACGGGGACGGCATGACAGGCCACGACCGCATTGGCCGTCGCGATGAAGCCGTAAGCCGGGACGATCACCTCGTCGCCGGGACCAATCCCGAGCGCCTGCAGCGCCGTCTTGAGCGCCGCCGTCCCCGAGCTGACCGCCAGGACATGCTCCGCTTCAAGAAAGCGGGCCATCTCCGCCTCGAATTGATCCGTCTTGCCAAGCAGCTGCGGACCGTAGTACCGGAAGATGGATTTGGAGCGCATCACCTCCAGCACTTCGTTGATTTCTTCTTCATCCATCAAATGCGCGCCCAAAAAATGGCCGGGAAGCGTCAGAGTGACTTCTTTCATCGTTTCACCTTGTGTTTTCATGGTCTAGGAGTCCCAACTGAACGAATAGTCAGCCGCCTCCAGCTGGCGTTCGTGATAGTCCTTATTCCACTTCACGTTGGCCGGCTCGCAGCCGGTGCATACTTGCGGAGCCACCTGCGAGAAGCTTTGCCGGTTGCTCGCGAACTGCGACTCGTTCCAGATATCCTTGAACGGCCTCTCGAACACGCCTTCGACGCTGAGCGGCTTCCCTTTCCGATGGGGAAGACATTGACATGCGGTCATGCTGCCGTTCTTGGCGTCGATATAGGAGACGTACAGCGGGACGAAGCACTTGCTGTACGTTAGCGCCTTGCCCTTGGAACAGCCTTCGATCTCTTCCTCGGACGTGCCGAAAATAAACGGGTTGACCGCATTCAACCGGACACGGCTGGTTTGCAGCCTATCCTGGATACGGGCCGCCACCACGTTATACTGCTTGATTTCGTCCGGGGTTAAATACATGCCTTTGACATCCTTGATCGGATTCAGCCGCCACAAATCGACGCCGATCTCGTCGAGCAGCGGAATGAATTCGTCGAGATGATCGTACGTCCGGTTCGAGACGATGCTGTTCACAACCAGCTTCAAGCCGCCTTTCTCCCGGTCGCGCAGCCGGTCGATTTCCGCCAAGCCCTCCACAGCATCCTCGAACAAACGGGGCGTGCCCCGGAGCGTATTGTGGATTTCCGCCCGAGGGGAATCCAGCGAGCAAACGATGCCGGTAATGCCGGCATCCACTAGCTCAGCCGCATAGTGCTTCAGCCGAGAGCCGTTCGTAATCGTGCTGACCCTGAGCCCAAGCGAGCGGATGAAGCGAATCGCCTCCATTAAATCGTCGTGCAGCGTCGGCTCGCCGCCGGTAAAGCGGATTTCTTCCGTATCCAGCTCGGCCAGCTCCGTCGCCAGCTGCTTCAGCTTCTCCAAGGGCAGCCGGTAAATGTCCGTCGACCCGGCGAACCGGCACATCTTGCATTTGGCGTTGCACGCTTCCAGGATACGGATATAAGCGATTTTGGGGCTTCTGGGAACGGCGGAGACACAAGTGTTCATCATAACCATACCTCCTTTACATCCTGATACGTGTGTTGCTTGTACGCTCTTGCAAACATGCCGTTGACCATCGTTAAGAATCTCGACGCTTGAGCGTGTACGTCCGTCTGTGTCGCGGGTTCCCGTTCCGTGTGCCAATGGGAGAGATAAGAAACGAGAAGGTCGTCGCAGAGGCCGAGCTTGCTCAACAAGACGGGCAGAGGCTCGGAGACGTACAGCTTATCCTTTTCCTCTCCATGGTCCATCCTTGCCCCGGCGATGTTCGGGCATTCCGGATGAGCGATCATCGCCGGCGCCTTCATACTCAACCGCTCCGTCAATTTCCCCGCCACCGCGACGGCGCGCGCCTGATTCACATTTTCCGCGCTGATGACGGACGGGTCGGCCAGCCCCGTAACATACTCCGAAAAGGCCGGCAGGTAAAGCATTAAAGACCTCTTAAACGCCGTGACGTACCTTTCGTAAAGCGGATGTTCCCGGGGGAACAAAGACGAGCCGTCCGGGGCGTATAACCCGCAAATGTCCTCCGTGCCGATCAGAGCTCCGTACCGGTCCGCCAGATCGTCCACCACCGCTTCCACCTCCGGCTCCGACGTACAGGTAAAATGCAGGCGTTCGAGCGGAAACCCGATGGACAGCGCATAATAGCGGACAAAATGATGGAGCACACCCACCATAACCGACCAATGCTCGTCATCCAGCGGCGACTTGCCGTCTCCGGCCAGGATGGACAGCTGCTCGATCTCGATCAGGAGCACGCAAGGGAGGTTCAGGCACTTGGCCGCACGGATCGGCGCGATGAGGTCGATGCAATCCTTGACCGTGACGCTGCGCGCCTGCCCGTGGGTAAAGACGAGGCACGGCCCCCCGAGCACCACCGAATGGGACTGCACTCCTTCGCGAAGCAGCGTCTCCGATACGCCAAACGTGCCCTTCCATACATCGCAGGATGCCGGCTCCGGCGGCCAGCCCTGCCTATTGGCGGATAACCCGTAGCGCTGCCTGAACTGTTCCGCCGTCAACCGGTAAACCTTCTCGATCAGCGCATCCATCTGTCATGCCCCCTTATACAAACGGCGTCGTCAACCCTCAAATAAACCAGTCCAGCAGCTGATAAAATTGGATCTTCTCCCGATCCGGCCGGCTTATCCCGTAGCGCTCGAAAAATACGGGCACCCACGCTTCGCCGTAATTGTAGACGATGCTCTTGGCGGCAATCGCCAAATCCTGGTACTTGTCGGAAACGCCGCCGTTGCCCCAATCGACGAACCCGCGAAGCTCGCCGTCCTGCACGATCATGTTGGTGAGGCTGTAGTCGCCATGGGTAAACACGATCTCTTCTTGAATGGTCTCGCTCGTTTTCACCAAGGTTTCGTATAAGACGTCGACGTTATCGACCTCGTATCGGTCAAGAATGTCCGCGACGATCAAATTGTCCGCCATATTCCGGCGCGCTTTGTCCATCTGCCGGGCCAGCCGGTTGTCGAAAGGGCAGCTTCCGGCAGGCACGCTGTGAATTTGGCGCAGTCCTGTCGCATACAAGCCGATCACCCGCTCCGTATTCTCCGGCGATCCGGGGGCCCCGGCGCTGATCGGGTTATCACCTTCCAGCGCTGCGGTAATTAAATATTCAAACGACCGTTCCTTCGCATAATGAACGACTTGCGGCACGGGCAGCTTGCCCTGCAGCCAGACAAGCCGGTCTTTCTCGGCTTCCAGCGAGATCGCCGGGGTGAGCGGGTTGCATTTGAGATACACGCCGCCGTTCCCGCGTTTGTCCTTGATAAAGAAAACCTTGGACACGGAATGCCCGATCTTCAGTTCGTTCACCTCCTGAAAATCCATGCGTTCCGTTACATGCGGAGGCGCGCTATCCCTGATTGCCGATATCCAGTCCATTATGTGGCCTCCCTGGGTTCGTCGTCATTTGATTCGCAATTCGTTCCAGCAGCTCTTCCATATCATGCTCGCAATAGGCGTCCGCGAGAGCAATCAGCTTTTCCTTGGCCTGATTCACCGCTACGCTCAGACCGGAAATTTCGAACATCTCGCAGTCGTTTTCCTCATCGCCGAATACGAGGCATCCGCCGGGACTGTCCCCGAACGCCCCGCATAAAGCCTGCAGTCCGACCGCCTTCGTGATGCCCCCCTGCTTCACTTCATACCAGTCGGTCGTTCTCTGCTTCTCGACGATCAGGGAAGGCGACACCTCGGGCATGATCTTCTCAAGATGTTCGAGCATATCCGTCTGACCGGGCATAAGCACGATCGTGACCGGCGGAGCCGGGGGCAACTCGCCGCCAACGACCTGCACGGCCTCCCGGCCGATCTTCCAATCCTCGGCATACAAGCACGCGCCGGTTTCCGTTGTGGCGTAGGCGGACTCCCCCTGTTCGAAAATTATATCCCCGGAACTGCCGCAAGCCTCCAGAACGAGCCGGACATCCCGCATGTCGATCGCAGCTTCGTATAAGCTGCATCCTTGCCCGTAATCGTAAACGGTTCTTCCGTTGAAGCAAATGACGGGGCAGTTCATTCGCAGCCCGTTCTTCCGCAGGAAGCGCCTGACCGACAGAACGGTTCGCGCCGTAGCCAAGCTGACGGGAACGAGCTCCGTCAACCGGTTAAACAGCTCGATCATGCTCGGCTTCATCGGAATCCCCGGCAGCTTCAGCGTGCCGTCAATGTCAAAGACAATCCGCTTGACGCCATCCAGATTATGGATGATACGTTCTTTGCTCATAGTTCTCATCGAAAACCAGCTCCTGCGCCAGATTCAGCAGCCTTTCCCGGCTGCCTCCGCCCGTCAATTTCATAAACCGCAATCCGGCGGTGCCGAGCAGCGTATCCTCCGCTTTCCTCTCGCTATGACTGGGGATGCCGATCCAATTCGGATAATTCGGGTCCACCGGCGTGTACAGGGAGGATCTCAGCTCGCGGACAATATCCTCCCGCCGGTGCAGCGGTTGAACCTGAAAATCCGGCATATCGGGAACATACTGCTTAAAAATGACCAAATGCAACGGAACTTCCCTGGCAACCGGCACACGCCATGACGACAGGCGCTGTAGCGGAATTTCGTACTTTTCCCCGTTCCATAAGGTGGGGTCTTGATGGACGAATGCCTGTAAGCCGGGGTAGTCGGCAACAGTTTCCGCCTTGAGGCGAATCTCCGAAGGCCACCCGCTAATCCGGATGTCCCGCCCGTCCTTCCAGAAAAAAGTCCGGTCCGGACCGACGCACGCCGCTCCCGCGTTCATAAGCCATTCCATCAGAAGCGTCGATTTGCCGGCCCCCTTCTCCCCTATAATCGCCACCCCCTTATCCTTGACCCGCAGCGAGGAGGCATGAAGGACGAAGCCGCCTCGCCGCTCCAATTCTGACCGCAAAATGCTGCGGATCGTCGCGCTTGCGTCCAGAATGAGCGAGCTGTCCGGCTTCCTGCCTATCGCTGCCGCCAGCTTCCGGCCGTTGTCGACGGCGATCAGATTGCCGCTCTCCGCATTGGCGACGTAACGGACGGCTGCATCCTCCACTACCTTTCCCCTCAACGTCCGGTAACCTGAGCTCTGCGCGATGACCGTTTCTCCTTCAGCTGCCTGCGCAAACCGTTCGAAGTCCCAGGCGTCGCTGACCATAGCCGCAAAGCGCCAGCCGCCGGGCGGCAGCTCGGCCCCGCTTTCCCCGCCGAAAGTGGGCGACAGCACGCCGTGTATCTCCTGAAAAAGCTCAGGAATCGAACAAAGCAGCCGCACAGTGCAAGCCCCGAGCCGATAATCCGCCGAATGGGCCGGATGCTCCGAGCTCCCGCATTGTTCGAGAAGCGAAGCCAATTCCCTTCGATCCATGGAACACCGTCCTTTCGATCCATTCCATTGAATACCTTTCCGTCTTTTCACCGACTTCTAGGCGACAATCTGCTTGTACCAGCGCTCGAACGAAAGCAGCTTCCACAGGTCGGCGGCCGCCGAAGCTTCCTGTTCCTGCACGAACAACTGCCGCACGGCCTCCCGGTCCAGCCACTCGCCCGCCAGCGCGCCTTCCATCATTTCCTCATAGAAAGAATGGCGGATTTCGAGCAGCCAGGCTTCATGCGAAAAGAAGGTGTCGAAGCCGAACTTTCGGTCGAAGAGAGCTTCGTGGGGCAGCTCCCCGGCCAAGCCGAATTTGGGAATCGCCTTCGGCTGTCCCTCTGCGATTTTCAGCTCGAACGGAATCGCATTGGCGAACTCGATCATGTCCGGGCTGAGAAACGGGCTGCGGATGCGCTTGCCGTATTTTCTGCCTGACCCGTGCGCCACGGAAACGTTATCGCAGTGCCCTTCATAGAACACCTCCAGGAAGGAGACCCGGTCGATCGCCTCGCAGTCCCGGTACGGATCGAGCCGTTCAACCAAATAGAGCTCCTCCGGATCGTGCTCCGCCGCCCAATGCCTGAAATGCTCCGCATACAGGCCCATGCTTTTCCGCTCGTTTTCCCGCAGGCCGTGGCTCCCTCTGCTGCGCGCGAACCGGGGCACCAAGGTTGACGTTCCGTCTTGCGGCCGCTGGTACCGCAAGTATCCCGCAAACAGCTCGTCTCCCCCGTGACCCGCGAGGATAACGGACGAAGGGTCGGGGAAGCTTTTGCATAAATAATCGTTATGCAGCGTGATCAACTTGCCGCAGGGCAAATCGTAGCTGGCCGCAATTTCGCTAATGTCCGCATCGGTCGGAGGCTGATAATGCACGGTAAGCATCGGAACCTTCAAGTAATCCGCCACTAGCCGTGCGCGGTAAAGATTCAAATCCTCGCCGCCCTTGGAGGCGTAGGTCAGGCAAACCGGCTGGACCGGAACGCCGTTCTGCACGCAGGTCAACAAAATGCCGCTGGAGTCGACCCCTCCCGAAAAGGCAATGCCGGTGACTCGCCCGTTGTCGCGCAAGCGCAGCACCGAATCCTTCAGGATGCTTTTAAAGGTTTCGTAGAGCTCCGGCATATGCCGCTTCTCGTACGTTTTATGGTAGCTGGGCGTCCAGTATCTCCACGCGCGCTGTTCCGTGGCATTGGCGCGGTAGGCCTGCCCGTACTCCAGCACGGAAATGCCTTGAAAAGGCGTGCGTCCGCCCAATGGCGTCCCGTAGATCATGTATTGATCGATAGCGTACTTGTCGAACGCCGGTATTCCGCCATGCTTCAACAGCGGTTTCAGCCGGTTGGAAAACCAAAGCTCACCCGGCTGATCTTCCCTGACGAACAGCGGTTGCTCCCCCAGCTTGTCTGTCGCCAGCAGCAGCTCGCGCTTCCGCCGGTCATAGATCACCAGCGCAAACGTCCCGTCCAACCGGGAAATCATCCCGCTTCCTTCGCGCCGGTAAAGCTCCTTCACAAGCTCTTCCGCAGAAGCGGAACGGACACCGGACGCAACGGCCAACGAACCGGCATTGTAGAGCTCCCCGGCAAACATCACGAAAGCCTCATCCTCGGGCGCTTCGGCGGAAACGGAACGCGCGCCTTGCACTTGACGGTCGTCCAGCGTATAAATCGTAAGCTGCGGTTCGCCGTGCGCTTTCACCCATCTGCCCAAAAAACATTTCATTGCCACACCTCCGAAGATCAAGCTTGGCGGCCTGCCGTGTGCTTATTTGTAATTGAAAAACTGCTTATCGTTGACGCCGGAGCTGATATTGACCAGAATGACTTTCCCCTTGCTGCTTTTGGCTTTATGAATCACGCCCGCCAGCTGATACCCCGTTTCCAACGCGACGGATACGCCCTGAGATTGGTAGAACCGTTCCGCCGCTTCTTTCGCTTCCGCCGGGGTGAAGGTTTTGGCCTCAATGATGCCCTTGGAATGAAAATGGGCGACGGCCGGAGCTACGATTGTAGACCCCAAGCCTCCGATATAAGTGCTGTCGTTCAGCCCCTTGAGCCCGTAAGTTTTGACCAACGGATAATAATCCTGGCTGTCGATCGAATAATAGCCCATTTCGCCTTGGGTCAAAATCGGGCACGGCTCCGCCTCCGAGGAGAAAACCTCCACTTCCTTGCCGTGCTCCAGACGGTCCGCCAGAAAAGCGGACGCCGTCCCGAGAATGTTGGCCCCGCCTCCGCAGCTTCCCACCACAATGTCGGGATATTTCCCTAAAGCGGCAAGCTGCTTCTTCGCTTCGAGCCCGATGACGGTTTGCGGGATGACAAAATAGCCGTACACGCTGCCGAAAATATAGATCGAATCTTCCATCTTTTTCGTATATTCGATCGCCGAATCGGCCGACAACGTCAGCAGATCCTGATGATACTGGTCCAATTTGACAACGATAACCTCCGCGCCGGCATTTTCCATCTGCAGCTTCCGGTCCGGCCGGACGTTGTTGCTTTCTTCGTCAATGAAACAAAGGAGGCGGATGCCAAAATGCTTTGCCGCCTGCGCCAGAGCGATTCCCCAGTTTCCGGTCGTTTCGGTCGTGATCGTTTTTACGCCGTCCTTATGGCACATGTAGGAAATCAAATACGCGCTGTTGGCCTTATGATTCCCGGAATGGGTCGCCCCTTCGTCTTTGATGTAGATTTCGCAGTCCGTTTCGATCGCCTGCTCGAATTTTTCCGCCCGGAACAACGGGGTCGGACGATAGCGCGAATAAACCTCCTTCACTTGTTCGGGAATCGGAATCAGCTTGTCTCTGGACATTTCCAGACGGGCCAGCGAAGGCGGAAACACCCCAAGCAAATCGTTTTCGGTTAACGCTTCCTTGCTCTGTTGACGGTACATCCCATAATCGAAAAAGGCATTGATATTTAAAAAATGGTTGATCATAAACTCCCTCCTACCGCACGATTCTCCGTGGTTTTGCCGCTTTTTTTCACCGTGCGGAACACATGATCCCATAAGGTGATGAAAAAGGAATAATTCCAGCGCTGCACCCGATGATGCTGCAGATGATATTGACCGATGGCAAAAATCCGCGTAACCACCCCTTTGATTTTAGGATTGTGATCCAGCACGTTGCTTGAGAAAAACACCTCGTAGAAATAGTGAAAAATCAATAGCGTCATACCGGGCACCGGATCGATGATCGCGATAATGACGACCGGCAGCGTTAACGAAATCCAGACGTCCAACGAAGCCTTCCAGCTTCCGAACCAGAAAAAGAAGCTGCCCAAGGAAGGCGCGTAAGACTCGCCGTACTGGACCTTGTGATGCGCTTGATGAATTTTGAACAAAAAGTTTCTTTTATGCGGAATGTGGGCAATCCGGTGAATCCAGTACGAGCACAGCGTCCAGATCATGAAATAAATGATGAGACTGAACACAAAACCGAGGTAGCTCATGACGTATCACCCCCTTTCCCGTGACCGCAATGAACTTCCCGTAGGGCCGGTTTATCTCGCCGCATAGCTCCCCCTCGTATTTTGCAGAATGTACAGCCTGCGATCCTCGACGACAAACTCCACATATCTCGGCGTCCGGTAATAGCTTTCCAGTTCCATGAAAAATGCCTTAAGCTGATCGTACGCTTCGGGGATATCGTCCCGTAATTCCCGCAAATCTTTTTTCCGCTCCAGCGGGGTCAGATTCAAATACGCTCCCGACTGCCGCATCAGGTATTTGCCGAAATCGTCCGATTGTCCCGTGCGCGGGTTCCGGGTATAAGCCCTCCCGCTGCAGGACTGCGCGTTCCAGTTGGCGTACACCATTTGCTGAACGATCAGCCAGCGATTAAAATGGCGCTGTCCCGCATGCTCCAGCTCTTGAAAATGCGCATAGATCCGCTCGATGTAGTAGAGCAGCTCGTCGACCACGCTCCCGAACGGGCCTTGCGACGGGTTCCGGGCCACTGCCCCGGCAAGAAGACTGCCTTGGAATTGCTGCGCCTGCATGGCGTATTCTTCTTGAAGCATGCCGGCAAATGCATCGGACCGCTTCGCTTGTCCCTCGGCTTGAGCCAGTCCGATATTGACCATGGACTCCGGCAGCCGTACGTCGCCGTTCTTGTCCCCGCATCGCAAAGAAAACAGCAAAGGAGGCTTGTCCGATTCGAAAGCACCGATTTTTTGGCCGATTCGGCGCTCGATGTCCAACAGATGCGAGGTCAAGGCAGCGCCAAGTCCTTTCGGAACGGCCCCCTCCTCTACAAAAGCGCAATAAGCTTCCGGAACGATAATCAACCCTGTAGGAACACGGGCACCGAGCTGCGTTGCGACGGACAAGCCTTTAATTTTCTCATCCATATCGCTGTCCGGCAGCCGCATCGTGTCCTCCCAGTGGACGACATACTCCTTGACTTGTATATAATTCACCACCTTTATATTATAGTTTGAAATATATTTTATATTTTACATAATATTACTTATTTAAGTTATAAACCCAATTATAATTCGATATTAAAAATTTGTAAATGACCCCTCCCATTTATCCGTTAAAACAAAAAAAAATCCGCGACAGGAGCGGATTGGAACAAGCTATCATTTCGGCAAGCCGGCTTCTTCACTCGGACCCGACAGCCGTTTTCCCCGGTCATAGGCAACTACGACCATCGATGCACCCAAGATAGCGCAAATCGTATACATCAAGGAATAGGAGGAAAGATCCGCGACCGGTCCCATCACGACGCCTCCCAGCGAAACGCCTAAATCGGCCATGGCAATAAATAAACCGATTAACACATTGCGGTTCGCCTGCGGCAGGACAAAGGTCAAATACGTTGTCAGCGTCGGATAAAGGAGTGCCTGAGCCGTTCCCATTAAGACGGCGCCCGCATAGAAAAAGATAGCGCCCCCTGTCATCGAAAAGCCTACACATTCCGCCGCTGCCGCGAGCAGAAGCATCGTCCCCATGATAAAGGACGAATGCCATTTGCCGTCCGAAGGAATTTTTTTTCTTAAAGCAAAACGAGCCAACACCACCGTGCCTGCCTGAAGCATGAGATAAATGCCGGCATGGCCGCTTTTTAATTGCGCCGCGTAAAGCGGGATAAAGGCGGTAACCGCTCCAAATACGATGGACGCGACCAGCATCAAGACGCTGCATTTAAATAAATGCGGATTTTGTACCAACTGACCGAAGGACTTAAACATACTCGCTCTCTGCTCCGCAGGGTCTGGAACAGGCGGGGCCGCTTCTTTGTCCATTTTGGCGCTGTACCCAAAAACCCCCGTAATCAGGGCAATGGCTACCATCGCTGCGGTAAAATAATTCGTATCCCCCGATTGCCAAATGCCCAGCGCCAGCAGAGGGCCAATGATACCCGGAATATACGAGAATAAGGAGTATAGAGAAATTCCTTGGGAGCGATCCTTCTCCGGCAGCGCATCAATAATGCCGATCTGCAGCGCCATTGAAAAAAAGGCTGTCGACACGCCCTGCAAAATACGCGCAACCAAAAAGCCGCCTAACCCGGTCACCGTATACAGGATTAAGGCAAAGCCGTTGATCATAAGAATCATGCGCAGCACCCGGATCGGCCCGTGCTTCTGAATCATATGGCCCGCCCACGGCCGAAAGAACATGGTCGTAAACAAATATGCCCCCATAATGAAACCGACCGTTGTATTGCTGGCTCCCAGCGATTCCCCCCGCAGCGGGATTATCACATTCAGAACGGAATTGGCGCTAAAATAAAGCAGGGTTAATACATATAAACGCAGAAAAGGCCAGGATAACGCTCCGCTCACAATGTTTTCTCCTCCTAATATCAGTTAAGCCATGATCATCTGCAATAATTTTTTGGCATACTCCGACCGCACGTCTTTTAATTGTTCGATAGGGGCCGTCTCTTCGATTTGACCGTTTCGAAAAATAACGACTCTGTCGCAAATATAGGCGGCGGCCTGAATATCATGAGTGATAAAGATGTAGCTCATGCTGTACATTTTTCGCAATTCTTTCAATAATTCAAGCACTTGCATTTGAACGGACCCGTCCAGAGAGCTGATGGCTTCATCGAATAAAATACATTTCGGCTCGGATGCGATGGCTCTCGCAATGCACACCCTCTGAGCCTCTCCGCCGGACAACTCATGAGGATATTTTGTTCGATAGGACGGACTCAAGCCAACTTGATGCAGCAGACGATCTATCTTGCTTCGATCATCGGTTCGAACCTTTCCTAGCAGGGTTAAAGGCTCCCTAATAGCTTTTTCCACCGTAAAAAACGGATTAATGGAAGATGTATAATCTTGAAACACAGCGCTGATGTTGCCTACTCTCACTCTTCGATCCCGTACACTCTTTCCCTCAAATAACACGGCGCCGCGATCAGGCTTTTCAATCCCCAGAATCAACCGTCCCAAGGTTGATTTGCCGCTTCCGCTTTCTCCGATAATCCCGAGACATTCCCCCGGCTTGCATTCGAAGCTGACATTCTTTAACACCGTTTGCCTTTCTCCGGAAAACAAACCGCCTTTTCGATAAGATTTTTCCACACCGTCCATGCGCAGCAATGCTAACTCCTCCCCATGATTCTCTTAAAATGATGGTTCAGCGCCAGTCTAGTAGACACCAAATATTGGGTATACTCATGCCGCGCGTCCGAGAAAATGGTTTGGGTGGCTCCTCTTTCCACAATTTCTCCATCCTTCATGACCAGAACTTCATCGGCCATTTTTTGGACAACACCTAAATCGTGAGAAACAAAGATCATCGAGCAGCCCATTCGCTCCCGTAATCGAATCAATTGTTCCACCACCTCAAATTGCGAAATGGTATCCAGTGCCGTTGTCGGTTCGTCCGCGATAATCACGTCCGGTTCCAATACGATAGCCAGCGCAATCATCACCCGCTGCAGCATTCCGCCCGATAGCTGGTGCGGATACTTATTCATCAGCTCCATCGGATTTTTCAGCATGACGCTTTCCATCGCCTGTTTCATTCTCGCTTCGATGTCGTTCTTACTCCAGCCGAAATGCTCGACAAGCGTCTCTCTCAGATGAACGCCGATGACACACGAGGGATCAAATGCGCTCATGCCGTTCTGTACAATCATGCACAGCTGTTTTCCCCGCTTCTTTCTCATTTCTCTTTCCGGAAGCAGGGTCAAGTTCTCGCCTTTGAACACAATGTCTCCGGATTGGCGAATCCAGACTTTATTCAATCTCATGATCGCTCTGCAGGTCACGGACTTCCCGCTTCCGCTTTCCCCTACAATGGCCAGACAGCTTCCTTGCTTTAATTGGAATGAATGGTTGGCAATCAACACTTTCCCGGTGACGCTATCCCATAGCTTCAAATTTGCAACTTCCAATATATTCATAGACCGGCTAAGCCACCTCTTTTCCTTGAAGCTTATTGTGCGAGGTTCTTAATTTAGGGTCCAAAGCAACCTGGAGTGCATCAGACAAAAAATTGATCGCCGATACGACTACCATGATAGCTAACCCCGGGGCTAACATGAGCTCCGGTCTTGAAAACATGACTTCCCTTGCCTCGTTCAACATCATGCCCCACTCGGCAGCGGGAGCTTGAACGCCTAACCCGAGGAACGAAAATCCCGATACCTGCAAAATCGTCGAACCGAAAGAACCGCTTGAAATGACGGCAATCTCGGCAAATGTAACAGGAACCAGGTGTCTATAAATAATTTGGATATCGCGGACCCCCGATGCTTTGGAGAACTTGACATACTCCGATTCGGCATATTGCATAACGGACGTTCTGATTACCCGGGCAAACCACGCCCATTTCATCAACACCAAGGCAATCAATATATTCCCAAGTCCTACGCCTAAAATCCCGACGACCGCCAAGGTCATCGCATATCCCGGAAAAGAAAGCATCATATCGCAAATTCTCATTACAACGGCATCCGCTTTGCCTCTAAAATAACCCGCTATAAACCCCGGAATAGCCCCGATCAAAATACAGAGGACCAATGCCACGAACACCCATAACACGCTGGGGCGAATTCCATAAATTAATCTGGATAACATGCATCTCCCCAAGTGGTCGTTACCTAACAGATACTCCCACGATGAAGCTGCATACCGGAGGTCCATGTTGACCTCCTCCGGATCATGCGGCGCGAATAAAGGGGCGCCTATACCAACCACAACGGTTACAACAATGACGCCTAAAGATAACGCGGCTAGCTTATCTTTAAGTAAATGTTTGAGTAGTGTCATTTAGAGATCCTTTCTTAATCTGGGGTTCATCGCCGCATTCATAATATCCGATAGGGTGTTAAACAAAACAAAGGCCGCCGCCAGGACAAGAACGTATGCCTGAATTATCGGAAAATCCCGGCCAAGAATTGCTTTAACGCTCAGACTCCCCAGCCCCGGCCATGCAAAAACATTTTCTACCACGACCGTACTTCCCAATATCATAGGGATCGCCATACAAAAGACGGAAACGGCGACCTGCAACGAATTTCTTAAAATATGCATCGTCATTTTCTTCTCCGGCAGGCCGCATGCTCTACCGTACAGGACATAATCTTCATTTAACTGGCTCAACATCGAGCTTCTGACGATTCTGAAATAAATGCCTGCATAACCGACGGCGATCACAATAACCGGTAAAACATAGCTTTTGTACGAATCCATCCCGCTGGTGGGCAGCAAATCCAGCTTCACAGAAAAATACCAAATCAATATCGCCGCAAGCCCATAGGACGGCATGGCCGTGAGGAAAAAGGAAACGCCTCGGACCGACTTATCCGTCATTTTTCCTTCCTTCATCGCACAAATCACGCCTAGCACGATAGAAAGCGCAATAATGACAACTACGGAAACTAACGTTAGCTTTAACGTATTCAGAAATGCCGGGCCAAGCAATGACCAGACCGGTTTTCCCGTGACATAGGAATGCCCGAAATCCAGCTGCAAGCATGCCGTGACCCAATCGAGGTAGCGTATCAGGAAGGGCTTATCCAGCCCCAGCTTTTCTTTCGTCTGCGCAATTAATTCATCCGTGATTGTGGGAACGCCCTGCGCTTGCAGCACCACTTCGGCCGGATCCAAAGGAGACAAATTGACCAAAACAAACGTCATAAACGAAATGACTACAAGCAATGGAACGGATAGGCACAACCTTTTCACGATGTAACTTCCCATCGAAAATCTCCTCTGCTCATAAATAAAAAGGGGAGAGCATCCCCTTTTATCCTCTTACTCAAAGTGCATTTGCTCGAACGGCAGCTCATACTGCGTTTGCTTAAACGAGATGCCCTTTAAACGCTTTGGAGCAACGACAGTCACACTTCCATTGGTAATTGGAATAAAGACGGCTTCGTCATGAACCAGGGTTAAAATATCCGCATACAACGATTTTCTTGTTTCCTCGTTCGCAGACACCATGACTTCATCGATTTTCTTGTAAAGCTCGTCCGCTTTCGCCATGCCTTTTGTCGTATGTAAATACGAAGACTCGGACGTAAAAGCGGAGATTGTATTTTGCGGATCGTACGCAAGTCCCCACGTCTGATTAAATAATAAATCGTAGTCGCCGGTTGATCTTCTCTTGGCGATGGAGGTCGACTCCTCGCCGACAAGGTCCAGTTGGACCCCTATCTTTTTTACCGAATTTTGAATCAATTCCGCCTGCGATTTTTGGGAAGAAGAATTGACATCGTAGTACAGCTTCATGGCCAATTTGCTTCCATTTTTTGTTCGGACTGCGCTGCCGTTCTCCAAACGCCAACCCGCTTCTTCCAGAATGTTCTTGGCCTTGTCCAAATCAAAGCCCCGTTTCTTCAAATCGACGTTCGCATAATGGACGTTGGGCGAAAATAACGTATGGGCCGGCGCTTCAACACCGTTAAAAATTTGCTTGCTGATGGTGTCTCTATCGATCGAGTACCAAATCGCTTCGCGAACGGCGATTTCATGTACCGGATGATCGGCTTTACCGCTATTGGCTACGATCATTTTCGTATTCATCGCTTCGCTTCTTACCATCTGGTACTTGCCTGAATTCACCAGCGTATTCATAGCTTCCACATCGAGACTGTCGGTCCCCCGATCATCCGTAAATACAAAGTTCACTTCTCCCTTTTGCAAAGCTAAAAAGGTCGTTTCCCCCGCCGGAAGAACTTTGGCTATAATTTTCTTCACTTTTGGCGAACCGCCCCAGTAGTTCTCATTGGCTTCAAAAGCGGCATACTGGTCGACTTTATGTTCCGTGAGAATATAGGGTCCCGTTCCTTTGTAGCCATTTACGCCGTCTTTTGTTTCCCCGTTGATCAAATTTTTGGGCGAGATGAATACGTAAGGCCGGGTCATCGACAATTCAAGCAATGTCGGATAATAGGGCTCGGATAAGACCAATTCGACCGTATACTCGTCTTTGACATGGCAGCTCGCTATTTTTGTCGACAGCTTGATCCAGGAATGCTTTTTGGCATTATGCTGTACGGCATCGATATTTTTCTTCACCGCTTCGGCGTTAAACGGCTCCCCGTCATGGAATTTCACATCTTTTCTCAGATGAAAGGTGTATACTTTTCCATCCTTCGAAATTTCCCACGATTCGGCAAGCCATGGTTTTATCCCGTCTTTCGTATTTTCAACCAGCGATTCGTACACCATCCCTTGGGCCGGCATAGAACCTGCGTACAAATGAGGATTCATGTCGTTCATATCTTTGGCGGTTGCATACACTAATTCCTTGCCGGTATCGGCCGAACCCGTGTGCGCTTCTTTGCTATCGCTGCAGCCGGCAAGGACCGCCATGGCATACATCACGACAAGTAAAAAAAACAGCTTTCTGATTTCCACCTTGTTTCCCCCTACAATAACGGCTAGTTCAACGCTTGGATTCCCAACCTTTTCCGATTTCGCTGCATATCATCTGCAAATCTTCGGCAAAACTCCGGACGACAAAGGCATCGGACAACCGTTCGCCTTGATGAGCTTGCGCGGCCTGTTCAATTTTGCTTTCATAGGTCCGAATGAACTTGTCGATGGTGGGGCACTTCGAGCCTACATATTTTGCGATTCCTTGGATGATCTTGATCCGGTAATAGTCTTCCTTCGGCATTCTTGGGATATCCCACTCCCCTTCCCTGTTGACAAACAGGGTTCGAATGGGAACCGCGGAAAAGTCGAAATATTTGCCCTCCTGATCCGGCTCGGAGAACGGGTCGATCAACAGCGAGGTATAACGGATATACAATAAATATTGTTGATGAATCGTCTCCAACTCGTTGAAATTGTCGATATCATGACGCGATAAGCTCTCCAATCTCACCGGATAATTGTCATCCGTCATAAATTTAAGCAGATTTATGCCTTTCATATTCATGGTTTCGATCATACTTGTAATCTCTTTCCATTGGGCCAGCATATCGCGAATCAAATATTGCGTGATGGGTCCTTCGGGATACATTTTATACACATACTTCTTGGTCCGGACTTCTCCAAATATGACGCTGAGCGAAAAATCGTTCATAAACAACGGCGGGTGAACATAGAGCGATATATTTCTTGTTTCCGCCTCTAGGGGAGCTTGCATGACTTCCAGAGCGATGCCCAATGGTTCGTATAGCTCGCAAAACGTTTCGACATTCCGGGACGGATGCCGCGTCGAGCCGATAAAAAGCTTTTTCTTGACCGCCGTTGTGATGACATGATTGGACGGTCTGTCATGCATCCATCGCGTATCGCCCAAGTACGTCGAAAAACTGATGATTTCCGCGTCCGAAGCAAGGCCGTGCATGTAATTGCGGATTAAGCTGTTAGAACCGAACGTCGGAGAGACCAGAACGATACACTTGATTTGTTGTAAAAGCTGCTTATCAATTTGCTTTAAGACCTCGATATACGCATCCGTTGTGACGGACAAAATCACGGTATCCCATTCCCCCGTAATGGTCCCGTACCCGTGAAAAACGTGGTCGACGAAGCATTCGCCTTTCATCGCCTGGTGCTTTTCATTTTGAATGTCTGCGCGAATGAAATGGTTATTTTGCTGAAGGGCGGTAAAAAACGATTCCGAACGGACGGATTGTCTCCCGACGATGCCTATACAGCCATTCAACCGATTTTTTAAAGTGACGGCAAGTTGAATCGATACAGGCCCCGTTCCCAACACTAACACTCGCCTAAAATCGCTCATCGCTCATCCAAGCTCCTTTTCTGCAAAAATGTAGTTCAGGCTTTGGTATACAATGCAATATCGAACACATGATCCGGACGCAATATGGTTTCAACCGTCTTCCATTTTCGCCCGTCCACTTCTCTCCTCGGGTAATTGAACAAAGACTTCAACCGATCGCCATATCGCATCGCCACAATCACATGTTCATTGGTTAACGTATGTAATTGATCCAACAGGTCGTATTTATTTTCAACCGTCGAACTAAAGATGATATGGGTCGCGTCTTTCGTAAAATCAAGATTTTCGACGAACGCGTTTTCTAATCTGATCTTCAATCCTTTTCCTAATGCACCAACAACTCGCGATCCGAGTTCGATCGCCTCATCGTCAATGTCGATGCCCACCACCTCTGCTCCTGTCCGCTTGGCAATGAGTAGCGGCGTCATCGGAAACGAACCTGAGCCTACCAGCAATACTTTGGATTCGGAAGTCACTTGAAAACTGCCAAATTCTTGTTCGATGCAGGCTTCGATATTTTTGAAATAATCGGTGATCCCGGCCTGCCCGTCCAGCAGCTTCAGTGCGCGGTATTTCTCCATAATCGCGACACAAAGGGCCGAGTTTTTTCTCACAGCCTCCACCAGTTGTTGAAGTCCGCCGGGCTCTTGCTGTTCCAGTTGTTCCCAGGCTTTTTTATTCCTCTCGTTGGTTATGAAATTGGAATAATCATTAATGATCTTCTCCAACTCCGAGCTAGGATGGATAGTACGGTCATATTTCCTCGCGAGCTCAATAAACTTTTCGGAATATTCCGTCAAATGTAACTGTAAGTTTTCCGTCGCATTCATTCGTTTCTCTCCCGTATGTAAATGGCTAAATCTCTATAAAAGCTTTGCCTTGCGCTACGATTCCGACCGAGCCTTCGATGGCCAGACTCGTCAATTCTTCTTGATCCCAATCGGCAGTCACGCGAATCGTGCCGCCGGGCTGCCTGATTTGCGCAGCAACGGCCCCTTTATTTTTCCAAGCCAGATAGGCTCCTAAAGAAGCTGTGCCCGAACCGCACCCCCTTTCCCATACCATGCTGTCCAGAGACGGGACATAAATGAGCGGTGCCATTTCATCCGGGCCGGACTTATACAATAAAATGCCGATCAAGCCGGACCCTAAAGTTACTCCAAGCAACTTGGCTAAAGCTTGCGCCGTTTTTCTCACGGTTTGATGGAATTGCTCTACTTCGATGACGATATGAATATAATCGTGATATCTCACAATCACGATATCCAAATCGTGACCGTCATACGTTATGGTTGTCCGTTCTATCTTTTTCGGAAGAGGCATCGTCACTTGACAAACATATTCGTCTGCAGTTCTTCTCACTTGACACATGACGAAATGATCCGTTCCCGAAGCTTCTAATACGATGCTTGTCATATCATGAGGCTCAAGTCCTTCTTCGGCTGCAAGAAAAGCGGCCAGTGCCATGCAAGCATTCCCGCAAAATTCGCCTCCGGCCATTTGCAAATGAGCGGCAGCAGCATGTTTAACCGGTTGTTCAATAAACCCTACTTGTTCGGCATGCACGTTGTCGTAAGACATAAGCTTTGAAGCAATGTGCTCATACTCTTCAACCGGATGATTCGTTTTAACAAGAACCGTCATATTTTGCGTAGGATTAAATTTTATAAACTCGATTTCTTGTCTCATCACAACTACCCTCTGGCTATAATTTTGATGTAGCGCTTCCTTTGCTTCGTCGGTTTAATTAGTAAAAATTACGATTATTAATTTAAGGAAGATTATACCTATAATGTAGGACAGCGTCAATACTCATTCTGCTTTTTTGTATCACTTGCGAGTCGTTGCCTATGCCGGGGCACATAGCAAAGCGCATGCCGGCATCGGCATGCGCTTCTGAAAAGCTTTTTTATTGTTCTTTAAACGACTTGGGGGCGTTCTCCTGCCGGCGCTCGAATTCCATCACCAAGTAGCGGCTGAATACAACCGTTGTATGGCTGATGAGCATGTCGAAGGAACGGCCTTGAAACTCGGTGCCGAGCTTAAGATAACTTTTGTGAATTTGAAAAATGTCTCAATACTCCACCTCATGCCGTAAATCCGAACAATTTCCTCCGCATCGATTATTAGGTCGGTGCTGAGGATCGCCAAACCATTCCCGTCTCTTGTTGCGGTTTTGAACAAACACTAGCTTGATCGCCAAGCCACAGGCTGTTTCGACGATCACCGAGCCAAGTACGTCTGAAGCTTTGTTCTTCTGTACCGTGCTATACAGTTCTTTTAAATTCGGCAGCTTGCCATTCAACCGGTAACGTTGTTTCATGTCTTTGATCATGCCGATGACCTGAAGTCCTTTGGCGGTTAACGTTCGGAGCAGCGGCGCTTGGGTGAACCAACTGTCCATCAGCACATAGTCGGCGGCAAAGCCGACAAACAGTGCTCGTTCGACCCATGTCGGCGACAGCATCTGGTTTACGGGAAAAAGCTTCTATCCGGCGTTTATAGCCCTGACTACGCTTGGACAAATGCTCGTTCATCTCGCAGATGCGGTTCACAAGCTTAGCGGAAGAAAGCATGACAAAGTCGATCGGCGCAAAGCTGAAACCGTCCGACCAGCCAAGAGTCAGCATATTGAAGCCCTTGGTAAAGCGGCCGGTTGTATGATCGAACACGCGGGCTAAGAGCTCGGCTTTCTTGCTGCGGTTACGGCTTAAGACGGAATCGTCGACGATGAAGACACGCGTGCGCGAAGACGAAATGAGCGACTCGAAGTGCAAAACGATTTTCAAAGCAAAGCTGTGAAGAAACTTCCGCCAGTTAAAAGAAGCCTGATTGAGAAAACGGTAGACAACATCTTTGCGGGGTAGCGACTTTCCACGATCGCTTTCCAAAAGACGAAACCAGTTCCGGCCCTCGAAGACGAGTGAAAACAGAATTTGAAACACGGCCAAGCTGGAATAACCGAATGATTTGGAAATACCAGCCTTACGTAGCAAATGGCCGATTTGCAGGGTGGAAAACACGGCTGAAAAGCGACTTTTCGCCTGTTCAGACAAGGAGTTATGGTGTACCATAGGAGTTACGCACCTTTCTTTGTTTGCATGGTTGCTGGACACTTTCATGATACCAAACAAGAAGGGTGTTTTTCTGGCAAGAGCGGACTTTTTATGTCATCGAACCCTGCAGTACAAAGTGATTGTGCCGATTTTCAAGCTGCGAAAGTTGAGTAATTAAGACTGCTGAGATTTTCATTTGTTATAAACTTAGATTGATATACATCCAAATCATTGCTTACGAATAGGGTACCACTAATTCTTTTCATGATAGGGCTGGATCCATCATCCAAAAGTAGCATTTCACCATCAACATCTCGTAAGAACCTTCCAATAACCTCAAGAAATTTTAACCAACCTAAATCAAAATTCCTTGAAATCATCTGGAAGTTCAGATATGTCTTTCAGAATGTTTTTCCACTTGACTGTAGGCATAGTATTCTTTTTTCTCTTCATTACATTAAACCTCTTTAAGCCTTACCTTCATTTATCTTGTCCTCCTGGGTATACAAAAAAGGCCAATTCCTCATTATTCGAGTTGGAATTAGCCATTAAAAGTATCAAGCGTTTTGTCAAGTTTTTTAGTGTTTGATTTGTAGCTTGTATTCTACTATCTTGTTATTGAAGTTGGAAATTGGTTTACACAAAATTTTTGACACACACTCTTATGACCACCCCACTAATTTTTAAAATAAGCCCTTTATTTCTGGAGACTCTAAAATTTCTTTTAATCTCAAAAAATTCAACTCCGATAAATATGCAGTAAATAACTTCGATTCAATCTTTATTTTACTATCTTTTAAAACATAGAGCGTTTGCGTTCTACTACTTATGGATTCAGTTGGTGTTAGTAGAATAATTTTTTCTAAGCTAGTAACAGGAAAACTCATTTCAATAAAATCCTCAAAATTAAGAACTTCTATTGCTTTTTCATCCAACCTCCCCCTCACAACAATATTTCCACTTCTATGTAGAAATGGCTCAAACTTAGACTTGAGGGCTAAATCTTGAACAATATCAGCTAATATTTTGCCTATTTCATGTTTATCATCAATTGACTTAATACAATCAATGTGTAATATAGAACTGTTCCACTTTGATAAGTTATGCCATTGTGAAAGTTTCGGAAAATAGAATCTTGGTTCTTGACTGTCTATCATATTACCACAAATTTTACAAATAGCTATTTCACTCTTCATCATCAATTTCCTCCTGGTGACCAATTCGATAAATCCTCGTAAGGTTTTTCTTCACCAGATATAGCACTTTTAATTACTGATTGTTCCTGTTGGAATGCCCTAAGTACTGCTCTATCATTCGAGCTTGGTATTACACTGTACGGATGAGAATGTCCAGACAGTTTCCAACCATTACCAACTTACTTTATGGGTATCATTATTTGGGTTGGATCACCTTGTATTAATACTCCATTCCCATTAGGTCCTCTAACCAATGCTCGGTACCTCGCCCTTCGGCGAAGCTCCGCCTTTGCCCTTTTCCTTAATCTTGCTAAGTCCTTGCGATAGCCAAGACGCTCCAAGCATGAAGCTGCCTCCTAGGACAGCTCCAAACGCCCGTCATGGGGATAACCGCTTCTCCACCTATCCCCGCGGCTGGACCAATATGGCTCCGCATATCGCACCGATCACGGCTCCTTATGCGGCGCTTTTTAAATAGTCGTGCGCACTGCTCATCTTCGTTTGCAATATCGGATGAGGCAGTCGCGACACCCCCTCCAATCGCTCCAAGGGCTACCCCTATCGCTGCTGCTCCAATAACCGCACCGGCGCTAAATCTTTACTATCTGGAATATCGGCTTTTGCTATACCTTGACCATACATATTGACTTCCCCCGTATATAATTTATCGAAATAATACTCCATGTTTGTTCGGGATATATTCTGGGTAATTTTTACGATAAAAATTATCTATCTGGAGCAACAAAGGGTCCCATTCAGGGTATGGTTCAGGGTCTCCAAACACCATCTTCGCTTCTGGGGTATTCATCAATAGATCTTCAAATTGTTTCGGGACATACAAATCCATTTGTTTCCTCACATAAAGCAAGAACAAAATTTCAAAAGGATAGAATCCATATCTGAAGTCACCAAATTCACCTAGTTGTCCTATTTCTGAGGCTAATTGTGAATGATACAACGCCATTTTCCCAACCAAATTTTCGATTTCTTCCGAACTAGGTGTTGACCATCTTTCCAACACTTCACTATAAACATCTAGATCTTCAGGTATTAAACCGCATTGTAGCCCAGCATTCTTAAATTTTTCTTTCACATTTAGATGTACTTTTTCTTTAGTTCCCATAATTGTATTATTTCTATATTGCAAGTATAGCTCTAGTAAAAACCAAGTATGTCTGTTCTCATCATTTGCTTCCAATAAATTACTGCCAAAATGTTCAACAATAAAATCGAATAATATATTTTCTTCTTTCTCCCATCCAAACATCGTGAAATGAACTAAGGCTACTATAACTCCCCTAAAAGAGTACTCTATTATCATCTGAGGATACCGGATTTTATAAAGATCTTGTCCCATACACTGATAAAATACTACCTTTTGCATGTTTTTTAATCCTTCTGCTTTATATCCGCCGCTAATCAATACATCATTTTTCCATTGGGACAAGTAATACGAAAAAATTTTGTTGAGATTTACCAACAAAATATGATCCTTCTCTATTGCATTCGATTCAACTATACTTTCAATTTTACTTTTGCTAATATCATATTTTTCCTTAATGTCATTAAAATTGATCCCATCAACAAAATTTTTTCTGTATCTTTTATAAGCCATGTCTAATTTTTTGGGGTTTAACATTTATACTCTCCTTAAAGTTTAATCTATTTCTTTATTCCAGTCTTTTATCTTTAATTCATCTACTCCGAATCCAGTTTTGGGTATTTTTATATCTGTTTTAACCCTAATAAAATCAAATTTAAGTCCGGGGCTTTCTTCCATCAAATTTTCTAGCTTCTCCTTAAAATCAGCATACTAGAATCATCACTATTAAGCATTTGTTGGAAATACTCCTTGCCATCTAATTGAAACTGCCCGAATCTGATACTTTAAATTCGATCATTGTTAATTTTGGTGGAGGACCTTTTGATAAAAATGTCGCGTCTATACCGTTCCTAACGATTTGGAAGTACTCAAGGTACAGACGACTTATTGGCAAATCCCCCGGCTTAAACGCTGCTACGTTTATCTACCCAATCCACCAAAGTGTCGAATAGAACTGTTTATCTTTTGTGAAAGGTCAAAATTGACATGAACAAAAAAAGCTTAATCCCCCTGGTATGGCAAGTTGGAACAAGCCTTTGAAAGTTTATAAACGTGGTTTTCATGTTTTTTAGTGTTTCAGGATTGTAAACCATTTATACTCAAGATTTTTGATAGACTGGGATACCCAAGTCTTCTTAAATTGAGCCATTAAAGAGATTTACTTTTTATCTCCTCAAACCATTCATCAGCAAAGTCATCAGCCGTTTTTAGATCATCATTTGTGTGCACTAAATCATACTTGTATTCAGCTTGAAACTTGCCACTCGTAGCATCATATATTAATTTCATCTCAGTTGGCATGTCTTTTTCAAATTCTTTGCACAATTCTTCAATTTTTTCGATATTATCATTGATAATATTTAATACCATAAACTGTCTTTCTGTAGAAACATCATAACTTTTGTCCCCATCCTCCAATACATCATTCAATTTATGACACTCTACATATTTATGATTAATTAAATAAAAGAAACTGCTCGATAGCATATCTTCTTCACATGAAGCATAAACATACACTTTATTGGCTCTATCTCCTACATATTCCATACATATGGATATCATACCTGCTTGCAATTCACTAAACCTTTCTTCAAATTCTTTCATAATTACATTCCACTCCCTTTGATTTCCATTTTTCTTATATTTCTTCTGATTACCTCTGATAATTGTGAAACCAAATTGTCAATTTTAGGTGAGCCTCCAAATTTATCACCTGCCAAATGTCCTGCATCGTCTTTACCTTTTATTCTACCCGGTGTATTTTTGCTGTGTGACAATCTTTCTGTTCTCTTTGTTAATTGTAAATTATCCGTTTCAAACTTACCAATCCTACCTAGGCTATCTGTTTCATAAAAATAATCATATTCTCCAGTTATAAACCTAATATTAGGCTTCAATTTATTTTTTCTTCCATTTGTAAACTTGTGCCACCCCCTCCCGAATTTTTCATGAATTTCGGACTTAATTAGAGGGCAGGTGGCTAGCCTTTAACATATGACCTTCCCGTTATGAAATGTTCAGTTATGTCCTGACAGTGTAGTGGTCGGAATATCCCGCATTTTAGTTGCGATGACCTCGACAGTATATCCATCGGGGTATCTATTCGGAAAGTTGCGATTGATTTCAAAAAACTGCGAGAAAACGAAGATAATAAAAACAGGTCAATCATGGTGGTATCTGACCATAATCGACCTACTCAATGTAACGCTATAGCGTTATTTAAGGATAAGATTCAAGCATTGATGTGCGTACAACCAAAATGATTTTTGACAGACTCTTCTGAATAGTTTCCGTGGGGTCTATTTATATGGTTTTATAATCCAGTTTCATAGTCTTCTATCAAATGTGACCAATATCCTTCAACATCCTTCAATGCAGCCGGGTCAATCTGTTCATAAAGCTTGCGTAGTTCAATTGCATACTTGTATGAAGTATATATATCTCGTTGTCTCATTTCCGATGACACTTCCCACCTGATTAATTGAAACAAAAAAAATGTTCTTAAGTTCTTATTAAGCATGTAAACCAATGGATGATGAAAAGAAGAACTAGTAAAAAGCCCATCCTCACCTTCTTTTAAGTAAAGTCCATATCCGTATGAAGCATATTGACTGATTTTGTGACCGATTTTGATAAATTGTACCTCACCAATTAACAACTTTTTAAAATCATTCAGTTCATAAAATACAAAATCATCAAATTCTTCTGGTACTCCAATGTCAATCATAAAATCAGCATTTTCACGACTGACTCCAAGACCTACCAATTCATTAAAATCATAGTCTCTTATTTCCGAGTCATAATATTCGCGTATTTCTCGAATATCATAATCCATAATATCACTCCCACTAAAAAGTAATGTTATCTCCCGTTTTCTCACGTGATCTCAATATTTCGACTTTGACAGCCTGAGCGGTAGTAGTGGAGAATGTAGCCCATGCAACTGAATGGAATCAGAGCGTAGGCGGGAACAGAGCTTAGGATGTCAAACTCCAAAACTGTGGATAATTTGGTATAATCGCACAGTTGGATATCCACATTCACCCTCGGGGTTTGCCCTCCCATGTCACGCTGGGTCTATGCCCTCACATTCCTTCGTTCTACCTCTCAAGGGGTGGATGCCAATTCTTGCTCCTTTACGGGGACCACTCCGACGCCTGGCACCGACAACATCTGTGCACTACCAGGAATGTTTTCTAGGATCTCTAGCACCTTTGCCATGGTCGTTTCGAGCTGTTGGTGAAACAGGTCGTACTGCTGCAACAAGGTGGTCAATTCTATTCGTGCTGCTTCTACACCTTCCGTTAGACCAATCGAGGTAGAGGCTGTCGCGACGAGCTTCTCTGCTCGTCGTATGCCTACTCCACGTTCCACTTCCGTCTTCCAACGCTCTAGACGCCTCTGGCACCCTTAGACACAAGCCTTCCCAGACTTTGAAGACGCTTGTGTACTCCGGAAAGAAGCGGTCAAACCAATTGACGATGCGGCCCTTCACTTGCGTCAAGCTTACGGAAATCTTCTCGCGGAGATTCATCAGGATCCGGAGATCTGCGTACTCTTTTGTCGGCAGACTCGGTTCCGAGTACTTTCCGTTGCGAATGAGATCGGCGATGACCTTCGCATCCTTGTAGTCACTCTTCGTCTGCGAGTTGTCTTCTAGTTCTTTGCTTTTGTTGACGTGGTGCGGGTTCACAACGACAATCTTGATGCCTTGCTCCTTCAGGTACGCTGCTAACGGGAACCAGTAGTGACCGGTGGGCTCGATACCAAAAACGATTTCCGTCTTGGCATGCGCTTGTTTAAGATCTTTCATCCAAGTCGCAAGCTTCGTCAGCCCATTCGCATCGTTATGGAAGGTACAGTCTTTTCCAAGTTCAATACCGCGAAAATCTACTGCTCGAGCCACATGGATCTTCTTCGCAATGTCTGCACCTACAACCAGCGTTGAATCGGTAATTTGTGTAATGCGTTGATTCTGTTTCTGCTTCAGTTTATACTTCATGTTGAGTACCTCTTTCGTATGTGGGTTTTGTTCTTGCCGGAACGTTCCCAGTATACAAGAGGTGCTTTTTTCTTTCAAAGCTCAAATTACTTCATTACAAAAAAGCTCATTCCTCCTCATCGTTCAAGTTGGAATAAGCCTTTGAAAGTTGGACTAAGCGTGTTTGTCAAGTTTTTTAGTGTTTGGTTTATTGGTTGTATTGTAAGATCTTGCTGTAGAACTGTAAACCACTTATTTTATTCATGTTCTACCAATTAAACAGCTTTGAGTTCTATTTTTTCAATTAGTCCCCAATCTACGCCTTCTTCAAGTTGATTGTCAATCTCCTCTAACAGTTTAAATCCTTCTTGCTCAATCCCCTCATCATGCCCATATACTTTTAAACTGCACAAACCAAAAATACATGCTGTAATATATGCTTTGCTTATCAAGTGCGCTTGACCCAGCACTACTTTTAAAAAACGAATAATACGCTAACAACTCATTTAATCGAGGATCATCAATATTCACATTGTAGAAGCTGCGTAGTTGTTCATCAGAAATAAAATTCTTCAACTCGCCTTCTTTTATAATCTTCATTTACAACACCTATCCTTTACTCGGGAAAGTATTTAACATCAATATCAATATTTTTAGATTTGAACAAATTTGTCAATTGCTCTACAGCCTTCTTATCAGAAACTAGCCATTCCACCTTATCCCCAGCAGCAATAGCTGATTCTTGTTGCCTTAATGCCTCTTGAACAACTTTGTTCTTAGCAAATTCCGGGAGTTCATCCACATGGTAAAATGATTTGGCTTTATTATCAACTTGCCATCTTGCAAAACGTCATTTTGGACCTTGTCCCGTCCCCTCGAAAGATTTATGCGGATGACTACCACCAGAACCACCTGAGTTACAGTGGGAGTGGTGGATGCGTTTCATTGACAAATCAATACATATCGTAATAAAATATTTTTACGTAAATATATATTTTTTAAAAAGGTGGTGGCTTCATGAACCTGTTAATCTTAGGTGGTACCCGATTTTTGGGGAGGGCTTTGGCGGAGACGGCGCTGAAGCGCGGGCATACGTTGACGCTCTTTCATCGCGGGCGGCATAGTCAAGACGCGTTTCCCGAAGCGGAGCACATCATAGGGGACCGTGAAAGCGGGCTTGAACTGCTGCGGGGCAGAACGTGGGACGCGGTGATCGATACGTGTGGCTTTGTTCCCCGCGTCGTACGCTCCTCGGTCGAACTGCTGAAGGAGCGTGTAGGACATTATACGTTCATTTCGTCCGTATCGGTATATGAGGATCTAACGCGGTTACATGTAAAGGAAGACGCCCCTGTCGCAACTCTCTCCGATGAAAGCACCGAGGACGTGACGCAGCACTACGGCGCGCTCAAAGCGCTTTGCGAGAAAGCGGTCGAAGCCGCCATGCCCGGCAGAGCGCTGCACATCCGGCCCGGTCTGATCGTCGGCCCGTACGATTATTCGGACCGATTCACGTACTGGCCCCATCGGATCGCGCAAGGGGGAGAAGTGCTGGTACCGCCAAAAGAGGGGCGTATTCAGGTGATCGATGTAAGAGACCTCGCCACGTGGGTGATCGACTTGGTCGAAAAGCAGACGGTCGGCACGTTTCATGCCAGCGGCAGCGACTTTACGATGGAGCAGCTCGTCGACGCGTGCGCCCGGTTCAGCAGCAGCCCCGCCGAGTTTACCTGGGTCACCGAACCGTTCCTGAGAGAGCAGCAGGTCGGCCAATGGATCGAGCTCCCTCTCTGGCTGCAAAGCGACAGCTTGGTCGGCTTGTTCGCCATCGACAATGCGAAGGCTTTCGCTTCCGGACTGACGACCAGACCGTTAATCGATACGGTTCGCGACACCCTCGCATGGGATCGAAGCCGCCCGACGGAGGAGAAGCGCAAAGCCGGACTGGACCCGGCCCGTGAGGCGGAGCTGCTCCGCCTGTGGCATAGCAGGGATGCCGCTCCTTTCGGGGCAAAATGAATTAAACCGCTTTCAAAATTAGGAATAGGGAATCTTCGTTCGGGAGGCGGCCCCAGCCGGGAAGAATCGCCGAGCAACTCCCCCCCGCGGCGGGGCAACGCTCAAACGAAAAAGCAAGCGCCCCCTCTGCCGCTGGGTTACGAGCAGCCGTCGTGCTTCGGCTTGTAATCGCTCGGGGCTTGACCGGTCCAGCGGCGGAATTGCCGGGAGAAGTGGCTCGCGGATTGAAAACCGAGCCGCTCGGCGATCTCCGTCATGGGCAGGTTCGTCGTAACCAGCAGCTCCTTCGCCAGGCTCAGCCTTCTTCGGCTGACGTACTGCTTGGGCGACAAGCCGTACACCTTGGAGAACAACTTCGAGCATTGGCTGCGGCTCAGGTGAAGCTCCTCCGCCACGGCGGAAATCGTCGCTTCTTCATGAAAGCTTCCGGCCAGCCGCTCTTCGATCGCATGTGCGACATCGATGGCGAATAAAGTAGTCTCCTTGGACGAGGCTTGACCGGCGTGCGCATCCCGCTCCCGGATTAACGCAAGCACATCCCGAACGATGAGTAACGTATACGATTGCAGCAGCAGCCGGTCCTCGAACCGGGGATTCAGCTCCTCGTGCCAGGACACATCTCCATGCGTATCGGGAGCGGCGTACTGCCGCATCATTTCTTCCAATTCCTGAACATAGAACGGAAGCTTCCCGCGGGCCGCAGATCCGGACGGAATATGGGAGTAAGGCGCAGCCCCGAGTACGCTCCGCACCTCCGCGTCGTCCAAGTCGAAATGCACGTTGAAGAACCGGTAATGCGAGCTTGCGGCTGCCGCGGATTCGTGACGGATACCCGATTTGATCAGCAGCCAGTCCCCTGGACGAAGAGTCAAGGAGGTCCGGTTAATTTCGTGCACCGATTCGCCCTCCAGGCAGCAGATCAACTCGTACAAATGATGATGATGCCGCGGGTACCGCCAACCCGGCGGCTTGATGCCGAAGTGACAGCCGGTCACCTGCAGCGTCTGTGTCATATTAGGAAAATGGAATAAACGGTCCATGCCGGTGACCGCTCCCTTCTGGCCAAATCCATCCTTTCCCTCAATGTAACACGTTTCGCAGGCCGATGTCATCTCGAAGCCGGTTTGCAAAGATTCCCACAAATCGTAAAAAACCGGTGCCAACCCTTGATAGGTCGGCACCGGCCTCATTCATCGTTACCTTATTATACCGTTACCTGCGATACCGGTCCGAGCTCTGGCCGGTCCGTGAACGTCAACTCCCGCTTCTCCGTTCCATGAAGCTCAAACACGACGATCTCGTTCTCGCCTTGCCGCAGCAGCGGCGCAGGGATATACAGCGTCTGCTGCGGCCCGCGCTTCCAGTAGCGGCCCAGATGGAAGCCGTTGACGTAAACAATACCTTTGTTCCAGCCGTCGAGGCGCAGGAACGTATCCGCCGGCTGCCCCTCAATCGGCAGCACCGCGCGGTAAAAGCCCGGGTATCCCGGCTCCGCTTCCTTCCCGTCAAAGCTGACCGGGGCTACGTCCTCCAGCGGCAACGGATAGATGTTCCAGCCGAACAGGAACTGGTTGCCGTGGCGAATGCCTTCCGTGATGCCTTTGCGGTCGAACATGAACGGCCCGTAGTTGATGCGGCCCATATTTTCGACCAAAATGCGCAGCGTCGCTCCGCCCTCCGGCACAGCAAAAGCTACCTTTTTGCTCGGATCCCAGCGCTCGATTACACCAAGGAACTCATCGTTCACATAAACCAACGCCCGGTCGCGGCAATCCTGCAGCACAAGCTCCCGTTCCTCCCGCGGCCCGGAGATGAATGTTTCGTACAGGATGAACCCGTCGTTTTGTCCGACCGCTTCCATCGGCTCCGGACACGTGTGACGGACCGGCTCCGACAGGCTGTCCAGCTGCCCGAACAGCGAGGCCGCTTCGCGAACCGGCACGCTTCCGTAGGCGGCCTTCGGAATCGGCTGCGGCAGCTCAAGTGGCGGCAGCTCCATGTAGCGGGACAGCGTTTCCCGCACCGCGTAAAATTTATCCGTCGGCTCGCCGGATTCGTTCAGCGGCACATCGTAATCGTAGCTGGTGATCGTCGGCTCGTAGTGATCGCGCTGCGGGCAGTTTGCCCCGCTCATATAGCCGAAGTTCGTTCCGCCGTGGAACATGTAGAAATTGACCGAAGCCCCGAGACGGAGCATATCGTCGAATACGTCCGCTACGTCCTTCGCGTCCCGCGTATGGTGCTGCTCGCCCCAATGGTCGAACCAGCCGTTCCAATATTCCATGCACATGATCGGTCCGTCCGGCTGGTACTTCCGCAGCATCTCGAACGCTTCCTCGGCCCGGGACCCGAAATTCACCGTTTCCAGCACGCCGGGAATCATGCCGCCCTGCAGCATGAAATGCTCCGGACCGTCTGAGGTGAACAGCAGCACGTCCATCCCCCGCTGCAGCATCGCATCCTTCAAATAAACCAGATACGCCCGGTCGTTCCCGTAGCTGCCGTACTCGTTCTCGATCTGCATCGCGATAATCGGGCCGCCGTTCGTGCACTGCAGCGGCTTCAGCAGCGGAAGCAGCACGTCATAGTACGCGTCGACGCGGTCAAGATACGGCCGGTGCATGCAGCGCACCCGCATGCCCGGATCGGCAAGCAGCCAAGCCGGCAGCCCGCCGAACTCCCACTCCGCGCAAATGTACGGGCTCGGCCGCACGATCACATGCAGACCGACCTCGCCAGCGATCTCAACAAAACGAACCACGTCCGCCAGCCCATCAAAACGGAACTGGCCCGGCTTCGGCTCGTGAAGATTCCAAGGAATATACGTTTCTACGGTATTGAAGCCGCAGGCTTTCAGCTTAAGCAGGCGATCCCGCCAATACTCGGGCACCACCCGGAAATAATGAATCGCACCGGAAACAAGACGGATCGGTTCCCCGTCCAGACAAAATTGCCCATTTTGCACATCGAACGTTGCCATAAGAGCACCCTTTCTGCATTCGGTATTCTCCCTTTATCTTAGAACGTTCGCGGGCAATACCGAATAGCCAAAGCGTCCGATTATTTGACCTTTTTTTCCGTTGTTCGGGTGTGTAGGGCTGGAAAGGAAACAGATATTCTTGCCGCTGCATTTTTTCCTGGAATGGTACACAAAAATAATGGAAACTGCACTATGCCGGAGTGGACAACCAATACTGCTCTTTTCAGACTTAGGTACGGTAACCATCTGATATACCTTCTATATGACGCTTCACAAATATTCCTTCGCTATGTGATGAGGATCTTTTTTCGACTCAAAACCAAGCAAGTGAATATCTTGGATTGAACCTTTCTTAAAGAGGTCAAAAGTCTCGGAGCTTATAATCTCTCCTTACTAATCGACAAATGCATCATTCCTACATAAAATAATATCTCCTTTCCTACCGCCCATCAGGCAGTGTAAAAATAACATCCAGCGGATCTCTCCCACTAAAAAGTGTTTGATACAGGTTTAGGACTCTTGATGATTGCAGATCTATGGCCTCATCATGGATGAGTTTACCCAGTTCTTCAAATATAGCTCCTTCTCTCTCATCGATGATATTTTGTTTAACCAGCCTTAGAGAACTGCCCTCTCGACTAAACGGCCAATCGACATGCGCTCCTTCATAATCAAATACAAAATCAATGGAGCTTACACCTTGGTATTTACCTACGAGAGGATGCAGAATAACTAAAAATTGTGCAAAAATATAAGTACGCTCCCTGACCTTTTGCGCATCCTTAACTTCGGCTTGAAGCGCGGATGATTGAGGGGGCAAATCTCCCCATGAATGAATGTTTATATACGTCAACAATGAAATAGCGTGTTGTTTGTCTTTAAACATAGCGATCTCGACGAAGATTTCATTACTGCTGATCCCCGATTCAATAAATCCTCTCAAACATCTGGCCGCATTTTCCAGCGTTGTAGCATACTGTGCCAATAGAGGAATGTACTCACTAAAAAGCTTTTCTATCATGCTCTTCTCAGCATTACCGTAAGTCGCTTCCACAATGGTCTCAATCACTAACGCCTTATTATACTTTTCATTTATTTTCGGCAACACTTCTTCTAAGAGGTGCCTAGTAAATTCAACATCATAAAAGTCTAATAAGGTTGAATAATCCTTCAAGCCGCGTAAGAAAGCCATAAATGTTTCAAATTCTGAAGAACCTTCATTACCATGAGTTAAATATTTAAATAAAGAGTTTATTTTTTGTACTTTATCCTCCATAAAGATCTCCTTATTAGGGGCTGTCTTCAAACCTAAGCGAGCCAGCCATAATTGAAACTAACGATAAAAAGCTTTGAACGTACATGCCAATTTATCGAAGCGTGTGGCGATTCGACGATAATGTTTTATTCTATTTGAAAAAGCATTCCACTATCAGCAAAAACATTAGTTCCCGCAAGTTCCATCGACTTTAGCATATCATAACCTGCCACGCAATCATGACTTTGGCCTCCGGTGAGTTCAAAACACAAAGGATTGCCCAAGGCTTCGACAATGACGTGGATTTTGGTTGTTAGTCCGCCTCTGGAGCGCCCAATGGCCTGAAATTGCTGCCCCTTTTGCCCCGGCTCCATGCTGATGAACGCGGAGAATGGTCGCATCGATCATCACATTTTCGAAGTCAGGTTCAATTGCAACATGTTCCAGAATCCTGTCCCACACGCCCGACATTTGCCAGCGGCGAAACCGGGTGTATACCGTTTAACACTATCCATAATATTGCAGAAAATCGCACCAAGGCGCGCCGGTTCTTGCGACCCAGAACATCGCGTTCAGCATTGTCCGATTATCTTTTGCTGGTCGTCCACCTTGCTTTTTCGCTCGGAAGGCAGCAAATCTTTAATTATATTCCATTGATCGTCATAAAAAGAAAACCTTGAAGGATATACCCCTCAAGGCCATTTTAAAATTAATCACCATACTCTGACATGCAATATTTCATTATATTACTTCTTACTTCGTGCCAAGTCTCGCCTCTGCATTCCAGCAATATTTCTTCTATTAGTCTTTTCGCTGTTTCATAGTCATATTTATCAACTATGATTAAACCTCTCTTAAAAACTGTCTTTTGGTTCTGTAGCACGTACATTAATCTTTTAGGAGTGGTCAAGTTAAAGTAAAACACATCTACGCCTTTACTCCCCTCCTCTCCTATCTCTGCATTAAGTACTACCCAGAAATCATCATCTGAATCAGGAGGAAATACTACCCCAAGAAATTTTAAAGAAGGTGTAATCAAAATATAACCCTCCTTTTTATGGATTAGCGGTTTCGATATGGTAATTTTTAATCTTAGTCCATACCCCGTTCATCAAATTCCACTCTTCAAAATTCCCTTCATATCTTTGATTACTCTGTTTGTACTGCATCCTAAATCTAAACTGAACACCATTCTCTGCTTTTCCAATCCAACCAACCCCATTTCCTACGGATGTATCTTTCACTGCTCCTTTACCTACCCATTTTTGTCCAGCTTGGAAAGCCGTTAAATAGTCAACTGTTTGGTCGGCCAGTCCAATCCTTAATGAATTAGAACTGTTTTTGGCTAAATTGTATAAGTCTTCGGAAGTACCAGTAAAACAACTGAGATTATGAACCCAAATTCCCAAACTACTTACAAAGTAGGTATGGAAGTCGGCAACAGTAAAGTTGTATACCTTTACCTTTTCATCGTGATGCACGATTTCAATGTTGTCAATCTTTAAATGATTTCCGTTACTTTGTACTAGTTCATCGCCTACCTTCAAATCAACAGCAAGTACCCATCCTTTGCCTTCTACCCAGAACGGATGATTATCGGTGGTTTCAATAATCTGCTCACCGATCGACAACTTATAGGTAGTATCTTTCTCATTACGATGAAGAGCCGTCACTTCCTTATAAGCCTGCTCCCCAGTCTCTTCATTCTTGGAAAGAACCCTATCTCCGACCTCAATGTCTTCAATATTCTTCTCCCCTTTATCCGTGAGGACCTTCGTCCCGGCGGTAAAGCAGTTGCACCCGTTGACCAGCTTCTTAGCGGTATTTTCCGCTTTTTTCATCCATGGTCCCATAAACAAGCGCTCAAGCTGCTTCTCCGCGGCGATGACGCCTTTGGTCGCATACTTGCCCACGTGCTTCAATCCCGGAATCGGGATCAGGCTCAGCGCACTGCCGATACCTTCCGCCCAGCGGTCCCCTGTAGACAAGCGTTCGCCTGTTACAAAGTTGGTGCCCAAGAATGCTTGCTGGAAGCCTTTGAGCGTACCTACCCAAGGTACCGTATCGACAAGGAAGTTGCCTCCCTGCAGCAGGAACGACGAATCGCCATCCCGGCTCAGGCCGAACGGGTCCACATACGAAACCGGGTTGCCGTTGACATAAGCGTACCGGTTAAGCGTCGAAGCTTCGGAGATCGTTCCGGTCAGTACGTCGCGATTGATAAAACGCTTGATCTCCGGCTGGTAATATCTGGCCCTCATGTAGTACAAGCCATTCGGGTCCGTCATGACCCCGTCGCGTCCGTTGTACTGGAACGGGTTATCCGTGTTCCCTTCGTGCTTCAGCGTTTCCCCGTAAGGGCCGTACGTATAACGATCCGTCACTTGGCCTTTGGCGTCGGTCAAGGCAATCGTACTGCCGCGGCGATCGTAATGGTACGCTCGGTATTCGCCCGAAGCTTCTTCCCGTCCGATCAGACCCAGACCGTATACATAGTAAGCCTTGGCCTTTCCTTGGTCGTCCTTCTCCATCAGCACCTGCGGCAGCCATGCATTCGGGTTCACGACATACCGCGTGGTCTGTCCGCCCGAAATCACGGCAATGCGCTGGTTCTCGGCATTATAAGCGTAGCTTACTCCGCCTGCTGCAATCAACCGGTTGCGTGCATCGAAACGATACTCCTGCATCGTCCCGCCCAGAGGCCCCCAAGTCATGTTCCCATCCTGATCGTAGGTCACGGGATTTCCGTTAAACGTCGCAAGGCGGTTATCCGACGTATACGTCATGGCGATATTTCCCGAAACCGAACCCGGAAGACTCGTCATGGAAGCATAGGTTGCCGAGGTGACCGTTCCTGCCGCGCTTCGTCCATACACGGCCGCCGTGACTCCTTGCGCGCGCTGGCTCGCGGCCTCATTGCGTTCTTTAATGACGTTGCCCGCTTCATCGTACCCGAATTGATATTGGCTAATATAGCTGCCGTCGGCGGCGCGGTCCCACAGCTTCATCAACTGACCGGCTGCGTCATAGTCCCGGGTCTCCACGCTGCCGTCCGGCCGGGTGGTGGTCAGAAGACGGCCGTTTGCATCATATCCGTACGCAGTTTTCCGTCCTGCCCAGTCCGTTACTCCCATCATGCGGCCGGCGGCATCGTACGTATAAGTTACTTTCTTCCCGTCCGGATAGGTCAAGGTCGTCAACTGGCCGATTTCGTTATAGCCGTATTGCAGCACATTCCCATCGGTATCCGTGTACTTGATCACCCGATCCAGTTTATCGTATTCCCGGGTAGCCGTTTTCCCCGATTGATCCGTAACGGCCGTGATGTTGCCGTTCGCATCGTACGTGTACGTCACAGCCCCTTCGGGGTCGGTAAACCGGTCGAGCCTTCCCGCTTGGTCGTAACGATAAGCCGTAGCTTGTCCGCGTCCGTTCGTCTCTTGTTCAAGCCGTCCGTTCGCATCGTAAGCATAGGTATGAGCATGGCCTGCGGCATTCGTCTCGCTGAGCAGCCGCCCTGCTTTATCATAGACGTACTTCGTTTCATTGCGATTCGGGTCGGTAACGCCAGTAATTTGGCTGACCGCGTCAAAAATTTGCGCGGCTTTCCCTTGCTTGGCGTCGGTAACCTCGACCAGACGGTTCAACTTATCGTAAGCCAGCTGCGTCTGGCGTCCTTTTGGATCCGTCCACTGGGTTAGCCGGTTCAGTGCATCGAACTGCTGCGTGACTTTGCGGTTCAAGGCGTCCGTGATGGCAACCGGATTGCCCTTCGAATCGAACTCCACCGACCTGATTTTACGGTTCATCGCATCATAGACGGCTGTCATTCGATCCTTGACGTCGTATTCATAGCGGGTGGATTCGCCAAGCGCATTGGTCGACCGCACCAATCGGCCCTTCGCATCGTAGGCGTACAGATTGCTGTGACCGAGCGCATTCGTTTCTTTCACCAGGCGGCCTTCGCCATCGTACTCGAAACGGGTCTCTTGATTCAGCGCATTTTTCACGCTGGCAAGATTTCCATTGCCGTCATAGAAATATTGCGTCACGTTTCCTTTGGCATCCGTTTCCGTCAACGGGTTCCCCATCGGATCGTACGTGTACGAGACCGTCTGTCCTGCCGGGTCCGTGACGCTGAGCACCTGATCGTTCGCATTGTAGGTCAACACGGTCTCTTTGCCGTCGTTCCCCTTGATCGCGACAACCCGGCCGGCTGCATCGTAAGAATAAGTGACGGCGTTGCCTTCCTGATTGGTTACGGAAGTAAGCAAACCGTTGGTGTAGCCGTAGGTCGTTTGCCTGGACAAAGCATCGGTCGCTTGAGTCATCAACCCGTTCGCGTCATACGCATAGGTCGTTAGATGACCTTCCGGATCGGTGACCCCGATCAATCGGCCTTTGGCATCATAATGGCTGACGATCTGCTCGTTTTGCGGATTGGTGACCGTGAGCAGATTGCTGTCGTCATCGTAGGTCATGGTTACTTTTTGACCGGATGAGTCCGTAACGCTGAGCAGGTTCCCCCTGCCGTCATACGCAAACGTATCCGTCTTGCTCTCCGCATCCGTGACCTGCGTCCGGTTGCCTTCGCCGTCATAGGTGTAGCCCGTCTCCTGACCCAGTGCATCCCGTACGCGAAGCAACTGGTAATTCTTGTCGTGGGTCAATACGTTGATGCTGCCTTCACGATCGGTAACCGCGGTAACGAGGGTACCGTCTTTCTCGACATACTCGAACTTCGTAGCGCGATGCCCTGCAACGGCATCCTGCTGCGCAATGATCCGGCCCTGGCTATCGTACGTATTGCTGAATGTCCGAACGCCTTGCTCCGTTGCCGTGAGAATGCGGCCTTTAGCATCATAGCTGTATACCGTTTCCTGACCTGCGGCATCGGTGATTTTCTCCAATTGGCCTTTCGCATCGTAAGACAGCTTCACCTGGCGCTGAAGCGGGTCCTGCACGACAGCCAGCCGTCCATTGGCATCATAGGTTAGTCCGATTCCTATGCCGGATAGCGGCTCGGTTACCGAGGCCAACTGCCCGGAGGCGTTATAGCTAAGCGATAAAGCTTGGCCCTGCTTGTTGCCCAAAGAGAGCAAGCGGCCGGCTGACGAAAATTCATAAACGGTGCCGTCCTTGCGGGTTAAGGTATAAGAACCGTCCGCCCGGCGGACCAGCCTATCCAGCTTCACGGCGGCTTCGTCGGAGGCATAGAGCCCGCCGCCTTTCGAAGTAAACGTATTTTTTCGGTTCGCGTTCCAATGAACGCTCAGCTTACCATCGCCTGCATCCTCCAGACGGATGTCGTACAAATGCCCCCAGCCCGGACCCATCACGCCCGAATTCAAGAGCAAAGAGTAATACTGCACCGTAAACGGCACTTCTGCGGCGCCATGCGCGGTAAGCAGCGTGCGCTGGATGATTTGCGCACCTGTTGCCGTATCGACCGGGTCGGCATGCAGGGATTGCGTATCATATTGCGAAGGATCCAGCTTGCGGATCTCTTCGACAGCACCTATGCCGGAAATCGGCTTGTCGGCCGTCTCGAATGCAAAAGCATCGGCAGGACCGAATACATCCAACTCGGCTGTTCCGGTATTCAGGATACCGTAACGCACGCCGGCCGGAATCGTAAGCGGACTGACGCCTGGATGCTGGGTTCCGTCTTCTTTCACATAAGTGAAAGAGCCTCTTACCGCAATCGATTGCGGGTTTCCTGTCCGGTTGGCCGCTTGCATACTTTGACTCGGTGCGACGGACGCCGAAACAAGCGCCGGCCCACTCCGGTCAGTCATCTGAAGCGTGTCGTACGGTCCCCATACCGTCAGATTCGCAGCTTCCGTGTTCGTGATAGCCGCCCGTTTACCCGATGCGACGGTTAAAGCATAGCCTTCAAAAGCTTTTTGATACGGCTGAATGCTTCCGTTCTCGTTCATGACGGCATAGTCGAATTTACCGCTCGTACGCAGGCTGGTTCCAGCTGTTGTCGCCGCTTGAGCTTCGAGGCTTTGGCCGGAGGCCAACGTCTTGACCAGCAGCGCCGGATTGGCCCGGTCCGCTATGCGGAAAGCGTCCTTGGAGCCTATCACTACAATCGTTTGATTATCCCGGTTGGTTATCGCGATCCGATGGGAAGCACCAAGAGGAATACTCCCAAAAGTACCTTCCCTGTCGTAGAACGAAATGTCCCCGGAACCGTTGTATTTGACTACGTCTATGACGCCGGAAGCTTTCACGCTAAACTCCCTGGAGGAAATGTTAACGGCTTCCATGCTTTGGCCAGGGGCCAGCTCTTTCATAAATGCGACAGGGCCGCTGCCATCATCGACCGTCACCGCATCGAAAGGAACGGCGATCTGAAACGGCGCCGTATCCGCGTAAGCGATCACGATCCGTTTGAACGGGCTGAGCGAAATGCTTCTTGGGGTGGCTCCTTTTACAAAAGAAGACACGCTCCCGTCCGAATTGTAGATCGTATAGTCGGAGACGCCTGTGACATCGATATAAATCGTGGCTCCCGTCACGTTCATGAGCCCTACACTTTGACCGGAGTCAAGTGTCCGCACATAGAACGCCGGATCGGTACGATCCGTTACCCGGAAAGCGTCGTACGAGCCCTTTACGCGAATGGACTGTGCGTCAACGTTCGTCAGCACGACTTGCCCGCCCGCACTAACTCCATGCCCGGTGGCCAGAGCGCTCCGTCCGTCATACTCGACGTTTCCGCTGCTTTTGTAAGTCGCGTAGTCGTGCTTGCCGTTGATTTTGACCGAGAAATGAGAAGCCGTATCGTTTTTAGCCGCCACAGTCTGGCCAGGAGCCAACGTTTTGACAAACGAAACCGGCGTAGCCCGTTCCGTGATCCGGAACATGTCATAGGGGCCGAAGACCTCCAAGACATCCAGCTCGGCATTCATAATCGCGATGCGTTCGCCGGGGTTCACCTGCTTGGACGTATCATTGGAATCTTGAACATACGACTTGATCGGGCCGGAGCCTTCATACATGGCATAATCGTGCGTGCCTTTGATGGAGACCGTCGTATAGCCCGCTCCCGTAAGGGCCGCTTCCATGCTTTGTCCCCGGGCCAATGTTTTCACGAACAAGGCCGGGTCGGTCCGGTCGGAAATTTGAAACGCGTCGTTAGAGCCTTTCACGGTAATGCTCTGCGTATCGGCATTCGTCACGACGAGCCGATCGCCGGAGCCGATCCCTTTGCTTCCTTTGGGAACTGCCCGTCCGTAATATTCCGGCGAGTTCTTGCCTTTGTAGCTGGCATAATCAAAGACGCCGCTCATCCGGATGGAGAATGACGTTCCCGCTCCGTTAAGAGCATGAACGCTTTGTCCGGGAGCCAGCTGCTTGACGAAAGAAACCGGCTTCGCGCGGTCGGATACGCGGAAAATATCGTAAGGGCCGATCACTTCCAGAGCCGGGCCCTCCGTGTTCATGATGGCGATGTGTTCACCCGGATCGACCTGTTTGGGGCCGCTGCCGCTATCGTCCGAATACGATTTGAGCACTCCGGCGGCATCGTAGATCGCGTAATCCGATAGCCCGTCCGTCGTAACCGTCGACGATTTCGATCCGGTATGAACTGCCTCCATGCTCTGTCCGGCGGCTAACGTTTTCACGAAGAGCGCCGGCTCTGTGCGGTTCGCGAGCTGAAAAACATCATACGGACCCTTGGCCTGAATCGTCCCGGCATCGGCATTCGTTACGATCAATTGATCCGAAGCGCCAACGCTCCGGGTTCCGGCCGCTCTCTTGCGCCCGTACGATTCCGCCTCGCCTTTGCCGTTGTAATTTGCGTAATCGTGCAGCCCTGTCAATTTGACGGAGTATGCTGTCCCGGCTAGATTGACCGCCTTCAGCGTTTGTCCGGGGCTAAGCGCCTGAACGAACGTCACGGGTGCGGATCGATCGGATACCGTAAACGCATCGTAAGGACCCCATACATCGATAGCAACCGTGTCGGTGTTCATCACGGCGATCTTTTTGCCATGGGCGGTTAATACCGAGCCGATCGAATTATCATCCGAATAGCTGACCATCGGGCCGGTGGATGACGAATAAGTGGCATAATCGTACTTGCCGGTCATATGGACGTAATAATCTTTGGCAGTCACATTGACGGCTTCCATGCTTTGCATCGGCGCAAGATTTTTTACGAACAGCGCGGGATTGACCCGATCCGCGGTCTGGATAACATCGTATGGCACCGATATCTCTAAGGCCGAAGTACCCGAGTTGGTCAACGCCACCTTACGAGATGAGCTCACGGTAAAGGTTCCTGTGGCCCGTTTTCGGCCGGACGTCGTCAGGTCGTCGGAATCGGTATAATAAGCGTAATCGTACGTGCCCAGCGTCGTGATGTCCACGCTTCCCGACGAAACGTTCGTCGCTTCCATGCTTTGACCCGGCGATAACGTTCGGATCGTCAGAGCAGGCGTTGTGCGGGACGTAATCTTGTACGCGTCGGAAGAACCGGAAATTTCCATCGAGATTCCACCCGCGTTGGTGATGGCGATCCGTTCCGAGGCCTGATTGTACATGCTTGCAGCGGTCGATCGTCTGGCATAGCTCTGCAAGCTATCCTTACCGCTGTACCGCGCGTAATCGTATTCGCCGTTTAAAGTCAGGTAAAACGCCTTCGCAGCCTGGTTCAGCGCATCGACGCTTTGGCCGGGCGCTAGCACCGCTTTAAACGTAACAGGCTGCGTACGGTCGGCGAAGGAGAACGTCTCGTAGGGGCCGAAAACCTCGGATGATTCGCCTCCGGTGTTGGTAACGGCGAGCCGCTCTGAGCTATCCACCGCCTTATTCGCCGTCTTCTGGGTCCGGGCATATGAAGTAATGCCGGACGAATCGAATACGGCATAATCGTAAGTGCCTCCAACCGTCACATTCGCCGTGTAGGCCGTCGGATTGGAGACTTCCAGACTTTGTCCCGGGCTCAGCATGCGGCCGATGAGCGCCGGATGATTCAAATCAACGACGGAGAAAGCATCGTACGGCCCGGCAACTTCGACCGAGGACGAACCCGTATTGGTCAGATTCAAGTAATTCGCCGCTCCAATGGCATTGCTGCTGAGCCGCTGATTGCGTCCATAGGCAACGACCTGACCCGTACCGCGATGCTCCGCATAATCGTATGTACCGCTTAAGCTGACATTAAAGCTTTTGGGCGAAGTATTGGTCGCCTTCAAACTCTGCCCCGGCGACAGCGTCCGCGTAAAAGAAGCCGGCTTCGCACGGTCGGCGAACGTGAAGCCGTCATACGGTCCGGATACCTCGTAGGCCTTTGAATCCGTATTGGTCACAACCATCCGTTTTCCGGACGATAACTGTACGGTTCCCGAAGACTTTTTCCGGGCGTACGAATTTACCGCTCCGTCCCCATCGTAGATCGCGTTATCCGACAAGCCGCCTACCGCCAAGCTAAGCGTTCTGGGCGATACATTGGCCGCTTCCAGGCTTTGTCCGGGCGATAGCGTTTTGTAGTAAATGGCCGGACTCGTTCGCGTCGAAAATTCGACCATTTCGTAAGGGCCCCACACTTCGTAGGCCTTCTTGTCCCGGTTGGTTAACGCGATCCGATGCTTGGCCGAGAACGTCAGTTCCCCGGCGGCTTTCCCCTTCGTAAACGTCACGACCTCGCCGGCATCGTCATACTTGACGTAATCGCTGATCCCGCCCGTCGTGATGCTGCTGCTCTTCCCCGTCGTATTGGTGACATCCAGGCTGGTGCCCGGGTTCAACCACACTTTCTTTAAGGCGGGAGTCGAAGAGCTTACGATTTGGTAAGGAACTGAGTTGCTGGATAAGGTAATCGACGAAGACGACGTATTCGTAAGCACGATCCGGTTGGTCCCGGAGATCGAATACGACGTCCCTTTGTCGGAACGCTTGTAGTCGTATACCGCTCCGGTGTCGTAATATCTGATGTAATCATGCCCTCCGCTAACTTTCACCGTCGCCATGATGGAACGGCTGTCGGGATAGGCGGTAATGACTACCGAATTGCCGGGAGATAGAACATAAGATACCGGTTCGGCATAAGCTTCCTTCTCCCAGTAAAGAAAGCTTGCGGCTAATAAAAATAAAGCGCAAACGATCCGTCCGATTGAAAACACAGGGTACCCTCCGCTATCAAATTAGAACTCCTATGATGCATGCAGACATCCGCTTTAGTTTAACGCGGTTCAAAGCGAATGTGGTCCCAGCTTACCTGGCCGTTCCCGCCGGATTCGGAGAATACGAGCTCAAGCACAATCCGGGCGCTTACGGCTTGCGCAGGCGAATGGACTGCCTTCTGAAACGAAATCCAACCTGATGATGAGGTATCGGATACGGCGGCTTTTGCCGTGTCTATAACTTTCCCGGCTGCATCCAGAAATTCCACGCCGGCTTCCACCCGGCCGTTCGTTAATGAATCAGCCTTAAACTGTCCTTGCAGCAAGAACTCGTTTTTCCCGTTCACGCGAATCTCTTGGGACAAACTCATGCTTCCGGATTGGGCCGCCGTTCCGTTCATCGTCTGAATACGATTCACGGCGTAGACTTGTCCGTATACGCTTGTCGTAACCACGTCGTAGCCGGCCTGAAGCCCGGGTGTAAAAACGGCGCTCCAAGCTTCGCCAACTCCCTCGGCGCCGGCAGGCCCCTCAAAGTCGCCGTTCACAAGCGCAGGATGGACCACCGTAAAAGCTCTTGCCACAGGTGCAGAATGACTCTGCTCCACGCTGGTAAGATTACCGGCTGCATCATAAGAATAATTCAGGGTCTCCCCGCTATCCGTCGTTGCCGAAATTAAACGGTTCAGCTCGTCGTACGTATACGAAGCGGCCATAACCGGAGTCGCCTGCAAACCAAGCATCATTAATAAGCAGCACAAAACTGCCCGTAGTTTACCATTCACATCCAAATCCTCCTTCTGATCCAAACCTTAAGATAGATCACGTGTGCTTTTTCCCGGTCCGTTTCTTGTTTGTGCGAACATTGCCCCTTCTCCCCCTCGTGCCAGCGTACCGCCTTCCAACAGTCATCATAAATTTGTCGAAAAAACCTTCAGAAACTATACCTGCATAAATAAGAAATTTATAGGCGGTCAGTATTATATTAACATCCATGTCGAAATCCCAAATGCTACGAATCACCTATTTTTACCAAAAATAATGTTAACTTTATTTCCCTTTCCCCTTCCCTATTGTAAAAAAATGTCCACAATCTATCCCCAATATCTGGATAACTATTCTTTCCTTAGGATATTCTATAAACGACTCCCTCCAAATTTCGACAAGATTCGCATATTGGGACTTGACATGGGGGCGCGTTTAAAATATAGTAAACCCATCGGAATTAACCTTAACTGACTCGTCAGTTAAGTGGAGAGGGGCGATGGAAGCTGCCTGCTTTACCGGAACAAGATCAGGACCGCCGTCAGCAACTGATGGCCGCGGCACTGGACTTATTTGCCCGCAAGGGATATCACGGCACGAAAATTTCCGACGTGGTCAAAGCCTCGGGAGTGTCGCAAGGCACGTTCTACTGGCATTTTCAAAGCAAAGAACAGCTCGCGCTGGAGTTAATCGAAGGCGGCAAAGAGAAGCTGATCAAAGTCATCGAGCAAGGCTACCGCAAGCACGCGGGCACGGTAGACGACATGGTAAGCTCGTCCGCGCGGCTGCTTACGGATCTGTTCGCATTCGCCGACCGGAACCGGGATCTGATGGCTCTGCTGCTTATGAAAGGCCAAGGCGCCGATCCGCCGGTGCGGGAAGCTGTCTCGCAGACCTGGATCGCGTTCGAAGAAGCGTTCAGAAGCAACATTCAGCGCGCCATTGAGCTCGGGATGCTGCCGGGGACGAACGATTTGACGCTGCGGGCCAACATTCTCGTCTGTTTAATTACCGGCGTGCTGTCCAAATGGCTGTTCGGACCCATGCACGACGTCGATTTCCAATCCACGTATTCACCGGCGCAAATCGCCGAAGAAACCGCCAACTTCGAATTCCGGGGCTTGCTCGGATAACCTATAACCCATCTACGAAGACCCACAAGGAGGCAACTGCTATGTCTATCAAACTAAGCAAATTGTTTAAATCCGCTTCACTGCTGAGCGTTCTTGCGATCGCGATCGCGGGATGCGGAACCAAGCCTGCCCCGGCACCGGATGCGAACGCCGGCAAAAAACCGGCCGAGACGACAACCGCCGCCAATTCGCTTGAGCAAATCAAGAAAGCCGGCAAAATCAGAGTCGGGCTCATGGGCACCTATGCCCCATACAACTTCCTGAACGAGAAGCACGAAATCGACGGCTTCGATGCGGACGTTGCCAAGGCGGTAGCCAAACGTCTGGGCGTTCAAGTCGAATTCATCACCGGCGAATTTTCCGGACTGATCGAAGGGCTGCAAAAGGACAAATATGACGCACTGGTGAGCCAGGTCACGATCACCGAAGACCGCAAGAAAACGATGGACTTCTCGACCCCTTACGTGAAAAACGCCGTGAACGTTGTCGTCAAAAGCGATAATACGACGATTCAGAAGCTTGAAGACTTCAAAGGCAAAAAGATCGGCGTCGGCCTCGGCACGAACGACGAGAAATATTTACGCGACGTCGCGATGCCGAAGGTCGGCACGTTCGAAATCGCCACATATAACGATGTTATTACGTCGCTGAAGGACCTGAACGTCGGCCGCATCGACGCGACGATCAATAACGTATTCGCGATCAAGCCGCTGGTCGAGAAAAACCAGTTCAAGGTCAAAGCGGTCGGAGAGCCGATTAAAGAGGATTTCGCCGGCATCGCCATCCGCAAAAACAACCCGGAGCTGCTCGACGCGATCAATAAAGCGCTGGCCGAGATGAAGACAGACGGTACGTTCAAAGAGATTTTCCAAAAATGGTTTGGCGTAGACCCGAACTTCTAATCAGACCGAACCGGGAGGATGCACGGCATGGAACTGGTTTTACAGAACTTCCAATTTCTAATGACGGGCGCGTATTATACGCTGCTGATCACGATTGTCTCGATGTTCTTCGGACTCATCATCGGGATGGTCGTCGCCATCGCCCGTCTCAAAGGAAACTGGCTCATAAGTAATCTGGCCAAAGGTTACGTGTCCATCATTCGCGGAACCCCGATTCTGGTACAGATCTTCATTATCTATTACGGACTACCCGACTACGGGATTACGCTCGGGCCGCTCACAGCGGCCTTTATTTCACTTAGTATCAATATCGGCGCCTACTTGTCCGAGACGTTCCGCGGTGCGATTCTGTCCGTGCCCAAAGGGCAGACGGAAGCCGCGCTATCGCTGGGCTTGACGCCATGGCAGACGATGCGACGGGTCGTGCTGCCGCAGGCGGCCCGTGTGGCGATCCCGCCGATGGGCAATACGTTTATCGGAATGCTGAAGGAGACTTCGCTCGTGTCCGTCGTTACCGTGACCGAGCTGCTGCGCTCCGCCCAATTGCTGATTGCACAGTATTATGTCGCGATGCCTTTTTATATTGCCATTGCTATTATGTATTGGGTTATGAGCATGTTCTTTTCGTACATTTTAGACCGCATCGAATCTCGTTTGTCAAAAGCTTATTAAGGGCGTGTGATCTGCATGATCGAGGTAAACCAACTCGGCAAAAGCTTCGGCGATCTGGCCGTCTTCCGCGACATCAATCTACATATTCGCTCCCGCGAAATCGTGGTCTTGGTCGGCCCGAGCGGCTCCGGCAAAAGCACGCTGCTGCGCTGCCTGAACGGGCTGGAGGAACCTGACACGGGATCGATCCGGGTGGGCGATGCGGCATGGAACGCCTCTATGGACGCTGCAAGCAAGAAGCAGGCGATCCGGCACATCCGTACGTTAACCGGCATGGTGTTCCAGTCGTTCAATTTGTTCCCCCATATGACCGCTTTGGAGAACGTCATTATGGCTCCCACGATTGTTAAAAAAATGAACCAGAAGCAGGCCGTCGAAATCGGAGAATCGCTGCTCGCCAAGGTGGGATTGCTCAATAAAAAGAACGAATATCCTTCCCGGCTGTCCGGCGGCCAGCAGCAGCGGGTCGCGATTGCCCGGGCTCTTGCCATGCAGCCGCAGATGATGCTGTTCGACGAGCC
>NZ_JTHN01000048.1 GCF_001399685.1 Paenibacillus sp. A3
CGAGCTAAAACAAAACGGGACGCTGGTGGATGCCGAAAAGCTGAAGCCGATCCTCTTGGAGCACACAAACAGCATTCGTGACGAAATTGGGCGCCAACAAAAGCTTCTGGCTGCGGTTCAGCGCATGGTCGATTATATTTCCATTACGGGAGGAACGAACATGGAACCGAAGCTGGTGAAGAAAGCCGCTTTTACCGTTGTCGGGATGGAGTGGAACAACAAAAGCAGCGAAGGCGGCATTCCCCAATTGTGGGACCGATTCGTACCGCGGGAGGATGAGATTCAGGGGAAATTGCAGCCGGACGTCTCGTATGGCGTCTGCATCCCCGGTTCGAACGGAGATTTCTCGTATATTGCCGGCTATGAGACGGCGGGAGAACACATTCCGAACGGTATGATGACATTCACGGTGCCGGAACAAACCTATGCCGTGTTTACCCACACCGGCAGTCTGAGCCGTCTTGGAGAGACGATGGAATTAATCTATAGCAAGTGGCTTCCCCTGCACGGCCTTGAGCCGTCGCAAGGCATGGACCTCGAAGTATATGACGAACGGTTTACCGGGCCGGAAGATGAACAAACCCAAATCGATTTGTACATCCCGGTGAAGCCTTAAATTCTCCCCCCGTCAAGCGGCGGTATGGATCGCCATCTATCAAAGGAGGCAAAGATCTCACGATGGTCAATCAAAAGACGCTTTCGCACCTTACCTACACGGGCTCCGGCCCGTACTGCTACGCGAATTCCTTCGCGATGATGTTCGGCGCGGGCGCGCCCTCTCCGGCCGTGATCGAGTTCGCTACCGGCAGCCCGTTCGGGATGCAGCTGATCGGCGGCACGCTGCCGTTCTTCGATCCGTACGGCTGGGACCCCGAGGCGGGCTTCGACGACGCGCTGACCGCCCTGGGCTGGACGTCCACGGTTGCCAAAGGCGGCGACGCCGACGAGGCCCTCGCCCGCCTCAAGGCGTCCCTGTCGGACGGTCCGGTGTGGATCGGCCCGCTGGAGATGGGACATCTGCGGCATCAACCGGAAATGACCGGACCGATCGGCGCCGACCATTACGTCGTCGTCCTTGAGGTGAACGACGAGCGCGTGCTCATGCACGACCCGCAGGGCTACCCGTACGTTTCGCTGCCGTTGAGCGACTTCATGACGGCCTGGCGAGCCGAGACGCTCAGCTACGGCGAACCGTACACGATGCGCACCGGCTTCACCCGGCTCGCGGAAGTCTCTGAGGCAGATGCCATAAGAGCGTCGATCCCTGCCGCGATCCGCTGGCTGTCGATGGACGGCGGTCACAACACGCCGGCTGGCACCCTCGGCAACGGCGAAGCCGCCGAAGGGCTCGCGGCGTTCATCGAGAGCGGCTGCAGCAGAGAGCTTCGCGGCCACCTGATTTACTTCGCGGTCCGGGTCGGCGCTCGCCGCGCCGCGGATGCCGCCACCTGCCTGACGCGCGCCGGATACGCCGAAGCCTCGCGGATCGCAGCCGAGCAGGCGCTGCTCATCGGTTCGCTGCAGCACCCGCTGGTCACCGGCGACGACGCCGCGGCGGCCGCCACGCTTCGGGCGCTCGCTCCGACGTACGCCCAGCTGCTGGCGGCGCTGGAAAGCGGAAGCTGAGATCAAGCATAACTAAGAAGCAGGCCGATCCTCAGTTTTCTTGCAGCGTGGAGGATCGGCCTGCTTTTTTCTTTTATCTCGCTCACGTTCAAGACGAGACATGCGGATGAAACCAAATCTTATGGAAATCAAGCCAGCCTGAAGCATTAATGGTAACTCCGCGAACCGATTTATGAAACGAAGTATTGCTTTTCTTTTGGATAAGATACAGGACGGAATATGTCTGCCATATCAGATTTTCCACATCCGCCAGTTTGCGCTGGCGTTCTTTCTCGTCGGATTCGCGAAAAATAGATACGGCCGCTTTTTTTACAGCCTCCGCCATGGGCTCGTCAAACGCAGACAAGAAGTAATTTTTTTGTAGATACATCTCCAACTCGCATACCTCGTCATTGCTAAAGATGTTCCCAAACAATAGACAGTCATGCTGCGGCAAAGAAGGGTGTACCGCGAATTCGGACGGATCTGTAATTTGTATTTCCAAATGGACTCCAAAAGACTCGCAGCGCTCCCGAATCCAAACGGCGTCTTCCTCGTGATATTCGGTTGTCAGCAAACGGAACGCTTCCCCCTGATAGCCGCTTGCCTTCAACAGGGCCAAAATTTCCGAGCGACTTACGCTGGAATTCGCTGCCGTTATTTCACCGGAGACCGGATGGTATGGACGGAATCCCTGTGCGGGAAAAATCCGGTCGCCCCCCAACTCGGCAATCATCTGTTCTCTATCGATGATGTGATGAAGAGCTTGCCGGAATTTTGGATGGTTTTGCGGACCGCTCTTCCACTGGTTAAATACAAGCAAACTGCAGCAGCAGAACAACGTTTCCATATCAAGCCAATCGCTGTTCCCTTTTATCAAAGCATCCCGCTGCGCTTTGGAGGCATCCCCGTGCGAAATCATAACCGATGTCCAATCAGGCTCCTTCAAGCGGCCGGTTTCCATTTCGGGGAAGATAAGAACCTCGACGCGATCCAGGTGCGGCCTGCCATGAAAATGTGCCGGAAATGCCTCCAAAATACAGATTCCCTCATTTAGGCGAACCATTCGAAAAGGGCCTGTTCCTACCGGTTTTTTCCCAAATTCCGCTTCGCCTGCTCGTACAATCTCTTCGGGAACAATACTTGCGGGAATGGTGGAAAGAAACCGCAGAAACAAATAATTCGGTTCTTTTAAACGGATGCGTACCGTTTTATGGTCTATTGCCTCGATCTTCTCGATGTCTTGAAACATCCAGCTCGATTCAAATCGTTCAGGATTCAATCGAAGCCGATCCAGTGAAAAAACGACATCATGAGCAGTCAGTTCCCGCCCATGATGGAACATGACGCTTTTTTTCAAATGGAACGTCCACTCTCTGGCATCGACGCTGCTTTCCCAGGAATGCGCGATACAAGGTGTGACGGTCCGGCTTTCCTGATCGTATTCGACCAACGTATTGAACAATTGGCCTACCATGTGAGCATCGAAATTATAATAAATCAGTCCGGGGTCAAGCGTTAAAATCGAACGGTACACAGGAAAACGCAGCGTGTCCTGCAGCTTATTCGAAACGGCCTGTGTGGAAAACCCCATTCCTTCCGACAGCCAATCCATAAACTGCTCTTTGACAGCGGCCGCCCCGAAACGATTCATCAGCTCCATCGCTTCCTTTACATTCCCCTGCCCCATCCTAAGCTTAACTTCCCGAAGGAGGATTTCGCCCGAATCCGTAAGCAATGTCAACACGGACGTATGACCGCGGCCCCGCCCGGCTTTCCACTCAATCCAGCCCAGCTCGCAAAGCTTACGGACAATCAGTTTCGCGTATCGGGGCGTACAGTACCATATCCCGGTAAGCTTATCGACCGTAACCGAGAAGGGCTTGCCGACCTCATGGTTGTTAAAATATTGGCGCAGCTCTAAAAAGTGCGGGACCGTCAGCATATCGAACCTCATTTCTACTAAAAAGGTGAACTGATTTAAACAAATCATACTCTTTTTATACCTTTTTTAATAGCTATACTGAAGTTAGGGAAGACGAAACAGCAGAGGGTGAAGAAGAGGATGAACATGATCTTAAAAAAGCGGTTAAATATGCCCCGATTTCATCCGGTAGCATGGGGAGTTATTATCGGAACCTTCCTGTCACGCACAGGATTTTTTATGACACTTCCATTTTTGGGTATTTATTTGGGCAAAGTCAAGGGAATCGATCCGGCAACCGTTGGGGCCATTTTAGCGGTAAGCTTATTGGTCGGAACGATGAGCAGCTTTGTCGGAGGAGCATTATCGGATCGTTTGGGCAGATATCCGGTTATGATTTCTTCGATGGCCGCCTGGAGTCTTGTCTTGATAGGCTTCGCCTTTGCCGCCGAAACCTGGTCTTTCTTCTTATTGAGTGCGATAAACGGTCTCTGCCGCAGTGTTTTTGAACCGACCGCCAGAGCCCTGTTGGCCGACGTAACTCCTTCCGAACATCGTGCTGACGCCTTTAATGCGAGATATTTTGCCATCAATATAGGAGGAGCTATAGGACCATTAGTAGGCTTGAAGCTTGGAGCAGGCGGTTCTTCCTCGCTTTTGCCGTTTTTCGCCAGTGCTGTGATTTTCTTTATTTACGCCATAGTTTTGGTGATTTTCATGGTCACGTTCAAGCAAAAGCTTCATGAGAAATCGGCATCGATCACGATGAACCAAATGGCACGAATTATTTTTACCGACAAAATATTCCTCTATTTTCTTTTGGGTAATGTATTTGTAGCAGGAGCCTATTCCCACTTGGATACCACCTTATCGCAATTTATTGGTCATGACCGGGTCGAATCGTATTCGTTTCTTTTCGTGATCAATACGCTTTCCGTATTGGTATTGCAATATCCTCTTGCCAAGCTGATGAAGCGCTTCTCTTCATTAACGGCATTGAAAGCCGGGTGCCTGTTATTTGGGTTGGGTCTGTTCGGGTTTGGGGTTTTTGACAATATTTTGATGCTCGCCTTGTCGATGGTCGTTTTTACGACTGGCGAAATCTTATGTTTTGTCATTGGAGATGTGCTTATCGGTGAAATTGCACCGGAACATTTGAGAGGGGCCTATTATGGCGCCAGCGGATTGGCATTTATCGGGCAGAGTGTGTGCGCTTGGATTGGCGGTATTTTACTGAGCGTATTAGGCTTCGGGCAAGGTCCTGTCCTATTCGCGATCCTCATGCTTTTGGCATTTATCGCATTTCCATTCTTCCATCGAGGGCAACATCTTTGGGAACAACGGCAGGGCCTTGAGAAAACAAATGGTTTGATAGCGGGGATTGAGCAGCAGAAGTAACTATCCCTCTTAAAAAGGCTTCGCAAATGATAAGATCATCTTGCGAAGCCTTTTTAGGTTTGTGCAGTCGGTTACTCGTGAAAATCAAGTCCCGAACGAACTTCCTTCACGTATCCGGCGCGAATCACGAAGTCACCGAAATGCTCGCCTTCCTCGCGTTCCTTCGCATAGCGGTTCAAGATGGGCCGAAGCTCCGCAAGAATTTGCGTCTCGTCAATATTTTCGCGGTACATTTTATTGAGCCGGTTGCCGGAGAAGCCGCCGCCCAAATACATGTTATATCTCCCCGGGGCCTTGCCGATAAAGGAAAGCTCCGCAAGCGCGGGCCGGGCGCATCCGTTCGGACAGCCGGTCATCCGAATGACAATCTCCTCTTCGCGCAATCCCGCCTCATCCAAGATCGATTCGATCTTGTCCAGCAGCGTAGGCAAATAGCGCTCCGATTCGGCCATCGCCAATCCACAGGTCGGCAGCGCCACACAGGCCATCGAGTTTCTGCGCAGCGCGGAATAGTGAATGCCGTCGGTCAGCCCGTATTCCTTAATGAGTTCCTCAACTTTTTTCTTCTTCTGGGCCGATACATTGCCGATGATCAGGTTCTGATTCGGCGTCAGACGGAAATCCCCGCTGTGCACCTTGGCAATTTCCCGCAACCCGGTCATCAAGGGGTAATTGTCCTCGTCCTTCACCCGGCCGTTCTGAATAAAGAGAGTGAAATGCCATTTGCCGTTGCTTCCCTTCACCCAGCCGTAACGGTCTCCATTGTGGTCAAAATGATAAGGACGCGCTTCCTCCAGCTTCCACCCCAACCGCTGATGAAGCTCATCGATAAACCATTCCAAGCCGCGGTCATCGATCGTGTACTTGAACCGGGCATGCTTTCGCACCGAACGGTCTCCATAATCCCTTTGGATCGTGACGGTCTTCTCGGCCACGTCGACCACCTGCTCCGGTGTGACAAAACCGATCACCCGCGCCAGCTGCGGATACGTTTGCGGATCGCCGTGCGTCATTCCCATGCCTCCGCCGACAGCCACGTTGAAGCCCAGCAGCCGCCCTTTCTCATGAATCGCGATGAAGCCAAGATCCTGAGAAAAGACATCGACGTCATTGGAAGGCGGCACGGCAATGCCGATCTTGAACTTACGCGGCAAATAAACAGGTCCGTAAATCGGTTCTTGCTCTTCTCCATCGCGGCTGTCGACAACCTTCTCTTCATCCAGCCAAATTTCGTGATAGGCTCTGGTTCGCGGATCAAGATGGTGGCTGATCTTCTTGGCCCATTCGTACACCTGCTCGTGGATTTCGGAAACGTACGGGTTCGGATTGCACATCACGTTACGATTGACGTCCCCGCATGCCGCAAGCGTGCTTAACAGCGCTTCGTTGACTTCCTTGATGACATTTTTCATGTTCCACTTGATCACGCCGTGAAGCTGGAACGACTGACGGGTCGTGAGACGAATCGTTCCGTTCGCATATTGCTGCGCAATACGGTCCATCATCAGCCATTGCTCCGGCGTAACGACCCCACCGGCAGCCCTCACGCGCACCATGAACTGATAGGCCGGCTCCAGCTTCTGTTTATTCCTCTCGTTGCGTAGATCCCGGTCATCCTGCATATAGCTTCCGTGAAATTTCATCAAGCGGTTATCATCCTCGGGAATGGAGCCCGTGATTCTGTCAGTGAGCGTGTCCGCAAGAGATCCCCGCAGGTAGTCGCTTCGCTTCTTGATCTCCTCTACATCGCTATGAGGCGCACTATTTGCTGAAAGTAAATTGTTTTCGCTCATGTCCCTATCCCCTCTCGTTATCTTTGAGCCTGAACTCAGTAGACATCTCGCTGATAACGTTTGTCCTGTTGCAATCGTGCCAAATACTCCGCAGCGGCTTCGGAGCTAATTCCGCCCTCCCGCTCGATAATGGTGGCGAGAGCGGCATGAACGTCATGCGCCATGTGCTTTTCGTCTCCGCATACGTAGATGCTGGCTCCTTCCTCAAGCCATTGATACAATTCCTTGCCGTGCTCAAGAATTCGGTGCTGCACATAAACCTTCTCATCCGTATCACGGGAAAACGCCACATCCATGCGGGTCAGCACGCCATCTTTCAGCCAACGCTGCCACTCGACCTGATAGAGGAAATCCGTGGAGAAATGGCGGTCGCCAAAAAACAGCCACGTCTTGCCCTGTGCCCCGGTTTCTTCCCGTTCGCCCAAGAAAGCCCGGAACGGAGCAGCGCCTGTGCCGGGTCCGATCATGATGACCGGCGTATCCGGATTTTGCGGAAGCTTGAAGTTCGGATTGTGCTGGATAAATACCGGCAGCGAATCGCCCAGCTCCAAATGCTCAGCGATATAGGTCGAGCATACCCCGTATCGCTCTCGTCCGTGCGCTTCGTATTGTACCTTCCGGACCGTGAGATGCACCTCGTCCGGGTACGCCTTCGGACTGCTGGAGATGGAATAAAGACGCGGCGGCAGCTTGCGAAGAATCGATACAAATTGTTTACCGGATACTCCTTTAAGCTGATAATCCTGCACCAAATCCAACAAATCCCGATTTTTGATATACGCTCGAAGCTCCTGCTCACGTCCTGGCGCAAGCAGCTCCTGCAGGCCGCTGCCCGGGAACAGAGTTGCCGCTTGTTCCAACAGCGGCTTGGTCAGAACCGTAATTTCATAATAGCTGGTCAAAGCTTCAAGCAGCGGGCGCTCGCTGCCGTTTTTGTCGACCGGCACGAGTTCCTCCCGGTTCCAATCCAGCGCCTGGATCAGTTCGTCGACAAGTCTGGGATGATTCTTCGGATACACGCCCACGCTGTCGCCCGGCTCATACTGGAGATTGGACCCTTCCAGCGAAATCTCCAGGTGACGCGTTTCCCGGTCCGATCCGCGGCCGTTCAGATTCAAATTTTCAAGCACTGCGGCTTGAAACGGGTTCGACCTGGAATATTCCGTCTGCTGCGTCTCGCTCCGGACCGCTGCACCGCCGCCGCTTGCCAAGGACGGAGCCGCCGCGGCCTCGTTCAGAGAGGCCAGGACCTGATTCATCCACTCCGCCGCAGAATCCTCGAAATCCACATCGCAGTCGACGCGCGCAGTAAGCCGTTTGCCTCCGAGCTCCTCAAGACGTTTGTCGAAGTCTTTGCCCGTTTGGCAGAAAAACTCGTACGAAGTGTCCCCCAAAGCCAGTACGGAAAACCGCAGGCCTTCCAATTGCGGCGCTCTCTTGCTGTGCAGAAACTCATAGAAAGACAGCGCATTATCCGGCGGTTCGCCTTCCCCGTGCGTGCTCACTATGATGAGCAGGTTTTCAACCTTCTTAAGCGTATTCGGCTTGAAGTCGCTCATGGAGGAAAGCGTTGGCTGGAGGCCCTGCTCCTTCAGCTTTTCGCTCAGCTTCTTGGCCAGCTTCTGGCTGTTCCCGGTCTGGGACCCGAATAGCACCGTGACCTCTTTGGAGAGGACCGGTTGGTTCACGGCCGGAGCAGACGCCGAAGCTTCGGTTTTGTGCAGAGCCGTCAAATAACCGCTCAGCCAAATCTTCTGCACCTCCGTCAGCGTAGGCAGCAAGCGGTTAAGAAGCTCCACCTGCTCTTGATTAAAAGGACTGTTCATCACCTGTAATATCAACAATATGCACCTCGCATAGGATGAAAATAATTCCCAGTATTCTTATATACTTAATTTTATCTTATCTTCAAGCTATCACAGCCGGGTAAATGGATCAATTAAAAGGATTTTATAGCTTTTATTAGTTTTGCTGATAAATCGCCGACCTTACCGGATCGCAAATAAATATTGCCCAACAAACCAATATCCGATATATTGGTTTTATGAAAAAAGATCAGATTAAACCCATTCAACGGCTGTCGTTTAGAGACGAAGTCTATCAAACTTTAAAAAAGTGGATTATTACCTTGGAATTGCATCCCGAAGAACGCTTGAGCGACAAAGAATTGGCGGAGAAATTCGGCATTAGCCGCACGCCTGTCAGGGAAGCGCTCAAAAGGCTCGAAGATGAAGGCCTGGTCCAATCCCTTCCGGGATCATCCACGTACGTAGCACCATTAAATGTAACGGAAGCGAAGCACGCATTTACGGTCGTCGCAGTCTTACACGCTTTAGCGGCAAAGCTCGCATGTCCTGTTTTGAAGGAAACGGATCTTCAAACGTTAGAAGCAAGTAATAACGCTTTACAGCTTGCGATTGAACAAGGCGACGTGATTCAGGCTATCGAGGCGGATACGCATTTTCACAAGGTGTTCTTGGATGCGGCCGGGAATCCCGAGATCGTACTGGCGCTGGAACGCAGCATCCCGAAAATCCAACGGTTGGAGATATCCCAATTCAATACCCTCAAAGGGTTAAATTCCGTGGAACAACACAATCACATGATTGCCGCTTGCCGAAATGGGGAGTATGAAAAGGTTGTCCGTCTTGTCGAAGAAAACTGGCTAAGTCTCGGCGAGCTGCTAACCCAACCCCCGGAATCGAGGTGAGTCCAGTTGAAGCCTATTTTGATCGGGATAGGTTCGGCCTTCTTTTTTGCTTTCACCTTTGTTCTCAATGCCTCGATGGAGCTGTCCGGCGGGAGTTGGATTTGGAGCGCTTCGCTGCGTTATCTCTTCATGGTTCCGCTGCTCTTGGGCGTGGTACTGGCTCGAAAAAGCCTGCGTCCGCTCTTCGCGGAAATGAAAAAACAACCCGGAACGTGGCTATTGTGGGGCACGGTGGGATTCGGGTTATTCTATGCTCCCTTATGCTTTGCAGCGGCGTATTCGCCCGGCTGGCTGATTGCCGGCACATGGCAAGTTACGATTATTTCGGGCACTTTGCTTGCACCGTTATTTTGGGAAACGATCTCTACCGACAAGGGACCTGTGCAAGCCCGGGGGAAAATTCCCGTTAGAGGTCTAGTTATGTCGCTCCTTATCCTGCTGGGGATTATTCTGATGCAGATCGAACATGCCAAAAGCCTTTCCTTGGAAAGCCTCTTGCTTGGAGTAATCCCTGTGCTGATCGCGTCGTTTGCCTATCCTTTGGGCAATCGGAAAATGATGGACCTCTGCGAAGGACGGTTGGATACGTTTCAGAGGGTATTGGGCATGACGATTGCGAGTCTGCCTTTCTGGCTGCTCCTTTCCTTATATGGCTTGTCTACCGTAGGATGGCCGAGCAAGGAGCAGAGCTTTCAAGCTTTGCTGGTTGCCCTGTTTTCCGGCGTCGTGGCCACCGTCCTCTTCTTCAAAGCAACGGATATGGTGCGGGGAAATATGCGGAAGTTGGCCTCGGTCGAAGCCACGCAGTCGATGGAAGTCCTGTTCGCCTTAGCCGGGGAGCTGCTGTTTTTGTCGATCCCCCTGCCCTCGCTTTTGTCCTGGTGTGGGATGATTGTCGTTGTTCTTGGCATGATTTTGCATAGTTACGTGGCGAATAAACAAGAGAAGAGTCAGTTGAAACCGTCAGCCGCGCTGAACGAAAAAGTATAAAAATATCGCCGTCCAACTCCGACAGAGCGTAGCGTGTGAACGGCGATATTTTTAATTCATCCCATCGCATAGCTAGGAGGTCATTTCTTCCAGCACCCTGCCTAACCGGTCGAGGTTCTGTTCATTAGCTTCCATACAGAATGCCTTGACTTGTTCGAATTCCTCGGTTAACTTGAAAAGCTGACGGAAAGTAACTTTGGTACGGCCTTCCAGGTTCTCGAAAGTACCCGTTACCCGAAATTCGTGACCGGATAGATGGTCAATCACGATCCGCTCAAACGGAACGATCTCAACAAAGACGTTATGGTTCGGGTAATCCGTACCGTCCGGTCCATGCATGGTGAGTCGCCACGTGCCGCCCGGCCTGATATCGCACTCGTGAAATGTATTCGTGAAGCCATGCGGCCCCCACCAACGAGCGAGCAAATCGGGGGTTGTCCAAGCCCGAAATACAAGCTCCCGCGGTACATCGAACTCGCGTGTGGAAATAAGTTCATTTTTCCCCATGGTCATGATCATTCCCCTCTTCAAAGACCTTGCCGAGCGCATCCAGCATGAGATTGGTTCCGTGCTCCCGTATTTCCGGCGTATCGTGCCCGTCAAAGAATGCCCCTTGCTCCGTAAAAATAAGCTTCGTGCCGCCCTCCAGCTTGATCAGCTCGACCGTTGTATTCGAGACGGAGACGCGTGTGCTGCCGGAATCCAGGGTGTACGTATAGACAATGCGCTGCTCCGGAACAATCTCCTGGTAACTGGCGTCGAACGTAAAGACCGGCCCTTCCGGCGGCCCGCCGCTGCTGTACTCGCGCCCGCCAACCCGAAAGTCGAAGATCTCCGGCTTCGAAAACCACTTCGCTTTGGCAGCCGGGTCAGCCCAGGCTTGGTAAACCCGCTCCGGCGAGGCGGCATAAGTCCGCTCGACGACGAAGGTCGCATGCTTAACAAATCGTTCATTCATTGATTTTCCTCCTTAGGTTTCGGCGTTGTCTCCTCGGCAAGAAAGTCCCCCAACAGATCCAGGTTTCGCTCCCAAATCGTTTGCCGCTCAATGACCAGCTTCTCAAATGACATTTTCATCGCTTGCAGAAGGCTCGTGAAATCTTCCACCGTTAATTGCGCCTTGCCCTGCATAAGCTTGGATACATGTTCGAGCTGCTCCAATAGTTTCTGCTGCAGCTTGATCTGCTCTTTGATTCGGTTGATCTGCAGGTTGACAATCTCAAGCGGACTGATTTGCCCGCCGGTTAAAAGTGATTTAATCTCCTCAAGAGATAATCCCAGCTCTTTAAGCGATAAAATCTGGTGCAAACGCGACAGGTCCGATTCATTGTACAGCCTGTGACCGGATTCCGTATGTTCCGACGGAGAGAATAGCCCGATTTGATCATAAAAACGCAAGGTTCGTACGGTAAGCCCCGTCAGATTGGCGAGGTCTCCGATCTTCCAATATTTCTTCATTCATCATCTCCACTCTTTGGCGCAAGCTTTGTACCGGTAGCTTCATTATAAAACCTTACGTTACGTAAGGTGCAAGCATTGCTTTTTCTTGTGCAATCTATACATTTCCAGGCTATCTATCGTTCAAATAACTTCATTCGTATGGCCCGCCTAAACGACAAGTCCTTCCTCCTGCGCTTTCCTCACCGCGTCTTCCCGGTTATTCACGCCCAGCTTGGCATAAATCATCGTAGTGCAATTACGAACGGTACCTTCGGAAAGAAATATTTTTTCTGCAATCGCTTTTATGCGAAGCCCCTTCACTAGGGATGCCAGAATTCCCCGCTCACGCTCCGTCAACCCGTAAGGGCAAACGCGCCCTTGCAATTTACGCAGCCCATCTAGTTCTTCCTGCTGCACCTTCATCTCTTGGAAGAGGACATCTGCGATGGACTGGGTAATCAGCGTTTCCCCTTGGTGGACGACCCTTATCGCCTCCACTAACTCAATAGGGGAAACGGATTTCAACAAGTAACCGTTGGCGCCGTTCTTGAGCGTATCGGCGGCCTGCGAAGCCTCTTCGATGGTTGTCACCATAATGACGCGTAAGGCGGGCCATCGTTCGCGTATCGCTCGAAGCGTACTCGGTCCGTCCAATACAGGCATTCGGACGTCCAGCAGCACCACATCGGGATTCACGTTTGGAATCATATCGAGCGCTTCCTGCCCGTTTCCGGCGAGCCCAACGACTTGCATATCCTGCTGTTGTTGTAAGATCAGCTGTAAGCTTTCCCTGATGATCGGCTGATCGTCAACGAGAAGTATGCGAATGCTTGCTGCTTGTGGAAGAACCGTCTGATGAGGCAGGCAGCAAATAACCGCTACCCCTCCTTCATCCAGACAATGAAGAGATAAATGTCCATGAAGGGCTTCAAGCCGCTCTTTCATCGATTGCAACCCGAATCCGAATTCAATATCCTTGTTTCCATTCCCGTTATCTTCAACCTGCATTCGGATTTGGGCTTCTTCAAAGTACAATCCCACCTGTATAAGTGAAGCACCGCCGTGGCGCACGGCATTGGTCAGCGCTTCCTGCAAGCAGCGATACAGGGGCAGCTTCCGGGACCGACTTAATTCATACTCCTTGCCGTAGATGCGCAGCTTGACGATCACCCCGGTTGACTGCTGAAATTGCTCGATCAATTCGCGAAACGAGGACTCCAAGGTCGTAAACGATTCCCGGGTGGTTTCCGCCCAATTGTGAACGATCCCCCTGGTTTCATTCAAACCGCGACGCGCCATGTGAAGCAGGGTGTCCAGTCGATTCACTTCGGTATCGGGCAAGCGAGACCGAAGCGTCTCCATACCCATAATTAGCGATGTCATCGTGTGTCCGATCGTGTCGTGCAGCTCTCTGGATATCTTGTCTCTCTCCTCAAGCAGCGTTATTTGCTCCACTCGACTCGCATATTGCTCCAAAATTTGGTTCTGTTCCTTAATGATCAGGCTCTGCTTATGCGTACGGACCAACAATTGAAAGCCGAACCCGAACCCATACATTCCCAAATGGTACAAGATGGCTTGAAAAGCGATACTATCGAAATCCAGACGAGCGGTATTCCATGCGAGAAAGGGGACAAGAAGAATCGTAGCAGGCCCCGTCCAACGGTATGTTCGTTCCGTGCTATGGAATCCCACGACAAAGGCGATGATCACAAACTGCCATTGGGTCGCTTCAAAATAGTAGTTTACAGCAATGTAAAGGCTCCCGCTCAGCGCAATCTCAGCAATCAAATAAGCGCTGGTGGAATACCGGTAAAACCAATAAGGAATAACAAACGCAAGAACCGAAACGAATAGCACCGCCTCTACAGGGTACGGCAAACGGTCGTGATATCGAACAAGCCCGATGACAATCGTGATCCACCACATGAAGCGGATCGTGAAAATGATCCAATCGAACCATGCCCATCGGTTGGCAAATGTCAGCAGGATGAACACCTCATTTCCGGATTTAACTGTCAACCATTATAGCATGCGCCTCCACGAAGCGATATCACGAAGACGAATGACAATGTACAACTTCCCAAAATGACAGGTTCGACCTCATACTCAGCCATATCGCTACAGCCTGGCGATATCCATCGCTCAAAAACGAAAGGTGAAGATGATGAATATGTCGGATACACGGAAATGGTTGGCTGCTCTACTCGCTTCTTGCTTGTTATTCATATTGTGCATGCCACGTGCGAATGCGAATGAGGCTTCGCCGTTCTCCGCAGAAGTGTTGGATCAATTGATTGATCCTCTCATGAAGGAGGAAATGAGCAAGCTTCATATTCCCGGCGCAGCGGTTGTCATTACCCAAGGCGAACGCATCATGTATAGCAAAGGGTACGGCTTCGCCGATCTGGAACAACAAGTGCCCGTTAACCCGGCAAGCACGGTGTTTCGGCTAGGTTCCTTAACCAAATCCTTCACCGCTACGGCTGCTATGCAACTGGTCGAGGAGGGAAAGCTCTCGTTGCATGACGATATCAATGCAGCCCTGAAGGATTACCAGGTTAATGGAAATTATGGCCCGATTACACTCCATCACCTGCTCACGCATACGGCAGGTCTGGATGTAATCATGTATGAAAGAGATAATCGCCAAGGATTAATCCCTCAATGGTCGACGGATACGGTTCGGACGTATTTGGAGAGGCAGCCGACGGTGTTTGCCCCGGGAAGTAAATTCCTATACAGCAATGCCGGGTCAGGACTTGCGGGAAGTGTGGTCGAACAAGTATCCAGACTTCCCTTGAATGATTACATGCGGGAACGATTGTTCCAGCCACTCGGCATGAGCAGTGCGAGCTTGAATCTCCCACAGGATCGGACCAAGTTGGCCAAGAGCTATGCTTATACGGACAACGGTTATCAAGTGGTTCCTTATTCCGGAATTCATTTTCCCGGAGGAGGAGCCGTCAATATGACGCCGAATGACTTCGCCCCCTACATGATCGCACATTTGTCCAACGGCTATTTCCACGGTCAGTCCTTGCTTAAACCGGAGACGGTCCGGATGATGCATGCGAAGCAATTCTCTTCTCATGAACGCATGTATGGGATTGGGTATGGTTTTTTTCGGTCGGAGACGGTGAATGGAGTTCCCTACTTGTGGGCGAATGGAGGAATTGACGGATTTAATTCGAAAATGGTGCTCATTCCTTCCCATTCGATCGGTATTTTCATTACCGCCAACACCGGAGGTAGCGGGATGGAAATGCACGGGAAAGTCGTTCATGCCATCTCCCAAACGATCGACTCGAAAGTAGCCCGCAAGCCACTTTCTCCCCTTGAAAGCTCAGGGAGTGCGATCAAGGAACTGGAAGGACGATACGAGCTGCACTTGGCAGCGGAGCATGGCTGGGCCAAGGGACTTCGCTTGCTGGGCAGCGTACCGTATACGGTTGAAGCAAAAGACGATCGAACATTAGTGGTGACCGGCTTATTCCAGAACGACGGGCAACAGATGATCAGGAAAGAGTTTACCCAAGTAGATGAAAGGTTCTTCCAAGAAGTCGGCGGGGAGGAACAGCTGTACTTTCATAAAGAACAGGGGAGATGGACGCTGACAGGGCCGATGAACTTCTCCATCCCGCGCACGGCTTCGTTTGAGTCAGGGACTGTCTTGTTGGCTCTGTATGTGGTACCTGGCATTTTGTTCACGCTTATTCCGCTCCTATGGATCGTGAGGTACGCGATACGGCAATGGCGCAAGCAATCGCACAGCATCTCTGTAGTCATTCCAATCATCGCCCTCCTTCAGAGCATATTCTTCATTGTCCAGTTCATCTATGGGAATGGAGAGATTCTATACGGATACTCGCAGTTCTATCAGGTCGTCGTGGCTTCAATGCCTCTTATTTCGTCGGCCGCAGCTGTTTATTTCTTGATTCGAAAACTTACTGCCAAGGAGCTTGACCGATGGAAGACCGTAAACGTTGGTATCGCCGTGCTTACGCTCCTTTATACGGCTTACTTGTTCTATTGGAACTTTCTTTCCGTACATTATTCTTAGGATTACTTTCATTATGCAAGCGGTGATCGGGGCGGCTTACACCCCCGCAAATATCCTCTTGATGATGTGGGTGCCAGGTATAGCTTAACGAAGCACGAACAGACCTGCCTGATCCCAATTAAGGAATATTTTCTTAGGCCCGAGTACGATCGAATAGTCACTCGAACGTACTCGGGCTCTTCCGCTTCTGGAGTTCCTCTAATACACTCCTCATCTCCTACTTCACGAGTAAAAATAGCTCCCCCTTGACTTTTTTCATTTACACGCGTAAACTTTGATATAACGTTTACGGCCGTAAACAATAAGATATGAAAAAAGGTGAAGATGTTGACCAATTCCCCTCACATTACCGAAGCCGAAAGTGAAGTCATGAAGCTTCTATGGCAGAAAGAGCCTCTAACGGCGATCGAGATCATCTCCAAGTTAAAGGATCAAATGGACTGGTCGGACCAGACCGTCAAAACCTTCCTGAATCGGCTCCATAAAAAGAATGCGATCCGATTCGAAAAATCCGGCAGAAATTACTTATATTATCCACTGGTTTCCTACGACGAATATGTCAAAGCAGCGAACCGCTCGTTCCTGGATCGGATTTATAACGGGGCCGTGGGCATGCTGTTTGCGAAATTCCTCGAAGAGGAGAAGCTCTCCGAAAGCGAAATTGATCAGCTCCAGCAGCTATTGGAGAAAAAGAAAAGAGGCGGCAGCTAAGATCGGCGGGCGGCTTCTGCCATGAGGTTGTACGAAGGAGAACGAAATCATGAAACAGATCGAAACCGTTTTTTATCTCATGTTGACCGCATCTCTGGCATCCACTGTCATCATACTGCTGCTGCTCTTGATTCGGAAGCTGCTGTACAAACACCTGGGCCCCCGGATTTTTCATGTCCTGTGGTTTCTTGTGTTGATCAAGCTGCTTATTCCTATAGCTCCACAAAGTCCTGTCAGCCTCTTTAATCTGGTGCCGCACGGCATGCCGGATAAATCGTTTATGCCGAAATGGAATACGGAGCAGCCTCATTCTTCGGAAGCCGGATTTGAACCAAAGGTGGCCTTAAACCATAGCGAAGCGGCAAATTTGAATCCAGCTCCTATGCCGAAGCAGACGGAAGAGTCAAATACAATCGTACAGCCGCCCCCTGAAATGCATACTTATGAAAAAGATCGGGTCGAGCCGCAAACGATGCTCACGATCGGCTCGCTTGTATGGGTTGCGGGACTTCTGTCTTTGAGTATGTATTACCTGTTTGTTGCCGTGAGATTCAAAAGAATCGTTGGGACCTCCCGCAAGCTCGATAACCGCGAGGTGCTCTCCGTTCTGGAGGCGTGCAAGGGGAAGCTGGGCATCACCGCAACGATTCCCGTCTATGAGACCGATCGCCTCCATAGCCCATGCATCTACGGCTTGACGAAGCCGAGAATTTATTTGCCCGCGGATATCGTAACGATCGCCGATTCCCGTCAGCTTACGCACATCCTTCTGCATGAGCTTACCCATTACAAACGAAAGGACTTATGGTTCAATTTCCTGTGGACACTGACAGCCATGCTCCACTGGTACAATCCGGTGGTATGGCTTTCTATGAAAAAAATAAAGGCCGACCAGGAAGTCGCATGCGACGCGGGCGTACTCGAAGTGCTGGGGGAGCAGGAATCTTCATCCTACGGGATGACACTTCTTATGCTATCGCGGTTATTTGCCCGAAGCGCTTCTCCCCAAGCCAATCTTTCGCATTTTTTTGAAAACAATAAGGAAATGAAACGGAGAATTACCATGATCGCAAAATTCAAAAAAGGTACGTATAAACTGTCCGCGGCCGCGATTATCCTGGTTCTTGGCTTAAGCGCCGTCATCCTTACGAATGCTTCGAAGGGCGTGAAGAACGCCGAAGCAGACGCAGATTCCAAGCAGGGGAGCCCTTCCTCATTTAAAATTGAGAGACTGAATGACTGGGCTAAATGGTTCATCAATCTGGAGAGGGCAAATGATTTTGCCGGGTTTCCATTCAAAGTCCCCGATTATCTTCCTGACGGCTATCAACTGAGTGATATTGGAATTTACGAGAAGTTTGTGAATGGTACTCATAATCAGGTCATCATCGAGTTTGTATCAAATTTAGGAAAAGCTGATGAGAAACAATTCGAAGTGATCGCCTCCGAGGGAAATTTACTAAATGGGGCACTCTCCCAATTGTTGGAGGGGGATCAATCGAGGAGAACCCCGGGACCATCATGGGGCGCGGCACTACCCCGATCCTATATACAAGACGAGGTTACATATGCCGATATCAAAGGCGTTTTAGTAACAACCGTGCAAAAATACGAGCATCATGAACCGGAAATCGAAAAAACCTTCTTTTGGCGTGATTGGGATTGGCGTAATGTAGGAGTATACTACGGCATTCGATTCTATAGCGAAGATCATACCTCGGAAGGACTTCCTCTGAATCGGAGAAATATTTCGCAAGACGAATTGGAGAAAATTTTGCAATCTTTTAAATACCAGCAACAAATCCAACATGTCAGCTACGACGGAATATCGCATACGTTTTCGATCTATGGTGAAAAAGATTTGCAGGAAGCGGAAAAACTTCTGGGCTTTAAAGTGAAATTTCCGCTCACCCTGTCGAATAACGAACTTAAACTTGTAGCATTATACATGCGCAAGGCAGGAGCTACCCCCGGCTCCTTCAGATTTAACGTGAATGCGGTTGAAAATTTATACATTCTAACAGACAAATCCAAAGATGGCAGTCTCAAGGTTTATCAGAGCAAACTCCCGCTTATCAATGGTTCACAGTTGACGCTTATTCGGACTCTGAACATGAACGGTATCGATATTTCCGTCTATAGAGACGACAATTATGTCTATGGCGGACCCTCCTACCGCGGCGACGCCAACCACACAGATATCATAAACCGAACCTATTACTTATGGAAGCAGAATGACATTTATTATGCTGCCCGCTTAGACGATGATGAATTAAAGGGAAATCATGAAAAATTCATTAAAGCTTTCATACTCGCGCCTCAATGAGGCTGAGACCGCATGAGAAAGACCGGTAAAGGAGCCAGCCATGTAAAACGGACGGAGCGCAAGCGATGATCGAATTCCACATAGCTTGAACTGATGCAGGAGGGGCGAGGGGGCCCCCTCCTTTCTTTTCGCCGGCGGCGCTCAGCGAATAATTTAGCCGTCATTTGTGTACCGGTTCAGCTCATCGGGCCGATCTTCACCTTGCACGCTCGTCGATCAATGGCGAGGAGGAATGCCCACTCAGATGTCGAATGCTTCCAAAGTGGAGATCGAGAAATCTTCCGGCCAATACGTTAATACCAGTTGAATCCTATAGGAACGAGGAAATGAGCGATGAAGCTTCATTTGCTATATAACGAATATCTGAATCTAAAATTCAACAGGGGATTACCGTCCGTTCAAACGGACTGCTTTGAATACTCCCATTGTGAAGACGATAGCACAGAATTATTCTTCGTGGGTCGCGAGAATGAGCCGTTTATCGAGTGGACGTATGAATTACAGCCGAAAGATCCGAATTACACCGTAAGCCCGGACTGGAAGCCTGTGCTCTCGGCTTTTTTTGAACATCTGGATGTCTATGACGAACTGATCCTCTATTATTTGCTGTTTACGATCAACAAAACGATGTCCATTGTCAAGATCAATCCGTACAATGCCATGAATGATTTTATGAAGAACTATTGTTTTTTTCAGTTAGCTCAATTGTCGGATGCTGCCAGCTTGAACGATGAACAGAGACAGCAATTAAGAGACTTTTTCTTCTTTTTCTACCTTTATACTCACCCGGTGAATGAGGAGACCCTCTACTCCTTTTCATTCCGCGGGCAAGATTTGGTTCATACGAAAACCAATATCCATATGGAGCATTATTTTTCTGTATACCATGATTACTACAGCGAGCATCTCGACAAGTATAGAGATACATTATTCATCGCTCCGCATGAAATAAATGCCTGCAAACATCTTACGATGGAGTTGTTAAGGGCAATAGAGGGAAAATCGCCCAAGCTGGCCATGCCTCCGGAAGAAGGATTGGAAGATGTATTACGGCTAATCAATGACGTTGATTATTTGATCCATAGTTACTCCGAAAATAAAACAACGTTATTCGGGATGATGAGAGACTTTCTCTCTGACCATCGCTCTAACCCTTATCGCGAGCATTGTTTTCGTACGCTGCTTCAGAATTATGTTTGTTATATCCTTTATTTTAAGTTTGATGAAATTCATGATTTGGTGGATTACTTTAAAGGCACTCCGTCATGGTGCGAAACGATCATCAATAAAATCTTTACGGATGCCATCTTTATTCAGAAGATTATGAGGCAAAACCGTATAGATATTACCGAGTATAAGAATGTAGTCGAATTCTTCGACGAGGAGGCCCGAAGGATCTATCTGTGATCAGCTTTACGGGCCTATCGGCGAAACATGCGAAAGGAGCCTGCCAGCGGCAGCTCCTTCACAACATGTTAATCCATCATATGAAGAATGGCTTTGTTTACACATGCTTTGGCTAAATCCACAGCTGTCTTCCCGTCTCGATCTGTAGCATGAATGTCCGCGCCATATTCTAATAGCATTTCAATCGCGGCAACATTTTCTCTCCCAATCGCTCGATGCAAGGCGGTTTGTTTACAATCATTTCTACCTGCAAGATCAGCTCCGTGATCCAGCAAAAATTTAATCCCGACAATGTTATTAACATCCGCAAAGTTATGTAGAGGAGGGAATGGCTTCCTTTCCTGGTTCACCTCGCAGCCCAACCTTAGAATATCTTCCAGTAGAGCTTCATCTTTACAATCAAGAGCAATCCCGAAACCCTTCTTATTGACCTCTTTTTGATAAACATCCGGAAATTCCAGACGAATATAATTCACAATATCGCTTGAGTGTTTAAAAGCAATTTCAAGAGGGGTTTGAGTCAGAGAACGTTTTCCTACGTTGGCCCCCTTCTCGGCCAATAGTCTAAATGCCTCCAAATTATCGTGTTTACTGCAAAACTGCAATGAAGTGCCGCTATATTTAAGAACTTTGTCCAAATCGGATTTGCTCGCGTGGGTGACCAGCTCTTTAATTTTCTCCATGTCATTCATATAACACGCAAACACCAATGTATTCTTAATTTTCTCCGCCTTCAACGATTGCTGTAAGATTTCTTTTCTTTCCTCTTCCTTCGGTTCCAACCCATATTTCTGGAAAATGATTAACTCAAAGGCGTCCGTATCAAAAAGCTCAGGATTCGTATCGTTCACAAGGCCATGCTCAACTAATTTGCCAGCGTCGACTTTGATACAAAGAATGCCCTTTCCCAGCATGAGTTCCTCAATTTCGTCCATATATTTATCAAAAAGAGCAACAGTGGTGTGACCATCATAGGAAACTTCGTTTTCGAAAATGGGAAAATATCCGCTCGTAAACGAATTCTCCGTGCCTAAAATTAAATAGGTATACGTTTTTTCACTTAGCATAGGTTCGTTGATAATCGCGTCTACTAAATCAGCAAGGTTGTTCATCTGTTTAGGCCTCCATGTCTTTTCACGATTTTAAGCATTTTTTGAGCGTTCCGAGCAGGTGGACTTCCATTCACGTTGACGGATATATTGCTCGCCCCACTCGCTCAATTGGTCTAGTATGGATTTCAACGAGATTCCTAATTCACTCAGTTCATAGACCACTTTCGGCGGCACTTGATTATATACCGTTCTAATGATGATGCCGTCTTCCTCCAGCTCCCGAAGCTGCTGAGTTAACATTTTTTGCGTAATCTCGGGAATGGCTTTTTTTAATTCGCTCGTTCTCTTCGGCCCGGGGCCGCAGTTTAAATGACATAAAATCAGCAGTTTCCATTTCCCCCCTAAAACCTCCAAAGTCGCTTCCGCGGGGATGTTAAACGTCCGTGTTGCCTGCCTTTCCATGGGATCACCATCCTCTCGCCGGGTCTTGGGTATAGTTACTTTTCGGTGCCTATATCACTGTTTGGTGCTTATAGCACATAAAAGTGCGTTCTTCCCTTTTTTCCCAGTATAATAGATAATTTCATCATACCTCATTGGAATTAAAAAGTTGAGAGATGGAAGGTGAAGTCGATGAAAGTCTTGACCGTTGTATCGCACCCCAGGGTGAATTCCTTAACCTTTTCTGTTGCAAACAGATTTCTGCAGGGACTCGCTGATGCGGGTCACAAAACGGAGATGCTGGATCTGCATCGCAGCGGCTTTAATCCCGTGTTGTGGGAAGCGGATGAACCGGATTGGTCATCCGATCGCAAGATCTATTCGCCTGAGGTTGAGGCCGAAATGGAGCGAATGAAGAAGTACGATGCTCTCGCCTATATTTTCCCGATCTGGTGGTTCAATCTACCTGCTATGCTCAAGGGATATATCGACCGGGTATGGAATAATGGTTTTGCGTACGGCTCCAATAAATTGCATCATAAACAAGTACTGTGGCTTGGTTTGGCCGCAGCTCCGAAAGAACTCTTTGAGAAGAGACAGTACGACAAGATGCTGTCCCAGCATCTGAACATCGGAATCGCCGATTACTGCGGGATCTCTAATAGCCAGGTTGAGATATTATATGACACCTTGGATTCAAGGCCGGAAATTTTTGAGAATCTCCTGATGCGAGCTTACCATCTGGGACTACATTATGACAACGATTCGGGGCAGTAACATGCGTCTTTTCATGCACGCGCAGAAAAATCTGTGGTTTGCTCGAACGCAAAAAGGACACGACCGTTGAAACGAGTTGTGTCCTTTTTGTTGTAATGGCTTCATTAATATAAATGAATATGACATCATGTATCCACCTTCTCTGAAGCCGAGTAGATCACGATGTCATTTATCTTCCATTTTTAGCATCCTTACTTCGCTTTTCCTTGAGCAATCTGTACATTTCCAGACTATCCTTTAAGTGTCCGGCTTCATCTGTAGTCAAGTCTTCCGGTTCCCCATCAATAATCAGTCGGTTTATCTTTTTCTTGTCCCCGGGTTCGTTCAAACTTCCTACCAAAAGCCAATCAATCGACACGCCATACAATTGCGCAAGCTTCTGCAGCACTTCGTTATCGGGTTGCGATCTATCATTTTCATACTTGGATATTGTGGTAAAATCGATCCCGATTTTTTGGGCTACTTGCTCCTGTGTCAACTGCTTTCGATTTCTGGATTGTTTTAACCGCTCTCCGAAAGTCATCGGCCCCACCTCTGAGTTCAAGTATACGAAACTTGAACTTTCTTCAACATAAATTTGACGATAATTCAATTTTTATTTATAATATTGAAGTATCATCAAGTTTCGCTTGCAATAAAAAATTGTATTGGAGATGGTACTATGATTTATCTTACTTGGTTTGGAATCATGGGTCTCATTTCATTAGTTCTTATTATGATCTATAAATTTCAAGCCCGAAAAAAGCCCCAAATTAAAATTATATGGCTACTTCCCGACGAATCAATTCACGAAACGACCGTGCAGAGCATTGAGGAAATTATACCTTTACTACACTCCGTGCAAAAAATTAGCATCCATAACCTATCATATCGCTACAGGGAATCCGAGCTCATGATTGATGAAGATGGTTTTAGTCTGGCGGTATCACTTAAGTGATGCTGCTTTTTCATACCCATAGCAACGCTTGGGCCTAACTTGATTTCACTAATAGCTCGTGGATCCAGAATAAACTCTCCCCAGCAATATACGGTGCGATGTGATGGAGCATATGGAACGATTCACACGGGGGTTTTATAAGTTATTAGTTGGACTATTCTTGATCGCCAGTTGGTAAATTCCAATAAGGTATATCATATGAACTTGTTGTACTGCTGTAATGTCTTTTTTTATTGTTACACTTATTACAGAGAATTTGAAGATTGGAGGGATCATTGCTTCCGTGTTTATCCAAGGGGACTATATGATCCATATCAGGGTCGATACCTAAAAAAAGGTCTCCAGAGAGTGGGTTGCGACAGATCGTGCAAACACCCTTATCTCGAAAAAACACTCCTCTTTTTAACCAAACCGGCCATGAAGACATGCGTTTTATTTTTCCAGTTTCCGAGATGAATTCTGAGTGCAATTGATGTAGGTGAGCTTTGTCTCTAACTATATACTCCGCAAGTCTTTCATGGAAATCACGAAGAAAATGTTTATTCAACATCAGTACATGAAAAGCTGAGTGGATAATGTTGGGTTTAAGTTCATCTATTTTTTCTTGGATCCAGTCTACATAAGCAATAAGCTTCCTGCAACTCTTACAGTTTTCACAGAAGCCATGCCTCTCGATATATTCAAAATTAGGAATGATTTTAGATGGAATCCTAACATCGAAATCTTTCAAAGTGTTCTCATAAAAAACAAAAATCTCTTGACTGTAATCGCTATTTCTAAAATCTTCGATTACACTTGAATTATTAGAAATACACCATAAGTACTCGTGAAGTATTGTTTCTTTCTCTGATTTAAATAGTTTATGCGGAAACTCATCACGAATTGCTTCCCAAAAATACTCAAAATCCCAATAATCACCATAAAAATCTTGGATTGCATTGCTTACTAGATGTATGGAGTCTGAGTATGAAAATCGTTCGTGTTTTATGTGTCGCATTAAATATCTCCTATAACTTTTTTCCATTGTGCTCAGGAAGGGTGCAGGCAATATAAACCTCAGACATCAATTCAATTCCACACGGTGCGTAGCATGAAATATTTGTTCATCGTTCAAAGTACTATGATTGTTTCCTGACTGGCTTTCCAATTATTGAATCTATCAATTGAATGCCATGTACATGAATATCTATCATGCAACTAAAAATACTCGTCGTAAGTCCTTAAACGAATAATTGCTTATCAGAGAATGAACAACTGATTTCAGGACTTGCGAGTTCCAATTTTTACATTCGCATAAATAAATTAATTTAGGTGTTGTCGTAGCATCCCGATAAATACATCAACATTTGTAGACCCTCTAACAAGTTCAATATTCTTTCTTTTTTAGTCTTCATTTATAAAATCAGGACCCTCTCTTCTCTGTATGGAAAATCAATCAGTGGACTGATTCTCTACATATACCATCAATCTTGTAGGGTATCGAAATATAGTATCTGTAACCTTCAATTTGCCCCCGCTTTTCCAAAAAATATATATTCCTTATCTTCAGTAGCAATTTCCTATAATCGGAATTACAAGTTGAATATCGTGAACTTATCACATACAATTAAATATATTCCAAATATAGGGAGTGTTGCAATATGGGGCTTAATTTCTTAAATCTTGACCAAGAAACACGGCGATATATGGTAGATGAGTTGGAGTACGATCTTGAAAATGGAACGGTTTATTTCAGTTCTAGATTAAATCCAACTGGTAAGGAAAGGTATGTTGAAACCCTTAGAACATCATTACTCAATGGGGATGATGTTTCCCTTGCAAAAGAGATAAGAAATGGATACCTAAATGTAACGGAACAAAGAAGAACCAAAAACGGTTATACGACAGCACGTGTTCCTATTACAGCAGCCGATACTTTAGCAGAAGGAGAGTTTAATCGATACTATATTAGGGCATTATGTAGGCGGGCTATTAAAGAGTCAAAATATAAAATTGTTGTATACAGGGCCAAAGATGCCTCTGATCCTCGTCCTGCCTCCGAAGCTAAGATAGGTGAAAGTTTCGAACCTAATCATTTGTTGAAAGACTTAAGAGAAAACATCGGTGTTGATACAGGATTGGGCCTGCCTCCTGGTCCAAACTCAGGACTAAGTGCAAAGTTAGTCGATACCTCACAAGAAACTACTGCTTAATATACTTTTGATTTCGCATTAACAGGCATGAAATACAGTCCGTTCTTCCTCTCTTCTTTACTTTCTTCTTTACTTTCTTCTTCCTCTCCCGAAAAAATTAAACCATGAAGTCGAAAACGGCTCCGGTGAGGTGAAGAAAATGTCCAACATACTCGAAATCCACGAACAATTTGTGCTGGAAGAAGATCAACTGGTCAAGCGGACTGAAGTAAAACCAACAAAGATTAAACGCGTGACAAGGCCATCCTTTAGAGAATGGCCTTTCTTAGATACATCGTGCACTATTGTACAAGTAATGTTAATTATTCAGACTCTTGAGAATTATCTTTAATGCAAGTTGTAGTTTTATGTCCTCTCTAAGCTTTTCCTCCAACTTTCTGAAGATCACTGTCGAATTTGTTTTAAAGAAAACCCTTCAATTTCTATTTTTAAATTGTATTCTTCCCATAAAAAAAATTCATGTTCTGAGCTTTTAACAACCATTTTATTCATTTGAAAAGCATTGATTATTTCATCTCGCAATCGGGATTCGCCTAGACGTAAGTATCGTTGGAGTCTGACAGGGAGTCCATCTATTTGATAAAACTGTTGTATGAACTCAAATGGAGCAAAATGATAGTACTCGATTCCTTTAATGTCTATAACTTCTCCATCTTTTAAAAACGCAACCGTAAGGTTTCGTTCCAAAAAATTTAGCGCCATTGTTCCTAGATTATTATGAACAATATAATCTGATCGGCACAGCTGGGAAATTGATTCTTCTATTTCTCGGTAAAACAAACGGCAATATGCGGACTTGGCGAGGTCATTCACGCGATATTGAATTGCCCTCGCCTCCTCTAATTTATTGACCTTTAAGTTCCAATGTAATTTTATTCGTCGGCAATGTTTTATATTCTGCTAGATGTTCATCCAAAGCTTTTCGTAGCACATTATCTATCGATGATACCGTAACTTGCTCAGCCATTAATGCTTTAAAGAGGTCCCTGTAGAATATCTTGCGCGAATTGTTTAATTTTACAGAGTGCTTGCAGAAATTATCGTATAGATAACAGAGCACTTTTACATCCAAAAAAATTGCTTGCGTATCATAACTATCATCAAGATGTTGGTAGAAGTGTTCGCTCATGGTCTTGAAGTTATTTTCCCTAAATTGGTTAGATATAAATATATGACCACTTAATTGATGGTGATCACTAAACGCCCTAATATAATCATTCTGATTCAAAGTGTTAACATATTGCACTGCTTTTCTTTGTTCACTGATATTTAAATCATATCCCTTACCGTTTGTATTAAGCTTACAATCATAAGAAAATACCTTTTGGTATACCTTATTTTCTTTATCATCTCTAAATGAAACCGTAAAAATACCTTCTGGTACCTCTTGACCGGACATTTCTTTGCCCCACTTTTCAGCATTAGGGAAAATGTCCTTTAGCATTGCGTATACATGGTCTTCAAACATTTTATCGGTATACTCTTTCTTACTTAATTTTTCTTCAGAAAGATTTGAAATAGCATGAAATGCAGCATTTGCCGTTGCTGAAATAAATGTCTTAGTTCGTCGTTCTAAGGTTTCATAAATTTCATCCAAAAATAACGAGAACTCCTGTTCCCCTTTTATATATATTTTACCAAAGTTTGCAGGCTCCACGCAACTATAATCACTATAATTAATCATCCGTTCTTGTTGACCAATTAAAATTAATAAAGTGGGTTTCATCTGTCTATTTAAATACTTAAGCGCACTTTTTTGTAGAGATTTATCAGCAAAAACCAACTGTAAATGTTTTTCTTCATTTCGTATAGTTGTTAAATGCATACATTTTAGCTTAGTAGATCCCAAGTTCAGTTCGTTCTCCCTACTTACGAACCATACAGTATTTCCAACTTTAATACGCTCTTTTATAAATTTATAAACTTCGTTTATATTAGCATTTAAGACAGAACCAACTTTGGTTATAATTTGCTGCCCATCACAACTGTCACATTCGTTTGGAACATCTTTGGGATCCTCATAACTATAATCGATTCGGCAATTTGCACAATAGAAGTATTTAGTGACACTTTCCTCAAGAATCTTCTGATCTTTTAAGGTAGCTATTATAGAGCGTTCATATGGACTAGGCTTCTCTACACTGGAAGCCGCTAATAAATAATCAACTTTATCCGCTTTTCCCTCTTCAAAATGTTCGTTTGAAATTTCTCTGTATAACGGTACCCCAAACTTCTCAATAAACTTTTTTTCTATTGCCTTTTTGCTTAATTGATCCAGGTTACTATCATCCATAGAAAAAATCACATTACCATTTTCCAAAATTGTCGACTTTATTACACGGCTTCCTTCGCTAGATTTAAAATGCATACTTTCCAAATCTTTAAGACTTTCAAGGTTAACCACTCCTTGAGCATGTGCCTCCTCAACCGAAGGCCAAATATCTAAATCATCTAATTCTAGTGTAACTTTGGGTGAATTTTTCAAAGGACTGTTACGAAACCTTATTTTAAAGATAGTAAAATCCCTTACCGGCTGGCCAATGGCCGTTGTACTCGAACCCTTTATAATAGTATTTATAAAAACTTCTTTTTTATACTCCGTAAATACTTCAGTTTGAACCTCACTCAGAGGTGATCCAAGCGTTTGCTCTAAATATTTTCTAATAGAAGTTTCTTCTGTAGTTAACGCTTTAATTTCCACTGTTTTCTTTTCAACATCAATTAGAAATAATGCAGGAGAGACTTCTCTATTTCTTGGAGCAGTAACAAAATCCGGCCGCGGTGCATCACTTATTAAACGATAAAGAAGAATCAAAACTTTGTTATTAACAGTTGAACTAGAAAAAACTCTATAGTAGTTCTTGTTACCTGAACCTTGGAATAAAGTATCTCTGAGTCGTACATGAAAATTGTATTCTCTTGCTATGTTATGAGCTACAGAAGAAGATATAGCTTTATCGAAAACGAAAAGTTTACCAGATGCCCTGTTATCCCAAAGATACCAAGTGAAAATTTGAATAAGATGAACTGGATTAGTTTTGTAAAGATGAAGTAGCTTTGCCAAAGAAGACTTTGTGTACTGAGTTTCTTCTAGTGTTAAATTATCGTAATATGTATAAATGGTCTTCTTTTTTCTATTCGAAAAATCGTGTAAAAACAGGATTAGGTGTCTCTGCTCCAGTGGAAGTGAGCGTAGTTGATCTTTAATGCTTTCTTCATCATCTCTTATAGCTATATCATATAATTCACATAACTCTAATAGTGCGGGCATTTTAAATGAGGCTAGCATAGCCTTTATTCTAGCACTCAATAAAATTGACTCTGTTTCAGTAATCGCATCACTTTTAACGCCTATTTCTCTCCAGAAACCATTATCAACTTTATTAGCATCATGATACTGAGAATTTAGAATATGCAAGTTTTTCACCCCGTATTACATAAATTGAGAAATATTATACTACATATTTCCACAAAAGGAGCCTTTATTCCTGCGTAAAAAGACCTAACTCGACAAAAATATATTTTTTAACCCTTCGTCATACTCCTTAACCAAATATTCCCTTCCAGATTTTCCAGTAAGGGTCACCATAAGGCAGAGTGGTTTCCGAATAGAAATTACTTTGCCTAATGATTTCGTATTTACTCCCTCGCTAACGGGCTCACCAACAACAACTCGCGGAATGTGTTCCCCCTTGGACGATGCTTATGTTTGTGCGGCGAAACGGGGAGTTTAAAGCTTGCCATCAGGCTATTCGTCGTTATTTGTTGTAAGGTTCTGCGTGCATTATCTTAAATGCGCAGTACCTATTCCAGCGGCAGATAATATCCTTTATCCCAAAAACAAAGCTACACTTCGACAGGAAACCAAGTTCACGCCGTATTGTATTATTCATATCTTGGTCAATTTCACCCGCATATCTTATAAACTACAACAAATCCAGCCCCTAAACGGTGCTGGATTCTCTTTTGCCGTAAACTTCTTATTCCCACTTACCCTGCTGCTTCCGATAAGCAGTAAATTCAATATACTCACGGATAAACGCCTTTTCATCCTCCGAAAGCTCATGAACGGAGCCGACAACCGCTTGGAGCTTTTCTCCCAACGAGTCACCCTCTTTTGTGGGTCGGTCTTTACCAGTAACAAGCCAATCCAAGGTGACTTTAAAATACTCCGCGACTCTAACGAGCTTATGGATGTTAGGCGTGGACCGTTCACTTTTCCAATCCCCCATGTTGCCCGAGCTGATTCCCATTTCCTTCAGAAAATCACTCTTAGGAATGTTGTTGGCTTCAATCAAATATTCAATACGTTCGACAATTTCTTTTGAGGACACGAATTTTTCCATAGGTACACCCTTTTATAGTAATTAACTCGTAAATACGAAAAATATATTTACTTTCTCGTAAATACGAGTATAATTGGAAATGTGCAGTCTTTTTCTCTCCCAATTATACCACATCTAGGTTGACTTATTAATGTGCGAGGAAATAGCGATAAAGAAGGTTTCACAACCACAGCCTTAGTCACAACCTCATTGAAGTAAGCACCTAATAGACTTTAACATACTTGACGTAATTACGAGCATTAACGGATCAGTCGCCTTTAAATCTTTTTATGAAATACAACGGCTAACTACATTTTCATTAGAAAGGTTGCTTCGAGAAAATGAATTTAATCACCACAACCACTCAAGGTCAAACGCCATGAAACGGCTCAACGTAATAAGCTTACGCATGGTTCGCGAATCGACATACCCTTATAAAACCGACAAAATCCGTTGCCCCGAGGATGCATTTAAGCTCGTAACCGAGTACTTAAGCGACGTCGACCGCGAATACTGCCTGCTCATCTGCCTAAGCATCAGAAACACAATAACCGCGCTCGAAGTCGTCTCCATCGGTACTCTCGATGCGGCACTCGTCACGCCGAGGGAAGTGTTCAAATCCGCCATATTAAGTAATAGTGCCAGCATCATTCTAGCGCATTCTCATCCGAGCGGGGATACGTCACCGTCACAGGAAGACTTAGAGCTGACCGAACGGGTGAAAAACGCCGGAGAAATCCTCGGCATCGAGCTGCTGGACCATATCATCGTCGCGGACGGAAAGCATTTCAGCCTACGGGAAAACGGGCTCATGTAGCCCGTCCCACGCAAAAAAGAAAACCCGCACCGGAATGAAATTCCGATGCGAGCCTTCAACCCTGCATCTACCGCACAACCGCCGAACCCAGAATACCCTTGATAATCTCCACATTCGCTTCCATATGCTCGGGGTCCAGCATCCGTTCGTGTCCCCCGACGCCCTGATAATACGCCACCCTGCCCGAAGTGGCCCCTTGCCAATTCCGGTACTGTTGATCAGCCTCATCCTTCGGGGGATGACGAAGCTCGTCCTCCGGCTGCGTGGAATGAACGACATGCAGGTCCGCATGGACCGTGCCGATATTATCCAGCAAATAAATATAGAACGAATATTGCTTCAAGCGCTCCAGATCTTGTTCGTTGATGCGAAAATTTTTATAGAACTCGCGAATCACGGGGGTGGCGATATACCTCTCCCACATCGCTTGCAGGTCTTCGTCGGTCACGGGCTCCGGCTCGGTCTTCCGGTAAGCGTCCAGCATGATCACATCGGATACACGGTACCCGGCCGCCTCCATCGCTTTGGTCGCCTCGAACGCCAGATTCCCTCCGGCGGAGTACCCCAGGAACGTATAATCGCCTTCCCTCTGCGCAGCGGAGATCAGCTTCACATAGCGCTCCATCCGGTCGGGATGATCGATATAATCCAGCGCATAGATCGTGCAGTCGTCCATCTGCTTGGCGAACTCATAGTACGCGATCCCGAGACCGCCCATCGGCGGGAAGCAGAAAAGCGTTTTGCGACGCTCCTTTTTGTTCAAGCGTACGATAGGTTGAGGCTCCGCCTTGCTGTTATCCATCAAAAAGGCGGCCATGCCCCGGATCGTCGACGACTCCAAAATGACGTGCAGCGGAAGCTCGGCCCGATAGTCGTGCTGGACCCGCGACACGAGAAGCATCGCATGGAGCGAGCTGCCGCCCGCTTCGAAGAAATCGTCCGTGACGCCGATCTCCGGCCTCTCCAAAATCTCCCTGCACACGGCCGCCAGCCGATGCTCCCACGGATTGCTCGGGACGGCCTGCACCTGCGCCTCCGCCGATTCCCGAGCCGTCGCGTCGGGCTGCGGCAGCACCCGGCGGTCGATTTTGCCGTTGGACGATAGCGGCATCTCGCTGAGCTCCGTATAATGAGACGGCGCCATGAAAGCCGGCAGCCGTGCCGCGGCAAATGCCTTAAGCTCTTCCGCAGTGACCGGGGCGGCCGAAACGTAATAGGCGCACAGCACGGTGTCGCCGCTCGCCCCGTCCCAGGCCGTCACCGCCGCTTCGCTCAGCCGCTCATGGCTCCGCAACACGCTTTCAATCTCTCCGAGCTCGACGCGGTAGCCCCGGATTTTGACCTGCTCGTCTTTTCTTCCCATATATTCCAGCCGTCCGTCTGGCAGCCAGCGGGCTAGGTCTCCCGAGCGGTACATGCAATCCCCGGGATGGAACGGATCGTCCGCGAACGACGCAGCCGTCCGCTCCGGGAGATTCAGGTAGCCTCTCGCCAGCCCCCGGCCCGCGATCCACAGCTCGCCCTTCACACCAACCGGGACCAAGCCGCGGTCGTCGTTCAGTACATAGACGCGGGTGTTCGGCAGCGGCTTCCCGATAGATAAGGGTCGATCCGGCACAACGTTCCGCTCCAGCGTCGTCACGATGCTGTTCTCCGTCGGACCGTATTCGTCTACCAGCTCGATATGCGGGAACTGCTCCCTGCTCCGCTTCACCAGCTTGGCAGGCAGCCGCTCCCCGCCCAACGTCACCACGCGCAAGGAACGGGCGTCCGCCTCGCCGAGACATTCGACCAGCGCCGTATAGACGCTGGGCACGCAGTCGAGATGCGTCACCTGCCGGTCGCGAATATGATCGCGGAGCGCCAGCGGATTCCGCGCTTCCTCATCCGTGGCCAGCATCACCGTCGAACCCGACAGCAGCGGGGTGAACAAGCAGGACAGGAAGGCGTCGAACGCATACGAGTACAACTGCAGCACCCGGGCCGTCCCGTCGAACGGGTATTCCGCCCGGCGGGCCAGAACCGTATTGACCGCTCCCCGGTGCTCGATCAGGACGCCTTTCGGCTTTCCAGTCGTCCCAGAAGTATAGATGACGTAAGCCAAATGGCGGCTCTCCGAAAGCGACAACAACTCCTCCCGGTCGGCGCGGTCAAGCTCCGGGTCCCCGAGATCGATGCATTCCCCGGCAAAAGAAATCTCCCCCAGCGGCGAAGTCGTCAGCAGCAGCTTCATACCGCTGTCGGCGATCATATAGGCTTGCCGGTCGGCCGGATAGTCCGGCGGGATCGGGACGAAGGCCGCGCCCGCCTTCAAGATGCCAAGCATGCCTGCGATCATCTCCACGGAACGTTCGGCGCGCAGGCCGATGCGGTCGTCAGGCTGCACCCCTTTGCGCCGCAGCACATGGGCCAGTTGATTGGAACGCTCATGCAGCTCGCGGTACGTCAGCGTGCGAGTGCCGCAGATCAAGGCCGGGTGATCCGGCGTCTTGCGGACCTGATCCGCGAAGCAGGCATGAAGCGTCCGATCCGCCTGCTCGTACCGGACCGACTGGAAAAAATCTCCCAGCAGCTTCCGCTTATCCTCCGGCGTCAGCACCTCGATCCGGTCAACGGGCACCGTTTCGTCCGTCATGATCTGATCCAGCACGCCAATGAATTGGTCCTTGAGCTGCTCCATCAGCCACGGCTCATACAGCGATGCGTTGAAGTTAAACTTCATGGCGGCATCCTGCGGATAAACGTAGATATTGAACTGCTCCGTCTCCTCTTCGGCGCGAATATCCGCGAACTCGAAGCCCAAGCCGTCCTTCGACTCGACATTGTCCACGTACCTCCGGTCGAAGGGGAAATTTTCGAAGATCATCAGATGATCCAGTTGACGATGCTTCACATCCGTGGCCTGATTCATCTCCTGCAAGGGGACAAAATCGTACGCCTTCGACTCCAGCGCTTGCCGCTGCACCTGTTTGAGGCATTCGGCGAAGGGCTGTCCGGGCTGCAGCCGGATACGAACGGGGATCGTATTGAGAAAAAGTCCCACCATCTCCTCGATCCCCTTCACCTCGGCGGGCCTTCCCGACACGATGGAGCCGAACACGACGTCGTCGCTCTGCATGTACTGCCGGAGCACGATCGCCCATGCCGCCTGGAACACCGAATTGATCGTCGCCTGACAGGCTCTGGCGAGCTGCTGAAGCCGATCCATCCGGGCTTGGCCCAGCTCCGCGTTGACACTCATGACCACTGGCTTGACCGCTGGCTTGCCCGAAGGGTCCGAAGCGGAAGAATGGGCCTGCGCGATTACAGGAAAACCGCCCCGGGACCGCTCCAATCCGACCAACGTCTTTTGCCAATAAGCAATTCCCGCTTTCTTATCCTGTCTCTCCAGCCATTCCTGGTAATGGCTGTAAGGGGACGATTCCACGGTCACAGGCTCCCGCTTGTCTTGCAGCAGGCGGTAATTGTCCAGCAGCTCCTGGAACACCCGGGAGAACGACCAGCCGTCCAAAATAATATGGTGGTTACACCAGATCCAGCGGTACTCCTGCGGACCTGTCCGGAACACGGCCATTCGGACGAGAAGATCTTTACTGAGGTCGAAGCCCCGCGCCTTGTTATCCTGCTTCCATTGGCGCAGATGCGCCTCCTGCCGTTCCTTCGCCAGCTCCGACACGTCCTCGAAATGCAGGCGGAATTTCCGCTCCTTTATCACCACCTGCAACGGACGAGGCAAATTGTCGTGAACGAATACCGTTCTCAGGATATCGTAGCGCTTCACGAGGGCGTCCATGCTTTGCTCCAGCCGGGAGACGTCGAGCTCGCCCCGCAGCACCGCCTCGATCTGTACAAAAGAGTGCCGGGACTCCTTATCCGAGAGCCAGAGATAATACATCCCTTCTTGCGAAAGAGCCAGCGGGTAGATTTTTTTAATTTTGTCCTTGGAATTCATAGGCAGTTCCTCCTGTTGCGCCGCAGCCGTAAAGGGCTACTCGATCGTATCGACCAGATCGTAGAGCTGATCCAGCTCTTGCAGCGTCAGCCGGTTGTAGCCCAGGTCGCTGGGCGTGGCTTCGGCGGCGTTTTGCTCCCCGCAGTGGCGAATGAGGTCCAGCAGGCGGCTTTGGAGCTTCTCCAGCAAAGCGGCGATCGTGTCGTGACGGTGATGCGTACGATTGTAGTCTATCGCGATGTGAAGACGCCGGTCCTGCACATAGCCGGTGATAAAAAGCGAAGCCGTCCGCTCGGCTTCCGGGCTTATCAGACGGCCGACCGGCCACGGCGACGGGCCGAACCACCGCTTGCGCAGATCGGTATCGATCTGGCCGATATAGTTGAAGCAGATGTCCGGCTGCTGCGTAAACGTCAAGCCCGGCACGCTTTCCCGGGGCATAATATATTTCAACAGGCCGTAGCCGATCCCGTGATTCGGCAGCTGCCGCAAATGCTCCTTGACCGATTTGATCTGGTAACCCAAATCATCCGTATGCTCCATCGGCAGCACGACCGGAAACTGCGACGTAAACCAGCCGACCGTGCGGGTGGTGTTCATAGCCTTGACGACGTTCTCCCGGCCGTGCCCTTCCAGATGGATGACGATCCGGTTCGTATTGATCCATTCCTTCAAGGTCAAGCCCAAGGCGGTCAGCAAAATATCGTTGATTTCCGTATGGTAAGCGCGGTGGACCTGCTTCAGCAGCCGCTCCGTTTCTTCGGGCGGCAGCGTGAACATCGCTTGGGCTTCGTCCTTCGACAGGTTATCCGGTGCCTCGAAGTCCCTTGGGACAGCCACACACGGCGTGCTCTCGACGGCCGCCCAATAATCGGCCTCGCGCAGTACTTCGCCGCTCCGGGCGTACTGCTGCAAGGCTTCTGCCCAAGCTTGGAACGAATGCGTTTTGGGCGGCATGACGATGTCACCCTCGTGGGTCAGCGCCTGCTCGTAAGCCGCTTCCAAATCTTCCAGCACAATTCGCCACGACACCCAATCCATCACCAAGTGGTGAGCGACGAGCAGCAAATGATCACCCTGCGGCGTCCGGAACAAGGCGGTCTTCATCAGCGGACCGTTCGCCAAATCGATGCTCTCGTGCAGCCGATTGGCTTGCGCCAGAACGGCCGATTCCATCGAATCGCCGCCGTCCAGAGCCACGACCTCGAAACCGATCAGCGGCTGCTCCTCCGGTCCCCGGTTATACAGCAGCTTGCGGCCCTCTTCGTCCCTCACCACGGACCGCAGCACGTCATGATGCTCGGCCAGCTTTTCCAGCACCCACTTCAAGGCGGGTTCGTCCAAAGCGTTCTCCGCATGCAGCATCACCGCCAAGTTCCAGTGAGCCGAAGAAGCGAAATCACGGTCGAAAAACCACCGGATGATCGGCGTATCCGCTATCTGTCCTTCCACGGCGTCCTGCGAGATCTGCACCTGCTCGGCGGCGGGCTTAAGATCGAGGCAAAGCTCCTTCAGCATCGGGGTCAAAAAGATCTTCTTCATCTCCAGGTCCCAGCCTCTGCGGTACAATCTCGATGCGATCTGAATCGCCTTAATGGAATCTCCTCCGAGGTGGAAAAAGTTATCTTCTCGCCCGACCGCTTCTCCTCCCAGCACCTCCTGCCATACGGAAGCCATCAGCTCTTCCAGCTCGCCTTCCGGTGGGACGAACTCTGCTGCCGGACCGCCTACCGCCGCAGGCTCCGGGAGCCGCTTGCGGTCCAATTTGCCGCTGGACGTCAGCGGGAAAGCGTCCAGCCTCACGTAATGAGCCGGAATCATGTAAGCGGGCAGCCGATCCAACAGCAGCGCGCGCAGCTCCGAGACATCCAATTCCCGATCTGAGACGAAATAGGCGCAGAGAGCTTTGCCGGAGGAGGAGGCAGAGGCGACCTGCCGGACCAGAACAGCGGCTTCTTTGACCGCCGGATGCCCGTTCAACGCGGCTTCGATCTCGCCCGTTTCGATCCGGATGCCGTTCAGCTTCACTTGATCGTCGCGCCGCCCGAGGTACTCGACGCTTCCGTCGGGCAGTCGGCAGCCGAAGTCGCCCGTCCGGTACATGACCTCGCCCGGACGGAACGGATGATCCACGAACCGCTCGGCTGTCAGTTCGGGATTGTTTCTGTAGCCCCGGGCCAGCCCCGCTCCGCTGATATACATTTCCCCGCGTACGCCGACCGGCACGGGCTGCAAGCTCTCGTCCAAAATATAAATTTGCGTGTTGGCGACAGGACGCCCGATGCAAGCGGGCAGACTGTCCGCATCAAATTCGTGAGCCGTCGCGAAAATGGTCGCCTCCGTCGGGCCGTACAGGTTCAGCAAACGTCTGGAATCCGACAGCCACGCACGAATGTCGAGCGTACACGCTTCCCCGCCCGTTCCTACGGTACGCAGCGAATCGGGCAGCCGGTCCGGGGTGAGCGTGGACAAGACCGACGGCGTCAGCACCATCGCCGTAATCCGCTGCTCCTCCAGAAACCGGTGCAGCGCCTCGCCTCCCGCCGTCGCTTCCGGGCTGACGAGACAGAGCGCCGCGCCCGAGGCGAGCGTCGCGAAAATCTCCAAGACCGACGCATCGAATGTCGTCGACGCATATTGCAGCATCCGGCTGCCTCTGGACAAGCCGAACAGCCCAATGGCTGCTTCCACCGCATTGCACACGCTGCGGTGCTCGATCGCTACCGCGTTCGGCTTGCCCGTCGATCCCGACGTATACATCACGTAGGCCAGGTCGCCCGCATCCGCTTCGACGCGCGGATTGTCCGCGCTCTCCTCTGAAACCGATTGCCAAGCGCCGTCAAGCATGAGCTTGTGCCGCACCGCCAAGACCGGCTCCGCATCCGCCAATTTAGGCTGAGTCAGCAGAACTTCGATTCCCGAATCCTCGATCATCGTCCGAATCCGCTCGGCCGGATAAGCCGGATCGATGGCGACGTACGCGCCCCCCGCTTTCAGAATGCCGAGCAGGCCCGCAATCGTTTCGAACGAGCGCTCCATCATCAAACCAACCGCCGTCTCCCTGCCGACTCCCCGCTTCCGCAATGCATGGGCGACCTGATTGGCGCGCCGGTTCAGCTCCCGGTACGCCATGGACTGGGTGCCGCACACGACGGCCGGATCATCCGGCGTAAGCTCTGCCTGTCTCTCGAACAGATGATGAATGCACGAATCGTCCGGGAACGGGTGCGCCGTCTCGTTCCACTCGTCAATGAGCTGATGCCGCTCTTTGTCCGACAGCATCGCTATCTCGTGAATAAATTGCTGTGGATTGCGCACGATGCTCTGCAGCAGAGCTTCCCAATGTCGGCTCATGCGCTCGAACGTCTCCCGGCGGAACAGATCCGGGGAATATTCGAGAAAGCCATCCAGCCCGTCTTCCGTCTCGGTTAAGCCGATGGTGACGTCGTACTTGGCCGTCTCCCCGTCGATCATCTGAATATCCGCTTCCAGCTCGGGGAGCGCGAATTTTTCCTCCGGCACGTCCACATACACGAATACCGCCTGCACCAACGGGTTACGGCTCGGATCAATCGGAACCCGCAGCTCGTCCAGCAGCAGACCGACCGGCAGCTCCTGGTGCTTGTAGACCTCTCTGGCGGTATCGCGCACCTGCCGCAGCAGGTCGATGAAGCTCATCTCCCCTGACATATGCGAACGCAGCGTGCCCATCGTCAGAAAATACCCCATTACTTTTTCCATCTCGATCCGGTTGCGGTTGGCAAGCGGAGTCCCGACCAGAATGTCGGCCTGCCCGGTATACCGGTAGAGCAGCGCCTTGAACGCCGCCATCACGATCATGAAGGTCGAAGCGTTCTCCCGCTTGGTGATCGCTTTCAGCCTATCCAAAATCTCCTTCGACGACCGGAGGAAGACGCGAGCTCCCCGGTAAGTGATCGCGGGCGGCCGAGGGAAGTCCGTATGGATGTCGAGGACGTAGTCGCAATCCTTCAACTGCTCCTTCCAGAAGGCGAGCAGCTTCTCCCGGGTCTCGCCCTGCAAATAATTCCGCTGCCATTCGGCATAATCCGCGTACTGGATCGGCAGCTCCGGAAGCTCGGCGGGGACGCCTGCAAGCGCCGCCTTGTAATGTGCCATCAGCTCTTCGAAGAAGATCGAGAACGTGAGCCGGTCGATGACAATGTGATGGATCGTCAAGACGAGCGTCCATTCCGTATCCGACAGCGTAAACAGCTTGAAGCGGATGAGCGGGCCTTTTTCCAGATCGAACAATTGCTGGACCTCTTCGCGCATGAGCTGCTGGGCGACGGCTTCCCGTTCTTCCTCGGGGATATCCCGCAGGTCAACGACGGGAACGCTGACGCGGAGCTCGGGCAGCACAGTCTGCACGGGGTCGACGCAGCCGAAGACGGTCCGCCAAGCCTCGTGGCGCTTGACGATTTCGTTGATGCCGTACTCCAGCGCCCCATGATGCAGCTTTCCTCTCAAACGGGCGGCCCCGTACACGTTGTACGCGTGCGATTCAGGGTGCATCCGGTTAAAGAACCAAAGCCGCTCCTGATCGAAGGAGAGCGGGCTCGGGTCTGTATGGTTCCGCCGTGGGATCGCTGCGGCAGCCGGATTCGGGCTTAGCTGCTGCGCATTCAAGTTTTTTTGCTTGAGCCGCTGTTCGAACAGCGCCCGCTGCTCCGGCGTCAGCGATTGGATACGGTCGGTCAGATTCTTCATGGGATCAGCTCCTTGTCATAGGCGAATTTCCGCTGCAATTCGGATAACCATACCAAGCTTTCCATCACCGTCTCCCGGTCCACGCCAAAATCGATCAGGCAGGCAATCTCCCCGACACCGATGTCGCGGAGCGTCTCTACCAGCTTCGCGCACTTGTCCGGCGTTCCGAGTAGGGAGCTTTCGCGGTAGTACTTATCGAAAGCGCGGGACACAATCGCTTCGAAGTCCGCGTCGGTCATGCCGTCGTAGTCGGCGAGAATTTGCCTTTGTTGGCTTAAAAAAGTCTTGAGATATTCCTTCAGCGGCCGCTCCACCTTCGCCCGAACCGCTTCGTCGTTCTCCCCGAGGCAGGTATGAAGCATGACCGCGACCTTCTTCGTCTGCGGATCGTAGCCATGCCTCTGCAGCGCTTCGCGGTACCGCTCGATCTTGCCCTCCAGCTCGGCAAAACCGTTCCCGAGAATGCCGGTCAGGATGCCGGCTCCGATTCCGGCAGCTTGCCGGTACGTCTCCTCGTTGCCGTTCGTGGCGATCCACAGGTTCAGCTCGCTTTGGATCGGCCGGGGGAGCGTCTTGATTTGGTGCACCGTTCCGCTGGCGTCGGTAAAAGGAACCGCCTCCCCGCTCCATAGAGCCCGAACCTGTTCGACCGATTTGAACAGCTCTTCCTTGCGATGGACATAATAGTCCGGGTCCTGCACCGGCGCGAGGATAAAATCGGCGGGATGCCAGCCCGTAGCAAAAGCAACCGACACGCGCCCGCCCGACAGGTTGTCCACGACCGACCATTCCTCGACGAACCGGACCGGATGGTGCAGCGGGAGCACGACGCTCCCCGCCCGCAGCTCGACCCGCTCGGTGACCGCCGCCAGCGCTGCGCTAAGCACCGAAGGATTCGGGTACAGTCCCCCGAACTCCTCAAAATGCCGCTCCGGCGTCCACACCGCCTTAAACCCGTGCCTGTCCGCAAACGCCGCGCATTCCATCAGCAGCCCGTATTTATGACGATCCGTGGTCGAGCCGTCGCCGGAGAAGAAAAACAAACTGAAATCCATGGCCGCTTCGCTGCGCCTGCGCTTCGGAACAAAGGCCGCTTCCGCCGCAATCTGTCCACGCCCAGGCTTTGCCGTATCCGGCGCCGCGAGCCCCTGCTGCTTGAGACGCCGCTCCAGCAGCGCCCGCTGCTCGGGCGACAGCGCCGCCAGCCGCTCGTGAATGCCGCTCATTCCCTCATCTCCTTACCCCTCGCGGCTTAATAGCTGCATCAGCTCGTCCTGCGGCATATTTTCAATTTCGCTGAGCAAGCGTTCGATTTCGTCCAACTCCTCCGGCTTGACCTGCGTCTGCGCAATCGACTCGGCCAGCTCGGCAATGGTCGGCGATTGGAAAATAACATCCATCGGGATGTCGCCGTGAAACGCTTGGCGCAGCCGGGCGACAAGCTGGATCGAGAGCAGCGAGTTGCCGCCCAGATCAAAGAAGCTCTGCCCTCTGCCGATGCCCGGAATCCCGAACAGCGTCTCCCAGATGGCCGCGATCTTTTGCTCCGCCTCGGTTTGCGGCGGTTCTTGAGGCGCTTCACCATCCCGGTGCTCGGTGTCCGTCCGGCTATTTCGGCTATCCGAGGCAGCGTGGCCTGCCGCATGCAGCCATCCGCTGCCCACCGCATCGTGAATGCTTTGCGTGGACACGACAGCTTGGGACAGCCAGCTGGCCGCGATGCGCCGGATCGCCTCAAGCCCTTCCGCTCCGGTAATGCCGAATTGCGCCTGCATCTGCAGCATATGCTCCTTGACATTCGCCGGGAGCTCCGTCTGCTTCCGGACCCAGACGTCGTCCTGCCACATGCCCCAGTTGACGGAGACGGTGCGGCCTCCGGCGGCCGCATGCCACTTGGCGAACGCATCGACAAAATGATGGGACGCGCACTGATCCATCAGTCCGATGCCGCCGGTGAACGAGATCGTGCGCGAGAACACGATCATCAGCTCCAGCGGATGGGAGCGAAGCAGCGATACCAAAACGAGCAGCCCAAGCGCCTGAGGCGCAATGATCCGTTCCGACCGCTCCCGGTCGCCCAACTGGATCAAGCCCGAGCCGTACGGTTCCTGGGCGAACAAGACGCCATGAATCGCGCCGAACCGCCGCTCCGCTTGCCGCACAATGTCCCGCAGCCCGGCTTCATCCGTCAGATCGGCGCTGGCATAGAGCAGGGGGCTTCCATTTTGTTCCAGACTGTGAATTCGCTTAATGATCTTGGCCGTATCGTCCGACTCCCCGTTACGCAGCAAGTAATGCTCCCACTCGCGGGCGCCCGGGAACGACGCCTCCCCGATCAGTACGAAAGAAACCTTCGCCGTCCGGGCGATTTCCTCACACAGCTGCAGGCCGATTTCACTCGTTGCCCCCGTCACCAGATACACGCCTCCGTCGCGGAAGGCGGCATCCGCAGGATCGGCTTCCGGAAGCTTGACCGCTTCGTAGAGTTGCGTGAAGCGCTGCATCCCCCGGTACGCAACGATAAAGTCCTCTCCCCCATGCTCGATCTCCTGAAGCAGCTGCCGGGTCAAGCGTCCGGAGGAAGCCGAAGCGAGATCGGCCAGGCTCACGTCGATGGCACGTGCCCGAATCTGCGCGTACTCTTGCGGAATGACTCGCAGCGCTCCGAGCAAAGTCGCCCGCTCCGGGCTCCGCACCTGCTCATGGGCCACCCATTGCAGGCTGCCGGTCAGCGCGATCAGCTCCGTCGGCTTCGCCGTCACCTGCATGCCGATCGCTTGGGCCAAATGCATCAAGCTGTAGAGCCCAAGCTGCTGCGACCGGGCATAACGCTGCGCAATAGGGACGGGGACATCCCCCTCCTCCGACTCCGGTTCGGCGACGTTCCAGAGGTGGACTACGGCATCCGGGAAGCGCTGCTGTGCCGCCAAAGCATGCAGCAGCTCCTCATAGGACCGGCCTTGTGCGGGATGGACCGTAAAAACATCCTCCTCCACTTGCCGGAATCCGCCGCCTTCGAGCACGGCGACGACATCGTGCCCCTTGTTCTTCAAGCCCTCGCTTAAGGCCTCGCCCAAGCCATGCCGGTCGTGGAACAGCAGATACGTTCGCTTGTGCGGCGCTGCATCCCCGGAGACCGGGGTCTGCGGAGGCAGGAACGTTTGTTTCCATACCGGAGCGTAGAACCAGTCGACCATGTCCGCCCGGCGCTCCTGTCCCGCAGCTGCGGCCGCATCGGCAGAAGCGGCCGGGAGGGCTCGAACCTTTTTTTCCAAATAGTAGCGGTAGCGCTCGAACGGATACGTCGGCAAAGGCAACCGACGGCGCGCCTTGCCTTCATGCCATGCGGCGCAATCGATGTCCGCGCCTGCGGACCACAGCTCGCCCAGCGCCTGAAGGACGCTGGCATACGCAGATTTGCCCGCAGCCGCCGGAGGCAGCGTGTTGACCGCCAGCGCCCCAGGTGTCGCGTTCCGGGCGGTTTGCTGCCGGACCAGTGAGGTCAAAGACTGTCCCGGACCGATCTCCAGAAACGCCGTTCTTCCCGATTCCGACAGCAGGCGGATTCCGTCTGCGAAGCGGACGGTGTCCCGCAAATGCCGGACCCAATACATCGGGTTCGTCGCTTGCTCCGCCGTAATCCACGTTCCCGTCACATTCGAGACGTACGGAAGCTGCGGCGCATGCAGCTCGATCCCCCGCATCACCCAAGCGAACCGTTCGAGCATCGGCTCCATCATCGCCGAATGGTAAGCGTGCGAGGTCGCGAGCCGCTTCGATACAGCGTTCCTGTGGCCGAGCGCCTGCTCCAGCCGTTCGATCGCCCCGAAGGTTCCCGACACCACGCAGGACATCGGACCGTTCACGGCAGCCACGGACAGCTCCGGGGACGCATCGGCCAGCAGCTCCCGCACTTCCGCTTCAGACAGCGCGATCGCCAGCATCGCCCCGCGATCCATCTCCTGCATCAGACTTCCGCGTGCGGCGACGGCGGTCAAGGCATCGTCCAAGGTCATGACTCCCGCCAAGCAGGCGGCCACATACTCGCCGATGCTGTGGCCGATCATCGCCTGCGGACGAACGCCCCAAGCCTCCAGCTGCTTGGCCAAAGCATATTCGAGGACGAACAGCGCAGGCTGCGTCAGGGCGGTTTGGCGCAGCCGGGAAGCCGCTTCCTCCGCTTCGGACGGAGCCGGATACAGCACATTCCGCAGATCGAGGCCGAGCAGTGGTTGCAGCCGTTCGGCGCACCGGTCCACCTGCTCGCGATACACGGGCGCAGATTCGTACAGCTCGGCGCCCATATAAATGTGCTGCGCCCCCTGCCCGGTAAACATAAAGGCCACGCTCAGCGGCGATTCGCTGCCGCCCGCGGGCTCTTGAGCGCCCCGGTCGGACGGCGGCAGGTCCGCGAGCTTCGCTTTCAATCCGTCCGCGACCGTCCCGGAATCGCGGCCGACCACCGCGAGCCGCCGGGCGAACGTTTCTCTTCCTGCGGCAAGCGTATAGGCCACATCGGATAAGGGAACGTCCCGGTTCGCTTCCAAATAGCCGATCAACCGCTCCGTCTTCCGGCGCAAGGCCGTGGCCGTTTTTGCAGACAAGACGATGACGTTCCAATCGGCGGTCCCGTTCCTGGTTCCGGCCTCCGTCTCCGCACTGGCGAACGCAGCCCCCGCCTCCGGATACCGCACTTCTACTAAGGGCGCTTCTTCCAGCACGACATGCGCATTCGTGCCCCCCATACCGAACGAACTTACCCCGGCCCGGCGGGGATTCCCGTCCGTCATCCATTCCCTGAGCCGGTCGTTCACATAGAAAGGACTGTTTGCAAAATCGATTTTCGGATTCGGCTCCGTGTAGTGCAAACTCGGCGGCAGCATTTTATTTTGCAGGCACAGCACCGTTTTGATCAGCCCGGCAATTCCGGCGGCGCTGTCGAGATGGCCGATGTTCGTTTTGACCGACCCGATGGCGCAGTACTGCTTCTGGCTCGTAGTCTCACGGTACGCCTCCGTCAAGGCGGCCACTTCAACGGGATCGCCCAGCGCGGTGCCGGTGCCGTGAGCCTCGATATACGTCATCGTCGCCGGGTCGATCTCCGAGACGGCCAGCGCTTCCTTGATGACCTCGGCTTGCCGCGTCACGCTCGGTGCGGTATACCCGACCTTCTGCGCCCCGTCGTTATTGACCGCCGAACCGCGGATTACGGCCAGAATCGTATCCCCGTCCAACACGGCTTCGTCCAGCCGCTTCAGCAAGACGGCACCGGCCCCGTTCCCGACTGCCGTGCCTTGGGACTTGGCGTCGAATGCGCGGCAGCGCCCGTCCGGCGACAGAATGCCCCCTTCCTGATAGTCGAACCCTGCCGTTTGGTCCGCTTTGACCGACACGCCGCCGGCGATCGCCATATCACACTCGTACGTGAGCAGCGCCTGACACGCCATGTGGACGGCCACCAAGGAGCTGGAGCAGGCCGTTTGCACTGCGACGCTCGGGCCGCTCAGGTTTAACTTGTACGAAACGCGGGTGGCGAGAAAGTCCGGGTGGTTGCCGATACCGATCTGGAACGGCCCGAACGATTCCACAAGCTCGTCATGGCTAAGTACATGCTGGAGATAATCCGAGTGCCCGCTGCCCGCATAGACCCCGACCCGTTCGGGGCACCTCGTCGGAGGATATCCTGCCGACTCCAAGGCCTCGTAGGCGCATTCCAGAAACAACCGGTGCTGCGGGTCCGTCATTTCCGCTTCCCGCGGCGTCATTCCGAAGAAGGTGGCATCGAAGTCGGCCGCTTCCTCCAAAATCCCTGCGGCATGGACCCGGTTCTTCTCCGGCTCCTTGAAGGAGGTAATCGATTCCCGCCCGTCTCGCAGATTGGCCCAAAATTGCTCCAAATCCCCGGCTCCCGGGAACCGTCCCGCCATCCCGATAATCGCAATTCCCCGCAGTTCCCCGTCTTTTGCAATCGCTTCCATAAGTTCTTTACCTCCCCTGCTTTTTAAGAGACCGCTGCATAAGAGGTCGCTGCGCGAGCGAATCGTTCTTCCGATCGCTGTTGTCCCCGGATTCTTCGATTCAATAACCCCTCAGGCGGGTAGAATCCGGAGACAAAGG